>NZ_CAJNKE010000001.1 GCF_905232215.1 Burkholderia sp. LMG 13014
AGGTCACCCTCAGCGACGCCGAGTGGCATCGCCGGCTCACGCCCGCCCAGTACACGATCCTGCGCGAAGCCGGCACCGAGCGGCCGTACACCAGCCCGCTGAACGACGAGCACCGGCAAGGCACGTTCGCGTGTGCCGGCTGCAACCTCGCGCTGTTCTCGTCGGCCACCAAGTTCGACAGCCATACGGGCTGGCCGAGCTTCTGGAAGCCGCTCGACCACGCGGTCGCCACCACCACCGACGCGTCGTTCGGGATGATCCGCACCGAAGTGCACTGCCGCCGCTGCGGCGGCCACCTCGGCCACGTGTTCGACGACGGCCCGCAGCCCACCGGCCTGCGCTACTGCATGAACGGCCTCGCGCTCGCCTTCCACCCTGCCGCCGCCTGATCCGGCCCCACTCCCGACCGACTGGAGAACGCACCATGCTGCTCATCGTCCTTGCCTACCTCGGCGGCGTGCTCACGATCCTGAGCCCGTGCATCCTGCCCGTGCTGCCGTTCGTGTTCGCGCGCGCCGACCAGTGCGCGGCGGCCGACGGACGACAGCGTCGCGAGCACGGCGAGGCCGGTGGCGCCGGCGAACAGCAGATGTCTGCGGGTAGGCATGATGGGCTCCTGGCGGCAGGTCCTGAAAACATGCGCCCATCGTAGTCAGCGGCCGGTGTCGAAGTCCTCACGGAAAGTTAAATGAATTGTGAAGATTGGGGTGGTCTGTGGACGGGGGGCGGTGGAATCCGTCGAAGCGCCGACTGGCAAGGGGGACGGGCTCGACAACGTGACAGTGGGTGCGTGCTACCGCAGGATCAGACGCTACAGATGCTGCGCTATGGCTCTGGCTACGTCCACCAGACTCGATGTGGCGATCAAGTGCTGGGCGGCTTCGAGCGCGACGAGCTGCATCACGAAGTCATGCGCACGCAGCGGCGATTGACCGGGTGTTCTCCCTATGATCCGCTTGGTCGGAGGGCCTGGCAGTGGGGCGGTTCATCAATCAGGATCCGATCGGGTTGCCGGGCGGAGACAATCCGTATCGATACGCGTCGAATCCGACCGGCTGGATCGATCCGTGGGGATGGTGTGTTACACCTGCGGTTTCCCGCGGGGCCGCAGGTCAGCCTCCGCGTGCAATCGCGACGATTACTGCCAAGGATCTCGGCACGGGTACAGTCACGAAGGTATGTACAAATGGCCAGAGAATCATGGGGCGACAACATTTTCAAAAAATAAAGGTTGAGGATGATGAGTGATGGTTTTGAGCATGCTCGAAGCGCGCTGAGATCATTTATGTTGAAAATGAATCGATGGGAGAGGGACTTCTATCAAAAGAAGCGTAATGCTTTGGGCGGTGGCCTTGATGTAACTTCTCTCGACGAGCGCGCGCGGAAGCATCTTTTGGAAATCCTGGAGCAGTGGGCGTTTCAGGATAAAACGAATCAAGGTCGTTTAATTGACCTGGGTTGTTCGGATCCGCCAACGTACGATCCTGAAACTGATGTTGAAGATAGTGTGGAGTCAAGTGGTGGCGAAGTGGTTTTCACTTTTCACCAGACAGTTGGTTTGTTGACCGTATTCCGTTTCACCATGAAAAGAAGTGGCGAAGAATGGAAAATCAAGAAGAAGGAATTTTTGAACTATAAGGACAAGTGGCAGCGGTCAGCGCTGTAACCGCGCTGTTCGACCTGTTTCTCGGGTCGAGCCTTGTCAGGACAGGCACATATCCTGACGTGCGTCCTTGCAATCCGGGGGGGCGGGGTTGCTCAGCGCGAATGAGCAAGTTCGTCCGGTTCGTCCGGCAACGCGGTGAAGAAATCGCGTACGCGAACAAGACGACGGGCAAGGCGCACAAATATGACCGTGCCTTTCGGCGTTGCGGCGACATCCCGTGCATCGCGACGAAATTCATCCATGAACGGCAAACTTTCGACGATTTTCGTCGAGAAACAGGGAAAGTGGGATTTTTTCGGTCGCAGCGAGGCGATATGATTTCTCCAGCCCCAATATTCGTCAGCCGCCCATGAAGTGCGCCAGCATCGCTCTGACGCGGCACCGCAAGCACGAGAGAGTTGTATGCCGGACACGCCATTCGTCATCGCCGAACACGCCCGCAGGAGAGCCGCTCAGGTCCGGTCCGGCGACGTCCCCGCCGCCTTGCAGGACGGGCCCAAGTGGGTGTGTCGGATCGTGCCGGATCAGGAGCCGCTGTGCGGCGCCGAACACCGGTCGGCTGCGAGCATGGCCGGCATGCTCGGCCTGCTGAAGCCGGCGAACGTCCCGTTGACGGACCCGGTCGCGAGCGCCGACGGCTGGCTGGCGCGTTCTTCGACCGACAGGGGTGGCCGGTGTCGAGCCTATGCGCACGTCGGCGCGGACCGGATACTCGAGATGGTTGGAATGCCGGCGGTCGGCCCGTGGCTCGACGAGCGCGACACCTGGTGGCCCGGCGCGTACGAACTGCCACTGCTCGAGCAGTTATCCGCGAGCGGATCGCCGCTGTACGACCTGCTTGGCGCGACCGCATCCGCCCATCTGCTGATGAGCCTGACCGAAGTCGACGGCACCGCGCTCGTGACCGAATCGGACGATGGCGTCGAGCGTCCGTTCCGCATTCCCGCGGGCGTGGATACGATCCACTTCGCCCCCGTATGCATCCACGGTCCAGCGGCGCTGTGGCGCGAAACGCTCGTCACCGCGTTCGACCGCGTCCGGCATCTGGTCGGGATCAGATCGACTCGCCCTTTCTATCTTTGACGCAAACACCCGTTCTCCGGCAAACCACGCCATGACCGATCCACTCGACACCTTCGACCGCAAGATCCTGAATATCGTCCAGCGCGATTGCACCGCGACTGCGGATGCCATCGCCGAACGGATCGGCCTGTCCACGTCCGCCGTGCAGAAGCGGCTGAAGCGCATGCGCACCGAAAAGATCATCTCGGCGGAAATCGCGGTGGTCGATCGCGCGGCCGTCGGCCGGCCGATGACGTTCATTGCAGCGATCGAGATCGAACGCGAAAACTACGAGACGGTCGCCCGGTTCCGCGAGTGGTCGAAGGCGCACGATGAAATCCAGCAGATTTACTACGTGACCGGCTCCGTCGACCTGATCGCGATCATCACCGCACCCGACGTCGAGGCATACGACCGGTTGTCCGCGCGGATCATGCAGAGCAATCCGATGGTTCGCCGGATCAACACGAATGTCGTGCTGAGCGCGCTCAAGGTCGGGTTGTTCGTGCCGGTCGACAAGGACGGCGACGACGCCCCGTCCACGGCCTGACGAGGGCGGTTCGCGCGGCGACGGCCGATCCGTCCGTCCCGCGTGACAAACCGCAACGCGTGACTGCCCGAATCGGTCGAAACGCATAATTTGTCGATCAATTCGCATAACTAATATGTTTCCTGTAGTCAATGAACAGGAGATGATCAAGATGGAACTCAAACTGGCATTGGTCGGCTTCGGCGGAGTCAATCAGGGACTGGTCGAACTGCTCAAGAAGAAACGCGCGTTGCTGGATGCATCGGGACTCGACGTGTCGGTGACGATGGTCGCCGACCTGCGGCTCGGGATCGCGACGAATCCTCGCGGCATCGCGCTGGATGTCCTCGACGAAACCGCCCGGCGGGGTGTCGACGCCGAAGCGCTCCGTCGCGATCCCGGCACGCTGGTGTCGCCGGACGTCGGTCTCGAGGCCGTGCTGAAGGCCATTGCGTCGGAGCACGTGGATGTCGTCGTCGAGGCGACCTTCACCGACCCGAACACCGGTGAGCCGGCACTGTCGCATTGCCGTACCGCCCTCGAATGCGGCAAGCACGTGATCACGACCAACAAGGGGCCGATCGCGCTCGCGCAGCCGGCGCTGGCTCGGGTCGCCGCGCAATCGGGCGCGTGCGTGATGTACGAGGGCACGGTGATGAGCGGCACGCCGGTGCTGCGGCAGCTCGTGACGTCGCTGCGCGGCTGCGACGTCAACGGCTTCGCCGGCATCCTGAACGGTACGTCGAACTACGTGCTCGGCGAGGTCGAGGCCGGCGCGAGCTTTGACGAGGCGATCCGGGATGCGCAGCAGCGCGGCTATGCGGAGGCGAACCCCGCGGCCGACGTCAACGGGTCGGACGTGCAGCTGAAGGTCGTGATTCTGGCGAACGCGCTGTGGAACGCCGGCCTCACGCGTGGCGATGTGACGTGCCGCGGCATCGTGGAGCTGACCGAGCACGACGTGCGCGCGGCGGCGGCGGAGCGCATGTCCTGGCGGTTGATCGGCTCGGCCGTCCGCCATCCGGACGGCACCGTGACCGCGAGCGTCGAGCCGCGCAAGCTGCCGGCCGGCCATCCGTTGCTTGCCGCGAGCGGCGTGACGAATGCGATCACGTTCGACACCGACGTGCTCGGCGGCGTGACGATCAGCGGGCCCGGTGCGGGGCGCGAGGAAACGGCGTTCGCGATCCTGTCCGACCTGATCGAACTCGCCGACCGGATCGGCGCCGTGTCGCACGAGGTGGCCGCATGAGCGCGCGCGATGCGGTGCTGACCGGCTGCACGGGGGCCGGCGTGGCCGATGTCCGGTCGCCGTATGACGGCGCGATCGTCGGCCAGGTTCGACTGTCGCCTGTCGATGCGGCATCGGCCCTCGTCGAGCGCGCGCTCGAAGGGGCGCATGCGGCCGCGACCATGCCGCGCAGCCGGCGCGCTGACATCCTGTTTCGCGCAGCAGCGATCGTCGAGGCGCGAACGGAGACGTTCGCACGCACGATCGCGCTTGAAGCGGGCAAGCCGTTGCGGCAGGCCCGCAAGGAAGTCGCACGCTGCGTGAACACGCTGCGCCTGTCGGGCGAGGAGGCGAAACGGCTGACCGGCGAGACGATCCCGTTCGACGGCTATCCCGGCTCCGAGGATCGCAGCGGCTACTACACGCTGGAGCCGCTCGGCGTGATTCTCGCGATCACGCCGTTCAACGACCCGCTGAACCTCGTTGCACACAAGCTCGGGCCGGCGATTGCGACCGGCAATGCGCTGATCCTGAAGCCCTCGCTGCTTGCGCCGCTGTCCGCGCAGGCGCTCGTCGAGGTTCTGTGGGAAGCCGGTGCGCCGCGCGACGCGCTGCAGATCGTGCACGGCGGCGCGGAGATCGCGTCCGCGCTGGTGCGCGACCGGCGGATCCGGATGGTGACCTTTACCGGCGGTCCGGAGACTGGCGAGGCCATCACGCGCCAGGCGGGACTCAAGAAGATCGCGATGGACCTCGGCGGAAATGCGCCGGTGATCGTGATGGCCGACTGCGACCTGAAGGATGCCGCCGAAGCATGCGTGTCGGGTGCGTTCTGGGCGGCGGGACAGAACTGCATCGGCACGCAGCGGATCTTCGTCGCCGACGCCGCGTACGAGCCGTTCGTCCGTTACTTCGTCGAGCTGACCGGCAAGATGGTCGTGGGCGATCCACTGGACGATGCGACCGACATGGGGCCGATGATCGGCGAGGAACAGGCGGCTCGCATCGAACACTGGGTCGACGAAGCGGTCGCCGGCGGTGCGACGGTGTTGAGCGGCCATCGGCGGCGCGGTGCGCTGTATGAACCGACGGTGCTCGTGGATGTGCCGCGCGACGCGCGCATATGGACCGACGAGGTATTCGCGCCGGTCGTGACGATCGAGAAATTCACCGACCTGGAGCAGGCGCTCGACGCGGCCAATGCGTCGGAGAGCTGCCTGCATGCAGGCGTGTTTACCAACCGCCTGGAGGTGGCGCTCGGCGCGGCGGAGCGGCTGCAGGCAGGCGGCGTGATGATCAACGATTCGTCCGACTACCGCTTCGACGGCATGCCGTTCGGCGGCTTCAAGCATGGGTCGCTGGGCCGCGAAGGGGTCCGGTTCGCGATGACGGAAATGACGCAGCCGAAGGTGGTCTGCTTCAGGCGCAACCGGCGGCTGTCGAGCTGATGCGCGAGCGCCGGCACATGACGGGCCGGCGCGGCGCGAACCGGAGCGGTGTGTGTGCAACGTAGCGGAGAAGGAGTCGAGGATGCCAGCAGCAATTCCTGCATGCAAGCCGGCGGTGGACGCGCTGGTGGTCGAGGATATTCACAAGTCGTTCGGCGGTGTCGAGGTGCTGAAGGGCATCTCGCTGACCGCGCGGAATCACGAGGTCGTGTCGATCCTCGGCAGCAGCGGGTCGGGCAAGAGTACGTTCCTCAGGTGCATCAACTTGCTGGAAATGCCCGACCGTGGCCGGATCTGCGTGAACGGCGAAACGCTCGCGCTGAAGCCGGCGGGCCGCGACGGCGCGCTTGTCGCCGCCGACGCGCAGCAGGTGATGCGCGTGCGCCGCAAGCTCGCGATGGTGTTCCAGCAGTTCAATCTCTGGGCGCACATGACGGTGCTGCAGAACGTGATGTTCGTGCCGGTGCGCGTGCTGGGCGTACCGAAGCGCGACGCACGCGACAAAGCGATCGCGATGCTCGAACGGGTCGGGCTCGCCGGCAAGTGCGAACACTATCCGAACCAGCTGTCGGGCGGCCAGCAGCAGCGCGTGGCGATTGCACGCGCACTCGCGACCGATCCCGACGTGATGCTGTTCGACGAACCGACGTCGGCGCTCGATCCCGAGCTCGTCGGCGAAGTATTGAAAGTGATGCGCTCGCTGGCCGACGAGGGGCGCACGATGCTCGTCGTCACGCACGAGATGGGTTTTGCGCGCGAAGTCGCGAACCGCGTCGTGTTCGTCCACCAGGGACGAATCGAGGAGGACGGCAGTCCCGACGAGGTGTTCGCGAGCCAGAAATCGCCGCGCTTCCAGAAGTTTCTGTCCAGCATCATCTGATGCGGATTCAATGCCAACCGGAGGGGAAATCATGAAGAAGCTGCTTCAGTCGCTGTGCGTGGGCGCGGCACTGCTCGGATCGGTCGCGCATGCCGAGCAGGTCGTGCGGATCGGCACGCTCGCCGATTACGCGCCGTTCGAATACAAGGATGCGTCCGGCAAGCTGCAGGGCATGGAGATCGACATCGGCAAGAAGATGTGCGACACGATGAAGGTCAGGTGCCAGTGGGTGACGATGGATTTCGATGCGCTGATTCCGGCGCTCAAGGCGAAGCAGATCGATGCGGTGCTCGCGCAAATGTCGAAGACGCCGGAGCGCGAGCAATCGGTGGATTTCACGCGCATCTTCACGACGGCACCCGTGCAGCTCGTCGCGAAGCAGGGTTCGGGTATCACGGATGGCGCGGCCGCGCTGCGCGGCAAGACGATCGGCGTTCAGACCGCGTCGACCCACGAATCCTATCTGCGCCGCCGCCTGCTGGCGAGCAAGTCGGGGATCAACGTGAAGGTCTATCAGACGCTCGACGAGGCCTGGCTCGACCTGGAGGCCGGGCGCGTCGATGCCGTGCTTGCCGACAACACGGTCGCGTACGACTGGCTGACGAAGGCCGGCAGGAAGGAAGGTTTCGACTTCGTCGGCAAGCCGATCGCCGATGCGGAGATCTTCGGCGACGGTACGGCGATCGCGGTACGCAAGGGCGACGCGCCGCTGAAGGCGCTGTTCGACAAGGGGATCGCGCAGGTGCAGGCGGATGGCACGTTCGCCGCCGCCAACAAGCGCTATTTCCCGTTCAGCATCGCGCCGCAATAGCCGCGCATCGGGACCGCGCGGCCGCCGCACGGCGGCCTGCGCGATCCGGGCCTCACAAGGAGCGATATCACGATGGACATTCTGGTGAACTACGGCGCGCAGATCGCGGCGGGTGCGCTCGTCACGCTGGAACTCGCGCTCGCCGCGCTGTGCGTCGGCATGCTGCTCGGCATCGCCGGTGCATCGGCAAAACTGTCGGACATGGGCTGGCTCAGGCATGCGACCTATGCGCTGACCAATTTCCTGCGCGGCATTCCCGAGTTCCTGATTCTGCTGATCTGCTATTTCGGGCTGTCGCATCTGCTCAACACGCAATTCGATGGTGCCTTCGCCGTGAGCCCTTTCTCGGCCGGCGTGATCGCACTCGCCGTGGTGTTCGGCGCTTATTCGTCGGAGATGTTCCGCGGCGCATTCATCGCGGTGCCGGCCGGACAGATCGAGGCCGCGCGCGCGTACGGGATGACACGCCTGCAGACACTGTGGCACGTACGCCTGCCGCAGGCGTGGCGCATCTGCCTGCCGAGCCTGAACAACATGTGGCAGAACCTGCTGAAGGACACGTCGCTGGTATCGATCGTCGGGCTCGAGGACATGCTGCGCAAGGCCAACATCGCCGCGCAGTTCACCAAGCAGCCATTCGTTTTCTACGTGACGGTCGGTATCGTCTACTTTGGCTTTCTCGCCGCTTCAAACCCCGTATTCGCATGGCTCGAGCGCATCGCGGGCCGTGGTTACGCACAACGCACCTGACGAGGGCCATGCGATGAACGACTTCCTTTCCCTCATCGAGCAGTCCGGCCCGGACGTCGCGCGCGGTGTATGGATTACGCTGCAACTGCTGGTGCTGTCTTGCACGTTCGCGTTCGCGCTCGCGGTGCCGCTTGCCGTCGCGCGTGCGTCGGAGCGCCGGTGGCTGTCGGTACCGAGCCGCCTGTTCATGTCGGTGTTTCGCGGCACGCCGCTGCTGGTGCAGATTTTCGTGCTGTATTACGGGCTCGCGCAGTTCTCGATCGTGCGCGCGTCGCCGCTGTGGCTGCTGGTTGGCGGATCGTTCTCGTGCGCATTGTGCGCGCTGACGCTCAACCTCTCGGCCTACATGGCGGAAGACATCCGCGGCGGCATTGCCGGCGTGCCGGCCGGCGAGAAGGAAGCCGCGCTCGCGTTCGGGATGAGCCGCTTCGTGGTGACCTGGTTCGTGGTCGTCCCGCGCGCGATCGGCATCGTCGCGCCGACGCTCGGCAACGAGATCGTGCTGCAGCTCAAGTCGACCGCGCTCGCCAGCACGATCACCGTGCTCGACCTGACCGGAGTCGCGCGGCGCATCTCCATCGAAACCTATACGACCGACGCACTGATGCTGGCCGGCATCGTGTACGTCGGTATCACGGCAGTGCTTTCGACCGTGCTCAAACGCGTCGAAGGGCAGCTGAATCGCCATCTGGGCAACGTGCGTGCCTGACGGCACCGCGCGGACACGATACAACCAACGATCCGGAGAACGAAATGGGATACAGGCTTGAAACGCTCGCGCTGGCCGCGGACCGCGACGTGACCGACGAGAAGACGGTCGCGCCGGCGATCCACTATTCGGCCGTGTTCAAGGCGGCCGGCAGCGAGGAATTCGCGGAGATGTCGAGCGTGCCGCAGCATCCGCGCAACTACACGCGCTACGGCAATCCGGTTCACGAGCGGGTCAAGGCGATCATGGCGGAGCTCGAGGGCACCGAGACCGCGCTCGTCACCGCGTCCGGCATGGGCGCGATCGCGACCGCGATCCTCAGTGTCGTGAAGGCCGGCGATCACGTGATCGGCCAGACGCGCCATTACATGAGCACGACGAAAATGCTCGACGACATGCTGCGCCGGTTCGGCGTCGAGGTGACGTTCGTCGACCAGACCGACGCGGCCGCGTTCGATCGTGCGATCCGGCCGAACACGCGGCTGATCGTGCTCGAATCGCCGGTCAATCCGCTGCTGCTCGTGACCGACATCGCCGCGGTGAGCGAAGTCGCCAGGGCGCGCGGCATCCTGACACTCGCGGACAACACGTTCGCGTCGCCGGTCAACCAGCAGCCGCACCGGCTCGGTGTCGACATCGTCGTGCACAGCGCGACCAAGTATCTCGGCGGCCATCACGACCTGACCGGCGGCGTGATCTGCACGAGTCGCGTGATCGCCGAGCAGATCTGGCATACGCACATCACGCTCGGCTCGGTGCTGTCGCCGATGGACGCGTGGCTGCTGCTGCGCGGGCTGCGCACGCTGCCGATGCGCGTCGAGCGGATCAACGCGAACGCCCAGGCGCTCGCCGAGTTCCTCGAGGCGCACGCGAAGATCGAGCGCGTGTTCTACCCGGGCCTGCGCAGCCATCCGCAGCATGAACTCGCGTGCCGGCAGATGCGCGGCTTCGGCGGCGTGGTCGCGTTCGGCGTGCGGGGCGGCTATGGCGAAGCGCAGCGCTTCGTCGAGGCGCTGCGCTTGCCGCTGAACGCGGGCAATCTCGGCGGCGTCGATTCGCTCGCGATCCATACGGCATCCATGTGGGCGGGCACGATGTCGGCGGAACAAATGCGCGCGGCCGACATCCCGCTCAACTTCATCCGTTATTCGGTCGGCATCGAGCATGTCGACGACCTGAAAGCCGATATCGCGCAAGCGCTCGAGCAGATCTGACACGGACCGGCGCACGCGGTCGTTCGACGCATCGGGCGGGCCGCGCCGGCCTTTGAATCGATCCGGGCGCGAGCGGCCCGGGTTGCAACGACGGAGCACGGAATATGCATGGCATCACGGTACTCGACGGCGGCATGGGGCGCGAACTGGCGCGGATGGGGGCGCCGTTCAGGCAGCCGGAATGGTCGGCGCTCGCGCTGATGGAAGCGCCGCATTACGTCGGCCTCGCGCACGACGCGTTCATCGCGGCGGGCGCCGACGTGATCACCGCGAACAGCTATGCGGTCGTGCCGTTCCATATCGGCGAGCAGCGGTTCCGTCGCGACGGTGTCGCGCTCGCGGCACTTGCCGGGCAACTCGCGCGGCAAGCCGCGGATCGCGCAGTGCGGCCAGTACGCGTCGCGGGATCGCTTCCGCCGACCGGCGGTTCGTATCGGCCCGACCTGTTCGACGCGGCGCGTGCCGATGCGATTCTGGCGACGCTCGTCGATGGACTCGATCCGTACGTCGACCTGTGGCTGGCCGAGACGCAGAGCCTGACCGGCGAGATCGACGCGGTCCGTCGCGCGCTCGGTGCGAATCCGAAGCCGCTCTGGGTGTCGTTCACGCTGCGCGACGAGGTCGGCGCCGACACGGGCGCCGGGCCGGTACTGCGATCGGGACAGGCACTCGACGAAGCCATCGACGCCGCCGTGTCCGCGCGCGCGAGCGCGCTGCTGTTCAACTGCAGCCAGCCGGAGGCGATGGGTGCGGCGATCGAGGCGGTGCAGCGTAGGCTCGCTGGAATGGGAGCAGGAGCAGGAGCGGCGTTGATGATCGGCGCGTATGCGAACGCCTTTCCACCGCAGCGCGCCGATGCGCGTGCGAACGAGGAACTCGACGCATTGCGCGGCGATATCGATCCGCCCGGCTATGCGAAATGGGCGGAGCAGTGGCTTGCGCTCGGTGCGCAGATCGTCGGCGGGTGTTGCGGAATCGGCCCCGGCCACATCGCGGCATTGCGCGACGCGGTCGATGCGCGCAGTGCCGGGCACACCGGGTCCGGCCAATGAAGATCGACGGCCTGGACCAGAAGATCATCGACGCATTGTGTGCCGATGCGCGGATTCCGCTCGCGGTGCTGGCCGACAGGATCGGTTTGTCCAGGCAGGCGGTCCGGCACCGGATCGACCGGCTCGAAGCGCTGAAGATCATTGCAGGCTATACGGTGCGGCTCGCGTTGCCCGACGATGTCGCACCGGTGCGTGCCGTGATGCTCGTCTATCGCAAGGACCGGATGCGCGGCGCGGACGTGCTGGCCGCACTCGAGCGGATCGCCGAGGTGCGCGACTGCGCGGTTCTCAGCGGCGAGGTCGATTTGCTGGTGCAGATAGAGGCGGCCACGCATGAGCGCATCAGCGACATCTGGGCGACCATCAGCGCATTGGACGGCGTGCAGAACATGACGACCAGCTTCGTGCTCGACTCGGTCGTTCATAAGCGGTGACGGCCCGGCGGCGTGGACAGTCTTTGGTCTTGATGGAGCGAATTTCCGCTTCGGGTCGCTTTATGTCCCGTGCATGAAAGGCCGCATCCACGACGATCGTCGCGCTCTGTCATCGGGCGCTAGCCGGCCAGAAACGGCCGATCGACACCGTCGCGTAAATCGTCCGCAATCAACGCACTCGAGAACCGCGATTCGCTCCGCATCCGTCCAGGCGCAACATGCAAAATGACCTAAACCGTGCAACTTGCTGGATTGCGTTCACCCTCGAACGCTGCCAGTTTCCGAATTGCGATGTGCTCGCGGCGCAAATCGCGAATGCTGAAATCGGCGAGCATTTGTCAATGCGGGTGCAACAATTTCTCGCTATCGATGGCTGCGCCTGACGGCGTGCCTGGAATATCCACGAGCGGACACGGTTACGGTCGGGTGTTTGAAGCCGACTTTCGGGGCCTTGGCGAACCCGACGTGTCACGATCGCTTGAAATTTTCTTGTTCGCCGATGATTCGGATCATTTGAGCTGCGTTGAGATCGATTACTGCGGAAACGGACTACCCATCCCCGAGCGCATGAACCTCGAGTCGGCTCCCTGTCACCTTCTCCAGGGTGACACGCTGATCCGCGCATAGATCACGGGCGTGTCCGTGACCTACGTTCGTCGCGGCATGCAGACACACCGATGATGTCCGCTCCGTGGAGCGTCGAGCGGCCGGAATGGGGCGACAGCACGCATTCACTGGCAGGGGCAGGGGGCGACTGCTACCCCCTTGTCGCAGCTAGAGAGCGCTGCACCGGTAAAGCGTATGGAAATCCCAGGCTGCCCCCGGGGGTTGTGCCGGACAATACAATCCGGTATCATTCACGCCCCCCACAAGCTGCGCATACGGATTTCGCACGAGGCGTCCCGCCCTCGACTATCTGTGCGTACACGATTCCGTTCGCATCCCGGCAGGCAACCCATTCTGGCGTCATGCTCGCGACGATCGTCGGCTCATCTGTCGAGGAGCATGTATTGGCAATTCCTGATCGGAACGATTCCACATCCCCTGAAATCACGGGCACGGCAAAAGCCGGCCGCCGTGTGGCAAAGGGAAAGGCCCAGGCCCTGACGCCGACGGACAGCGCGTCGCTGGCACGTCAGAACGAGGAGCGCCAGCACCAGATGCGCGCGTTGATCGCGCTCGGTCGCGAGCGCGGCTATCTCACCCACGCGGACATCAACGACCACCTGCCCGACAACTTTGCCCAAACGGCGGCGATGGACACCATCGTCAGCACGTTCAGCGACATGGGCGTGGCCGTGTACGAACAAGCGCCGGACGCCGAAGCGCTGCTGTTGACCGACGCTGCGCCGGCCGTGGCATCCGACGATCAGGCGGACGAGGAGGCGGAAGCTGCGTTATCGACCGTTGATTCCGAATTCGGCCGCACCACGGATCCGGTTCGGATGTACATGCGAGAAATGGGGGCCAGCGAACTGCTGACCCGCGCCGGTGAAATTGAGGTCGCGAAACGGATCGAAGATGGTCTGCAGGACATGATTCAAGCGATTGCCGCGTGTCCGTCGATCGTGTCCACGATTCTTGCCGATGTCGACCGCGTCGTTGCCGGGGAACTGCGCATCGACGAACTGGTCGATGGCATCAGCGTCGACGCCGATGAAAGCGAAATGGCGCCAGAGTCCCAGGAAGAGGATACGGAAGCACAAGCCGCCGACGATGATTCGGACGAAGACGACGTCGAAACGGACGCCGGGGATTCGGAGAAGGTGAACGCGGCACGCCTCGAAGAACTCACGAACGACAGTCTCGTGATTTTCGCGCGCGTGCGTGCGCTGTTCGAGCAGTTGCCGGATGTGCCTGTCACGGGCGATGCCCGTTCCGCAGCCGCTGTACAAGTGCGCACGGCGATCCAGCGTGAACTCGCGCCGATCCGCTTTACCGCCAAGACCATCGACCGCCTGTGCGCCATCGTGCATGGGCAAGTGACTGAGGTTCGCGCGATCGAGCGCAGCATCCTGGCGATTGCTGTCGACCGTTGCGGCATGCCGCGCGACGCGTTTGTCGAGTCGTTCCCGGGCCACGAGACCGACCTCGAATGGACGAACCGCACGGCAGCGACCTCGCAGCAGTTTGGCGCGGCGCTCGAGCGACATCAGCCGGCGATTCAGGCGGCGCAGCAGAAGCTCGTCGACATCGAGTCCCAGGTCTCGTTGCCGCTCCAGCAGCTCAAGCAGATCAACCGCCAGATGAGTGCCGCGGAACTGAAAATGCGGCAGGCCAAGCGCGAGATGATCGAGGCGAACCTTCGTCTTGTCATTTCAATCGCCAAGAAATACGTGAACCGCGGCATGCAGTTCCTGGATTTGATCCAGGAGGGCAATATCGGCCTGATGAAGGCCGTTGACAAGTTCGAATACCGGCGCGGCTGGAAGTTCTCGACCTACGCGACCTGGTGGGTCCGGCAGGCTGTCACGCGTGCGCTCGCCGATCAGGCGCGGACCATTCGCGTGCCGGTCCACATGATCGAGACGATCAACAAGCTGAACCGGATATCGCGCGAAATCTTGCAACAGACAGGGCAGGAAGCGCATCCCTCAGTGCTCGCAAAGCGCATGGAGATGTCCGAGGAGAAAGTGCTCAGTATCCTCAAGATCGCCAAGCAACCTGTCTCGCTCGAAACCCCGGTGGGTGACGACGCCGATGCAACGCTCGGTGACATGATCGAGGATGTCTCGGCGAGTTCGCCGGCTGAGGCGGCGATTCACGCGAACATGCGCGCGGCGATCGACGAGGCACTCAACGGGTTGTCGCCGCGCGAGGCCAAGGTTCTGCGGATGCGATTCGGGCTCGACACAAACTCCGATCACACGCTTGAAGAGGTCGGCAAGCAGTTCGATGTGACCCGTGAGCGGATCCGTCAGATTGAGAGCAAGGCGATGCGCAAGCTGATGCATCCCAGCCGTGCGGACAAGCTCAGGCCATTTCTTGAGCGCTAGACTTGAGCGCTAGAGCAAGCCGGGCGTGGTATCCCTGCGACGCCCGGCTCCAGGCTTGCAGCGATCACGCGTCGGCCTGATCGTTGTCCTGACCGCAGCGTATTCGCTGCGGGGAAAACTGACAGCGGCTTGATGCTGGCGGCCTGCTTCCCTTTGCTTGGGCGGCCCGGGTGCGGACTCCGCAAACCTGGTCGCTGCACTGGATCAATGGGCGACGAAGGGCAAGGCACCCGGGAACCTCGTTGCATCGAAGCTGAACACGGACGGTAGTGCGGCGTTTGCGCGAGCCTTGTGCCAGTATCCGCCGTACCCGCGCTATACCGGGCCCGCGAACGGCGCCCGCCACGTCGACGGCGAGCGCGCCGATTTCATCCGCGAATGGCTGCACGCCTTCCGGACCCTTCGAATTCGCGATCCGCACGCGATGGCCCGCCGCCTTCAGCCGGCGCGCAAGCGTCCCGCCGATATTGCCGGGTCCCGATGATGCCTATTTCCACGGTGGTTACCTCGTTCAAGAATGCTTCGCCAGCCCGCCGCGTCACGCGAGCCGGAATTTTTTCCGCAGGCTCGAATCGACCGGGCCGGCTGGCATGAACCGTCGCAACTTGCGCAATAGCGACGCCTCACCGGTCGGCGTGCGTCGCATCCGCCATGCGCCGAGCGCTGCGTCGACGATGGTGGCGGCCACACCCTCGGGGTGCGGCGCGGTTTTCACGCAGTGGACAACGGCACGCGACGCGAGCGTCCGCTCGCGGTCGTAATCGGCGATCGGCGCGCTTGCCTGCAGCGCGTTGACGTCCAGGTTCGTCCGCGTAAACGACGGTTCGACCAGCGTCGTGCGAATGCCGAACTGCCGCAGTTCGTGATCCAGCGTTTCAGTCAAACCCTCCACCGCATGTTTGGATGCCGAATAGAGTCCCATATAGGGCGCCGGCAGGAAGCCGAGCACCGAGCTGACATTGACGATCCGGCCGCGCCGCTGTGCCCGCATGTGCGGAAGCACCGCATGGGCCGTACGCAGGATGCTGAATACGTTGGTGTCGAACAATGCCGCGGCTTCGGTCACGGAGGTTTCCTCCACCGCGCCGAGCAGGCTCGTGCCTGCATTGTTCACGAGCACGTCGATGCGTGCGGCGCGATCGATGATCGTTTGAATACCCGATTGAACGGACGCGTCGTCACGTACGTCCATCTCGATCAACTCGACGCCGGCGATGGGTGCCGCTCGCGCGATGCTGCGCACGGTGCCGAACACGCGGCACCCGCGTTTGGCGAATTGTTCTGCGGCGACGCGCCCGATGCCCGACGACACGCCGGTCACGACGACAACGGTGGAATTCGACATGGCTGTTTCCTTGGACAGGATGAGTAGCGGTATCAATCGCGCGCGTTCAGTGCGGGCTGAAATACAGCCTCGCCCGGCGATGCCGGTTCATGACCGCCGTGGCGGGTGGCGGCGGAATGACCGGGCCGGATCCTGAACCAGATCGCGTACATCGCCGGCAGGAACATCAGCGTGAGGATCGTCCCGGCGAACGTGCCGCCGATCAGCGTGTACGCGAGCGTTCCCCAGAACACCGAATGCGTGAGCGGAATGAACGCGAGCACGGCGGCCATGGCGGTCAGGATCACCGGGCGCGCCCGCTGCACGGTCGCTTCGACGACCGCGTGGAACGGATCCAGTCCCGCCTGTTCGTTCTGGTGAATCTGGCCGATCAGGATCAGCGTGTTGCGCATCAGGATCCCCGACAGCGCGACGAGGCCGACCAGCGCATTGATGCCGAACGGCTGCCGGAACAGGATCAGCGTGGGCACCACGCCGATCAGGCCGAGCGGGCTCGTCATGAACACCATCACCATCGCGGAGATCGAGCGCACCTGGAAGATGATGATGACGAGCGTGACCGCCAGCATGATCGGGAAGAGCGGCAGCATCGCCTTGGTGGCCTTGCCGGATTCCTCGATGGAGCCGGCCTCCTCGATTCGATAGCCGCTCGGCAGCGCGGCGATGATCGGCTGAAGCTGGTTCGTGATCGCAGCCGACACGTCCGGCGGCTGCAAGCCGTCGGCGATGTCGCCGCGCACCGTGAGCGTCGGCACGCGATCCCGCCAGCGCATGATCGGCTCTTCCATCCGCACGTCGACCTTGCCGACCTGCGACAGCGGGATACGCTGCCCGCTCGCGCCGGCGAGCGTGAAGTCGTCGAGCCGCGCGGGATCGAGCCGCGCATCGCCGCCCGACCGCGCGATCACCTGTACGGTCCGGATATCCTCGCGCACTGCGGTGACCGGCACCCCGGTCAGCAGGAACTGCAGCTGCTGCGCGACCGCACTGGACGTCAACCCGACTGCCTGCAGGCGATCCTGCTGCAACGTGAAATGCAGCGTCGGCGCGCGCGTGCCCCAGTCGGCATTGACCGTGCGCATCATCGGGCTGCCGGTCATCACACGCTCGACATCGGTCGCGATACCGCGCAGCTTGTCCGGATCGGGGCCCGTGACCCGATACGCGACCGGGAACGGCGAATACGGACCGAACACGAGCTGCGTCACCCGTACGCGGGCTTCGGGCGCAAGGCCATCGGCGATGGCCCGCCGCAGGCGCGCCTTCAACGCATCGCGCTCGTCCTGGCTGTCGGTGCGCACCACGATCTTCGCGAATGACGGATCGGGCAGCTCCGGCCCCATCGCCAGATAAAAGCGCGGCGCACCCTGGCCGACGTACGCGGTGACGATCCTCGCTTCCTTCTGCTTCGCGAGCCACGCTTCGACCTTCGACGTGGCGGCGCTCGTTTGCGAAATCGACGTGCCGTACGGCATCTGCACCTCGATCAGCACCTCGGGGCGATCGGAGATCGGGAAAAACTGTTTCTTGACGACCGCCATGCCGAGAATCGCGAGCACGAACAGGGCGACGACCGAACCGGCGACGAGCCATTTGCGGGCGATCACGCGCGTCAGCAATTGCCGGAAGCGGTTGTAGCGGGGCGTGTCGTAGATCGCATCGTGGCCGCCTTCGAGCCTCTTGAGGTTCGGCAGCATCTTCACGCCGAGGTACGGTGTGAAGGCCACTGCAACGACCCACGATGCGATCAGCGCGATCCCGACGATCCAGAACATGTTGCTGGTGTATTCGCCCGCGCTGGAGCGAGCGAAGCCGTTCGGCATGAAGCCGACCGCGGTGACCAGCGTGCCGGCCAGCATCGGCGCGGCCGTATGGCTCCACGCGTACGCCGACGCGGCCACGCGGTCGTAGCCTTCCTCCATCTTCACGACCATCATTTCGATTGCGATGATCGCGTCGTCGACCAGCAGCCCGAGCGCGAGGATCAGCGAGCCGAGCGTGATGCGGTCGAAGTTCTTGCCGGTGGCGGCCATCACGACGAACACCACGGCCAGCGTCAGCGGTACGGCCGCGGCGACGACGAGGCCTACGCGCCAGCCCATGCTGACGAAGCTCACCAGCATCACGACGAGCAGCGCGGCGAAGAACTTGACCATGAACTCGTCGACGGCGGAGCTGATGTTCACGGACTGGTCGGTGACCTTGGTCAGGCTCATGCCGAGCGGTAGCTCCGCGTTGATCGCGCCGACTTCCCGGTCCAGCGCCCGGCCGAGGTCGAGCCCGTTCCAGCCGTCGCGCATCACGACGCCGAGCAGCAGCGCGGGTTCGCCGTTGTTGCGGATCATGAACGTCGACGGGTCTTCGTAGCCGCGCTCGACGGTGGCGATGTCCGACAGTTTCAGCGTGCGGCCCTGTGCGACGATCGGCGTGTCGCGAATCTTCTGCAGCTTGTCGAATGCGCCTTCCACGCGAATGAAGATCTCGGGCCCGCGCGTCTCGACGGAGCCGGCCGGCGTCAGCGCATTCTGGCCGTTGAGCGCGGCGAACACGTCCTGCGGGCTCACGCCGAGCGTCGCGAGCCGGTCGTGCGACAGCTGCACGTAGATGCGCTCCGCCTGTTCGCCGATGATGTCGACCTTCTTCACGCCCGGCACATGCAGCAGGCGCTGACGCTGCATCTCCGCATCGCGCACCAGCAGGCGCTGCGGTTCGCCCTTGGCCTTCAGCGCGAACAGCGCAAACGTGACGTCCGCGTATTCGTCGTTGACCATCGGGCCGATCACGCCGGCCGGCAGATCGTTCGCCACGTCGCCGATCTTCTTGCGCGCCTGATAGAACTGCTCCTGCACCTCGGACGGCGGCGTGCTGTCGAGCAACGTCAGCGTCGTGAACGCGAGGCCGGGGCGCGTGTAGGTTTCGGTGCGGTCGTACCAGCGCAGCTCCTGCATCCGCTTTTCGATCTTTTCGGCCACCTGGTCGTGCATTTCCTGCGCGGTGGCGCCCGGCCACGCGGTGACGATGGTCATCACCTTGACCGTGAATGCCGGGTCTTCCGCGCGGCCCAGCTTGAAGAACGACACGAGCCCCGCGAGCGAAATCAGGCAGATCAGGAACAGCGTGATCGCGCGCTCGCGCACCGCGAGCGCCGACAGGTTGAAGCGGCGTTCGCTCATGGCTGTGCCCCTTCGCGCGCGACCGTGGCGGCCTGCGCGGCCACGCGAACCGCTTCGCCGTCATGCAGCAACTGCGCGCCGAGCGCGACGACCCGGTCGCCTTGCTTGAGTGCGCCGGACACGCGCGCGTTGTCGTCGTCCAGATGCTCGACCGTGACCGACCGCCATCCCACCTTGGCCGGATCGCCTGCGACGACCCACACGCCGGGCCCTTTGCCGCCGTCCAGCAGCGCGCCGATCGGCACCTGCAGGCCGGCTGGCGGTGTCGCGCGTGCGTCGTCCGGTATGCGGATCGTGACGGTTGCGCCCAGCGGCGCGGCGGCTAGCGCGCCCTGCAGTACGTAGCGTGCTTCGAACGTGCGCGTTCGCGCATCCGCGGAATCGGAGAGCTGGCGTAGCGTCGCGGGGACACTCGAGCCCGGCTTGCCGAACAGCTCGGCCAGCGCCACGGAGCCGGCCGCGGGCCGCAGCGTTTCCGGCAACTGGATCACGGCTTCCCGGCTGCCGGCGTGCGCGAGCCGCACGACCGGCTGGCCGGCGCTGACGACCTGACCGGGCTCCGCGAGCGTTTCCATCACGACGCCGTCGCCGTCCGCAACGAGTTCCGCATAGCCGGTCGCATTGCGCGCGACGTCGGCGTCGGCTTCGGAGGCGCTCAACTGGGCTTTCGCGGCGTCGGCCGCTGCCTTGACCTGGTCATAGGCCGATGCCGATATCGCGCCGGTGCCGCGCAGGTCGCGGTAGCGCGCTTCGTCCTCGGCGGTCTGCCGCGCGCGTGCCCGTGCTGCGGCTACTGCCTCGTCGCGTGCGCGCGCCGCGAGCTTCAGGTCGACGGGATCGATCCGCATCAGCGGCTGGCCGCGCCGGACGGCTTGTCCGGTATCGACGAGCCGCTCCAGCACCTTGCCGGACACCCGGAACCCGAGGTCGCTCTGCACGCGTGCGGCGACGGTTCCGGTGAACGAGCGGGACGCGGGCGCGGCGGCCTGCACGATGGCGGTACGCACGAGCGGTGCCTCCGTGCGCGGATCGGAAGGCGCTTTTCCGCTGCAGGCGGCTAGCGCGAGGGGCAGTGCGGAAGCGACTGCGAGGAGAGCGAGGCGACGCCGGAGCATGAAAGACCCACTGACGAAGTGATTGGGGCTTTCATTGTGTATCTAGTGACCAATATAGTCAATGGTCACATACGGTGCCGGTTCAAGGGGCGAGGCTGCGGAGCACCAGACTCGACAACTGCGCGGGCGCGGCGTCGGTCGTGTCGAGGTTGTACTGCAGCAGCAGCGGATTCATGTACGGTCGCATCACGAGGAAGATCGCCGTCGCGGTTTCGTCCAGCGGCGTCTTGCGCTCGAACTCACCGCTTTGCCGGCCCGCCTGGAGCACCTCCTGCAGCAGCTTCTGCACCCGCGCCTCATAGGCCTGCACCGACTGCCAGTTGCCGGTGGCGGCCGACGCGGCGATGTCGTACAGCTTGCGGTCGCGGAAGAACAGCCGCAGGCTCGCTTCGGTAAAGACCTTGAACATGCGCCGGAGCTTTTCGGTGGGCAGTTCCGCTTCGGCGACGGCGGCGCGCACGTCGGTTTCGATTTCGTACAGGCAGTTCGCGCAGATCATCTCGCCGATCGCCTGTTTCGACTCGAAGAACTTGTAGATATAGGCCTTCGAGAAACCGATGGCCTTCGCGAGGTCGGACACGGTCGTCTTTTCATAGCCGTACCGGCTGAAGTGCTCGGTGGCGGCGGCCACGATCTGGTCCCGCACGTCGTGATCGGCCGGGCCGCGCGCGGGAGCCGGGGAAGCGGTGTTTTCTTTCATGGGTTACGGCTGGCAGGGATGGACAACGAGTGACTATTTGGTATTATAGTCACCACCTGGTCTTTGCTAAAACCGTCATGCTACCGAAACCCATCGTTGCCGCGGCGCTTGCCGCGTTCCTGTCGACGGGATGCGCCGTCGGTCCCGACTACGTGCGGCCGGACATCGCCATGCCGCAGCGCTTCCAGGGCCAGAGCGCCGTGGAGCAGCGGCACGCGGCGGCCGAAGCGGAGCTCGCGACTTGGTGGACGGGTTTCGGCGATCCACAGTTGACCCGGTTCGTCACGCTCGCGCTCGCGCAGAACCTCGATCTCGCGCAGGCCGCGGCACGCGTCGCGCAAGCGCGTGCCGGGCTCGGTGCGGCCAATGCGGCGCTGTTGCCTTCGGGCAATGTGACCGGTCAAGCCGCGCGCGTTTACCAGTCGGTCGAAACGCCGTTGGGGCGCGTGCTGAATTCGACGCCCGGTTTCGACCGTCACGGCAACGACTACGAGGCCGATTTCAACGCAAGCTGGGAACTGGATGTGTTCGGCGGGTTGCGCCGCGGGCGGGAAGCCGCGCTCGCCGACTATCAGGCCTCCGAAGCGGCGGCGGTCGCGTCGCGCCTTGCCGTGGCCGCGCAGACGGCGGACCTCTACATCACGATTCGCGGGTTGCAGGGCCGGCTGAAGGTCGCGCGGCATCAGGTGCAGACCGAACAGGATCTGTTGTCGACCATCAATCTGCTGTATGGAAAGGGGCTCGCGGCGGAGCTTCAGGTCAGGCAGGCCGAAGGCGCGCTCGCTCAGGTTCGCGCAACGGTGCCGGTGTTCGAAGCGGCGCTGGACGCGGCGATGAATGCGCTCGACGTGATGCTCGGCTCGCCACCCGGTACGTATCGAGCGGAATTGCTCGACGGCGGCGACGTGCCGGCTGCACCGCGGATCGCGGCGACGGGAACGCCTGGCGAACTCCTCAGGCGGCGGCCCGACCTGATCGTCGCCGAGCGGCGTCTTGCGGCGTCTTGCGGCGTCGAACGCGCGCATCGGCGTGGCCATTGCCGAGTATTACCCGAAGTTCTCGCTGAGCGGGTTGATCGGTAGCGCGACGACGATGGGCGCGGGCAACCTGTTTGCCGGCGGCGCGAATCAGGCTGCCGGCGTGCTCGGCCTGCGCTGGCGTTTGTTCGACTTCGGCCGCATCAATGCGCAGATCGCGCAGGCCAAAGGGCAGGATGCCGAAATGCTGGCTGCGTATCGGCTAGCGGCGCTGCACGCCACCGAGGACGTCGAAAACGCGTTCTCGGCACTCGTCAAACGCGACGAACAGGCGGCCGTTCTCGCTGACGGCGTCGATTCGCTCGGCCGCGCGAGGGCCGCGTCGTTCGCGGCGTACCAGAAGGGCGTCGTCAGCCTGGTCGAAGTGTTGCAGGCCGATGAAAGCCTGCTGCGCGCATCGGACGCGCGCGTGCAGGCGAAAACCGAAGCGGCTCGGGCGTCGGTGGCTGCGTTCAAGGCGCTCGGCGGAGGATGGCAAGGGGCGGCGTCCGAAGCCGTCGCCAGTCGATAACGGCCGTACGTACCGACGCCTTGGCGGGGCGTGACGTCGTCGTCCCTGTTCGTTGTGCGATGAGTGCTCTGGAACATGCGACCCAAGCGGATGACACGTGCGGAAAGCCGCGAACTCACCCGTCGGGACCTGCTCGACGCTGCCGCGCTGTGCATAGCCGAGAAGGGACTGGCGGCATCGAGCGTCGAAGACATTGTTGCGCGCGCCGGGTACACGCGCGGCGCGTTCTACGCGAACTTCAGGAGCAAGCGCGAGCTTTTCGTCGAACTTCTTCGCGTCAAGCATCGCAACATTCAAGAAAATCTGGAGACGTTACTGCAGGATGCTGCGGTATCGTCCGAAGCTGTTCAACAGCAGTTCGCTTTGCTGTATGCGCGCTGCTATTCGAGCAGCGTCGATTACGTCGTTTGGGCCGAGGCCCGCCTGCAGGCAGAGCGCGATGCGTACTTGCGCGAGCATGTGGAGGCCATGTGTGTTGAACGACGCGACATGATTGCACGCTTCTTTGATCGAGGATGCAAGTGTCGTGGCACTGGAGCAGCGGCCTCGTCCGCCGATCGCGCGCTTATCGTGATCGCGATCATGGATGGCCTGCGATACTTGGGGAGATCGTAATTTCCGTGCATGCTTTCGGTTGGAGCGATCTGGCGGGGCGACTGGCCAGGCCAAAGTAGGGCGTTTCAGAGGGTTGTGGATGGCGCGCGATCGGTGCGGCAACCAGAAAAATGAGCGCCCCAGTTCCTTCATTCCGGCAGCCCATCATGAAGCCGGCACGATGTGGAACCTCATCACGCCGCTCCGATTGCCCGCTCAAACCCAGATTTCGCACAAGCCTTGTTATCAGGACAGCACGATCCTGAGCATGAACTCGCGGGCCGGGCCACACGCGGACCGCAGCGCTCTCGCCGAAATTGGCCAAGCGACAGTTGATGGCAGACTTCGCAACGCGGCGGCCGCTGACAACGTCAATTTGCGCTTTTGCGAAGCGTCAGACCATTCCGACTTTGACACGAAGTGATGCAGCGACGGGTGCCGCGCGCGCTCTTGGCCATTGCCTCGTATTTGACGCATCGTTACGCCAGCGGGATTATGAGAGCAACGATGTGACGATGCGCTCTATTAGACCCGCTGTTCCATGTCGTAAGACGGATTGCTTCTCACCCACGAAACGCCCGGATCCGTCCCCACGGGATTGAGTGGCTGCGTCACAAATGCGCCGACGCTTGTTTTGGGGGTGGATCATGCAACAGCAATCGTTATCGACAAATCCCCCTTCGTCAGAAGCCAACGTCGATGACGTTGAACGGCGTTTCAGGTCGCTTGCGGATGCGATACCCCATATCGTATATACGGGCACGCCGGATGGTTCGGTCGACTACGTCAGCCGGCGGCTCGAAATGTATACAGGACTCGATTTTGCGCAAGTGGAGGGTTGGAATTGGACTTCGACGCTGCACCCGGATGATGTGCAACGCGCGATCGAGGCCTGGAATAACGCGCGGGCGAACGGCAGCGAATATGAAGTGGAAGTGAGGATAAAGCGAATATCCGACGGTACCTATCGTTGGCATCTGGATCGGGCATCGCCGTTAAAAGATGCGAAAGGTAATGTCGTCAAGTGGGTTGGGACTGTCACCGACATCGAGGATCGCAAGCGGGCGCTGGCCGCGGCCGAGCGAGCCAATCGTGCGAAATCGGACTTCCTGTCCAGCATGAGCCACGAGTTGCGTAGCCCACTCAATGCGATCCTGGGTTTTGCCCAACTCATGGCGTCCGAGTCGCCACCGCCGACCTCGTCGCAACAGGCGAGCATCGACCAGATTCTGCGGGCAGGATGGCATCTGCTCGAACTGATCAACGACGTGCTCGATCTGGCGAAGATCGAAGCCGGGCAAGTCGCGATTTCGCCTGAACCCGTATCGCTGGGCGACGTCCTGCGGGAGTGTGAGTCGATCATCGTAACGCAGGCTCGGCAACGGGGCATTCGTGTGACCTTTCCGCAGATCGAGCCGCCGTGCCATGTCCGCGCCGACCGCACGCGCGTCAAGCAGGTCCTCATCAATCTGTTGTCGAACGCCATCAAGTACAACCGTCCGTCGGGCACGGTCGATGTCGACTGCAGCACGCCTGTGCCGGGCCGGGTTCACGTGAGCGTCGGCGACACGGGCCCAGGTTTGTCCCCGGATCAGCTGGGTCGACTCTTCCAGCCGTTCAACCGCCTGGGACAGGAAGCGGGCGCGGAAGAGGGCACGGGCATCGGTCTCGTGGTCGCAAAACGACTGATGGAATTGATGGGCGGCGGCATCGGTGTCGACAGCACGCTTGGAACGGGCAGCGTCTTCTGGATCGAACTCGATGCGGCGCCCGCCCCGGAAATGGTGGCGACGCTCGCCACACAGCCTGCCATGCCGGCCCGAGGCGCGACCGGCGACGATGCCGCAGAGGCGCCCGTGCATACCGTGCTCTATATCGAGGACAATCCCGCCAACCTGAAGCTCGTCGAACAACTGATTGCGCGGCACGCGGACCTGCGCATGCTCGGTGCCGTGACGGGACGGCTCGGCGTGGAACTGGCGCGTAGTGTGCACCCGCGAGTGATCCTGATGGATATCAACCTGCCCGATATCAGCGGCATCGAAGCGCTGGACCTGTTGCGCAAGCATCCCGAGACGGCGGATATTCCCGTTGTCGCGCTCAGTTCGAATGCGATGGCGCATGATATCGAGCAAGGCATGCAAGCGGGTTTCTTCCGCTATCTGACCAAGCCGATCAAGATCGATCCATTCATGGATGCGCTGGCCGATGCCATTGCGCTGGCTGTAGGACGGAAATAGTCGGGGGGCAGGTTGCCAGGTAGCGAACCATGATCGATTCGTCAGCAATCCTCGACGCCCGGATCCTGGTCGTCGACGATCTGGAGGCCAATATCCTGCTGCTCGAGCAGATCCTGCGGCGGGCGGGGTATGCGCACGTCGAGTCGACGATGGATGCGTCCGCCGTTTATGGACTTCATCGCCGGTACCCCTACGATCTGATCCTGCTTGATCTGCAGATGCCCGGCACGGACGGTTTCCAGGTCATGGAAAGCCTGAAGTCGCTCGAGGCGGACAGCTATCTCCCGGTCATCGTGATCACCGCCCAGCCGGCCCACAAGCTGCGCGCGTTGCAGGTCGGCGCGAAGGACTTCATCAGCAAGCCATTCGATCTGGCGGAAGTGCTGATGCGGGTTCGCAACATGCTGGAAGTTCGGTTGCTGCACCGGGAGTTGCGCAAGCGCGGTGACGCGCTCGAGCAGAAGGTGCGGGAAGTGGAGGCGAGCCATGAGCTGATCAGCCGTCAGAGCGACGAACTCAGGCAGCTTTACGCGAAGGTCGTCGCCGAGCAGAAGGTATCGGAGCGGCTGCTGCTCAACATGCTGCCTTATCCTATCGCCGAGCGGCTGAAATCGCATCTCGACGACATCGCGGGGAGTTTCCCTGAAGTGATTGCGGACCGCTTTCCCGAGGTATCGGTGCTGTTCGCGGATATCGTGGATTTCACCGGTTTCTCGGCCGACATGCGTCCCGAGCAGCTCGTCGAGATGCTCAACGAGATCTTCACCGGCTTTGACATCATTGCCGATCACCGCGGCCTCGAGAAGATCAAGACGATCGGTGACGCGTACATGGCGGCCGCGGGGCTGCCCGTTCCAGCCGAGGACCACGCGATGCGGGCCGCGAATATGGCGCTCGACATGATCGACGCGATGGCCCGCTTCAACGCGGTCCGGCGCTGCAACCTGCAATTGCGGATCGGCATCAACAGCGGCGAGGTTGTGGCCGGCGTGATCGGCAAGCGCAAGTTCATCTATGACCTGTGGGGGGCGGCCGTCAATCTCGCGAGCAGGATGGAATCGCAGGGCGTCGCCGGGCGCGTGCAGGTGACGGAGGCGACGCGTGCAATGCTGGGTGAATCGTTCGCCTTCGAGGAGCGTGGCTTGATCGCGGCGAAAGGGATGGGCGAATTCCGCACGTGGTTCCTGGTCGGCAGGAACGGCGTGTCGGCAATTTGAGGCTACCTCGGCGGGTCGCCAGGGGAGGCGCAATCGGCTCCCCAGCCTCGCACACATTACGCGACCGCGGCCCCGGATGCTTGGGTATCTTTGACGGTATCGTCGCTACGCGACCGCGCGAAAGGGGGCGAGTCGACGGGCTGCCCGCCGATCTGCGGGGGTGTCGCGCGCCCGGCTGGCGTTCGAATGGCGTGCAGGCGGATGAGCGGGCGCCCGACGCAACGGGCATCTTGCGCAGAGATGTCCGCAGATGATGGAGGGCCCGGGCCGGCCGCGCACACGACGCCAGTCGGCATGCGCAACGGCGCAGTCGGCCTGAATATCTGCAGAGAGTGGCGCATAATCTTTTGATGTCGACCCTTGGCTGGAAGAGGGTTTTATGCGCTGCGCACTATGCGGTTCCGAGAATCCTCCCGGTGCGAGGTTCTGCCAGGAATGCCAGGCCGTGCTGCCCCGCACGTGTCCGCAATGCGGCCACGACACAGCGCCGGCGGCCCGCTTCTGCAGCCATTGCGGGGCGTCGCTGGTTGCGACCACGGCCGCGTCGCCGCCGTCCCGGCCACCGGGTCGGGAGCCGCCACCGACGCCCGTTCATTACACCCCCGATCATCTTGCCGAGCGCATCCGTGCCGAACACGCGGCCATGGAAGCGCGCGGCGAACCCGCCGGCGAGCGCAAGACCGTTACCGCGCTGTTTGCGGACATGGCCGGGTCGACCGCGCTGATCCACGATCTCGATCCCGAAGTGGCGCATCGCCTGATCGTGCCGGTGGTCGGGCTGATGATGGAAGCGGTCCATTACTACGAAGGGTACGTAGCCAAATCGCTCGGCGACGGCATCCTCGCGCTGTTCGGCGCACCGATTGCCCACGAAGACCACGCACAACGCGCGCTCTTCGCGGCATTGCGCATGCAGCAGGCGATGCGGCAGCATGGCGATCGCATTCGTCTGCAGGAAGGCATTCCGCTGCAGATTCGTGTCGGCGTTCACACCGGCGAAGTCGTCGTTCGTTCGATCCGCACCGACGACCTGCACACCGATTACGACCCGCTCGGGCATACGATCCACATCGCGTCGCGGATCGAGGGCATTGCCGCACCGACGTCGATTCTCGTCAGCGAGTCCACCCACCGGCTGGCCGAAGGCTATTTCGAGTTCAAGGCGCTCGGGGCGACGCAGCTCAAGGGCATTCCGGCGCCGCTGCACGTATACGAGGCGCTTGGCCTCGGTGCGTTGCGTACGCGCCTGCAACGGGCGGCACACCGCGGTCTTGCGCGCTTCGTGGGCCGGGAAACGGAAATGGAGCACCTGAACCGGGCTCTGGAGGACGTGAGGGCCGGGCAGGGGCGCATGGTCGGCGTGGTGGGGGAGGCCGGCGTCGGCAAGTCTCGCCTGTTCCACGAGTTCAAGGAACGTTCACGGCGTGGCGCACTCGTGCTGGAGACGTTTTCGGTATCCCATGGCAAGGCGTTTCCCAATTTGCCGCTTATCGAACTCCTGAAGAATTACTTCCAGATCACGACGCAGGACGACGAGCGGCGCTGCCGGGAAAAGGTCATCGGCAAGGTGCTCACGCTCGAGCGCAGTTTCGAGGACCTCGTGCCTTACATCCTCTATCTGCTTGGCATCGGTGAAGGCGGGCCGGTACTCGTCGAGATGGATGCGCAGATCCGGCGCGAGCGTACCTTCGATGCGATCGGACAGCTTCTTGCGCGGGAGAGCCGGAATCAGCCGGTCTATTTGCTGTTCGAGGATCTGCAATGGCTGGACCGCGAAACGGAAGCCTTCCTCGCCTACCTGATCGACCGCGTGCCGGACGCACGCATCCTGCTTCTGGTGAACTACCGGCCCGAGTATCGGCCCGCGTGGGCCCGCGCGGCGCATGGGAGCACGCTCCGGCTCGAACCGCTGGGCCCCTCGGATGCGCAAGGACTGCTCGCGGCGCTGCTCGGCGAAGATCGCTCGCTCGTGCCGCTGAAGCAACTCATTCTGGAGAAGACGGAAGGCAACCCGTTCTTCATGGAGGAAGTGGTCCGGACGCTCGTCGAGGAGCGCTCGCTGCTCGGCGAGGCCGGGCGCTATCGCATCGTGGAGACGCCGGCGACGCTGCACATTCCGACCACCGTGCAGGGCGTGCTCGCCGCCCGGATCGACCGGCTTCCGATCGAGGAAAAGGAACTGCTGCAGGCACTCGCGGTGATCGGCCACGAGTTTTCGTTCAACCTGATCCAGCGAATTTGCGGCGACGAACCGGCGCGGGGCGACGAACTGCGGCGTCTGCTCGCGCATCTGGAGGCGGCGGAGTTCATCTACGAGTGCCCGGCCTTTCCGGAAGTCAATTACTCGTTCAAGCACGCGTTGACCCAGGAGGTGGCCGGGCGCTCGTTGCTCACGGAGCGGCGTACCACGCTGCACGAGCGCACCGCACAGGCGATCGAGGTACTGTTTCCGACGCGCATCGCCGATTACTGCAGCGAACTCGCGCACCACTACAGTCAGAGCGGCAACATTCCGAAGGCGGTCGAATACCTGCATCGTGCGGCCCAGCAGGCGTTGCGCCATGCAGCCCATCACGATGCGATGCACCACCTCGGCGCGGCGCTGGCGTTGTTGAAGGGCTTGCCCGACACGCCGATGCGCGCGCATTGGGAGCTGACGCTGCTGCTTTCCCTCGGGCCGGTCCTGATGGATGTCCGCGGGTATGGCGCGAACGAGGTGGGCGCGACCTATATGCGCGCCCTCGAGTTGTGCGAGCGCACCGGCGACGCGTCGCAACGCTTCGCGACGCAGTTGGGATTGCGGATGCATCACGTGGTGCGCGGCGAGTATGCGCTCGCCATCGAGCTGGGCATGCAGATGCTCAATACGGCGCAGGATGCGAACGATGCGGGCTTTCTCATCGAGGCACACAGCGCGCTGGGTTCGTGCTTCTTCCTGCAGGGCGACTTCGACGCGGCTCGCACCCACATGGAACGGGCGCTGGCGCTTTACGATCCGGAGCAGCATCAGGCGCACGTGTTTGCGCACGGCGTGGATCCCGGCATCCGGGCACTCAGTTTCCTCGTGCTGATTCTGTGGATACAGGGGTATCCCGACCAGGCGCTCAAACGCAGCGGCGAAGCGCTTGCGCTCGCACAGAACCTTTCGTATGGGCCTTCCCTGGCGTTCAGCCTGACTTACACGGCGCACCTGCATCAACTGCGGCGGGAGCCGGTGCAGGCCGCCGAGCGCGCGGAAGCGGTCATTGCCGTGTCGACCGAGCACGGATTGCCGTACTGGCTCGCATGGGGGACGCTGCTGCGAGGCTGGGCGACGAGCGTGCAAGGCAACCTCCAGGACGGCATTGCGCAGATGCGGCTGGGCCTCGACGCGCAACGGGCAGCCGGCGGCGAAGACCAGCGTCCGTATTCTCTCGCGTTGCTCGCCAACGGTTATTGGCGCGCGGGAGACAGGCGGGCAGCAACGGGCATGTTGGAGGAGGCCCGGGCGATCGTCGAGAAAACCGGCGAGCATTGCTACGAGGCGGAGCTGTACCGGCTCACCGGACTCTATCTGGCCGGCGAGGCAGGCACGGCACCTGAACGCGACGACGAAGCCGCCGACTGCTTTCTCAGGGCGATCGCACGGGCGCGCCAGCAGGGTGCCAGGGCGCTGGAACTGCGGGCAGCGTCGGACCTCGCCCGGCTATTGCAGCGGCAGGGCAAGACCGCGGACGCAACTCAAGCGCTGTACGACGTATACGCCTGGTTCACGGAAGGCTTCGATACAAGCGACCTGCAAGAGGCCAAAGCGCTGCTGGACGCATTGGACGCGCACGCGGGATGAATGGACCTGCGGCGTACGACGACGCATCGTGTGACCACGTGCTGTTCGCGAACCGCCGCTGCTCGAGGAGACAGGCATGATAACCAAGCACACTCGACGCCGCCACGATGGTGCGCGCAAACCGATCGCGCTGGCGCTGCAGGGCGGCGGGATGCACGGCGCATTCACCTGGGGCGTGCTCGACCGGCTGCTCGAGGACGGCCGGCTTGACATCGAGGGTGTCAGTGCAACCAGCGCCGGCGCGATGAATGCCGCCGTGTTCGCATACGGGCTGCTGAAGGGGGGCGAGGACGGTGCGCGTGAGGCGCTGCACGACTTCTGGCAGGCGGTCGCCCGATCGGCGGAGCACTACAATCCGTTGCGCTGGGCGCCGTGGCTGAAGGGCACGCACAGCTTCGGGCTCGATCACTCGCCGCTCTATGCGTTTGCCGACATGATGCTGCGCGTTTTCTCGCCTTACCAGTTCAATCCGAACAACCTGAATCCGCTGCGCGAAGTGCTCGAAAGCCAGGTCGACTTCGACGCGCTGCGCAAGCATTGCCCGATCCGGTTGTATCTCTGCGCAACCAACGTCGAGACGGGGAAGATCCGCCTCTTCACCGGAGAGGATGTCTGTGCGGACGCTGTACTGGCATCGGCATGCGTGCCGACACTGTTCCAGGCGGTCACGATCGACGGCGAGTTCTACTGGGACGGCGGCTACATGGGCAATCCGGCCATCTATCCGCTCATCTACAACTGCACGACGCGCGACGTCGTGATCGTGCACATCAATCCGCTCGTACGCCGCGGCGTACCCGTCACGGCAGCGGAGATTCTCAACCGGATCAGCGAGATCAGCTTCAACTCGTCGCTGATGCGCGAGATGCGAGCCATCGCGTTCGTCACCGAGCTGATCCAGCAAGGCACGATCAAGCGCGGCGAGATGAAGGAAATGCTGATCCATTCCATTCGCGCCGACGACGCGCTGAGCGCGTTGAGTGTATCGAGCAAGTACAACGCGGACTGGGGGTTCCTGAGCGAGCTGCATGACCACGGACGACGCGAAGCGGATGCGTGGCTCGCGCATCACTACGGAAATATCGGACAGCGGTCGAGTATCGACATTCGCAGGGAATTTCTCTGAGCGCATCGCGGTAACGTCGGCGTGCGGCGATCGTGTCGTGCCGCCACGAGCCAAGGAGCGAACGTGAACCAGACGCAGGCGCGGTTCGTCGCGTTGTGGGCGTGCAGTGGCGGGAAACATGCCGAGTATGTCTATGACACGCTGGCGCGAAGCTATGCGGAGCCGGCGCGGCATTACCATACGCTCGCGCATGTGCGGCGATGCCTGCGTCATGTCGACCTCGCGCGTGACTGGATTCCCGAACCGGATGTGGTCGAACTCGCGCTCTGGTTCCACGACGTGATTTACGTGCCGGGCGCGAAGAACAACGAGCAGCACAGCGCCGACTGGTTCCGGCACCTGGCAGCGGGGCAGATCGGCGCGTGCGACCGGATCTGCGCGATGATTCTCGCGACGACCCACGCGGGAACCGTTGCGGAACTGGATACCCGTTTCGTGTGCGACATCGACCTGGCCGCGCTGGGCGCTTCCCGCAGGCAATTTCGCGAAGACGGCCGCCTGCTCCGGGCCGAGCGCCCCGATCTCGACGACCGGGCTTACGACTTTCATGAACGGACGATTCTTCGCTGGCTGCTCGTCCGCCCGCGTATTTATCTGACGGATTTCTTCCATGCGCGCTGCGAAGCGCGTGCGCGCAGCAATCTGAGCTGGCGGCTGGGCCTGCCGATCCGCGAGTGACGACGGGCGTTCTCGATGGCGCCATGTGCAAGTGCCTGTCGCGACCTGGCCGGCCTGCGTCACGATTCCGCGGTTGCCGGCGCCGGCACGTTCCGGCTCGAACCGCACCGCGCGACCCCGATCGGCGCGGCACGCCGCAGCACGTGGCGCTGTCGATCCTGTTCCTGACCATCGCCACATGCGGCATCCTCGCGCTGATGCCGATCGACTGGACCTTTCCGGGGCAGATCCTGTCCGGTACGGCTGCGGCCGCCGGCATTGCGCCGATCAACTCGGTGGGCAACCTGTTTGGTTTCGCGGGCTCGATGATCACCGGCATGGCCAAGGAAATGACCGGCAACATCAACAACGGCACCTATGCGCTGGGCGTCTGCCTGCTGGTCAGTTGCGTGCTGATCGCGTTTATTCCGCGCGACGTCCTGCAGCCGCCGGCCAGCCGGCAGGTGCTTCGCAGTCCGCGGCGTTGCGGGGTTTTCGCATCGCGCCGGCCCGGCAGCGGACGCGACAGGCAACGCGTGGGCGGATCGAAACGTTCGCCGCCATCCCGCCGCTGCGAGACAGGTCGACGAAGTTGGCGAGTGCATCCCGGGCCGGATTGAACCGATCGATTCCCGTGCAGAAATTTTATATCAGGGGGGGAGCGGAGAGTCTTGCACGCATTGGCTTGGGTCACGGCCACCATTCAAAGTTAAATGGATGGTGAAGTTTTCCGGGTGGTCCGGTCGGGTCCGCAGTAATTCATTCACGCCCGGTCTGACGCTTCGGGGATGCCGACATCGTCTCGTGGGCGAACGATTCCGGTTATGGTTTGGCGAGTTCCATCTGGACGGCTGATGTCGGGCGAGCCATGCGCGCGAGCGCCGAGCTTCAGTATGGGTGCACATGGGTGAATCGCCATTTCAACCTGATTTTGGAAATGCCGCACGGCGGCATGAAGATTTCGGGCTATGGCACGGATAGTTCGATGTATGCCCTTGAGGACCATAGCTGCGTCCGGCATGTGACGATTGCCAATTAGATCGCTCCCTGGGTGGCTAATACGTTCGACGCGCATATGCAGGACCGCGCGGGATACGGTCGATTATTTTCGATGTGCCGCATAGCAATCGAATGAAGCCAATGAATCGAAATTCTGGATGCTCAATCGGATCAGGCACAATAGAGCCGGAATCGGTGATCTGAAAAGGCCCATGCTTGCGTGTGCCGAATCAAGCACGGCGGAAGCGCCCGCTATTCCTCGAAACAGAGGATGGAGAATCGTCCATCCGGTCGTCGCGTTATCCAATACGAAAGATTGCCTCTGCCGTTGCTTGGCGGCAATGCCGTCGTATTGCCGCGGTGGAGCAATGCTGGGTTGAGGCGGCGCGGCGACCGATGGCGACCGACGGCGGGGGCTCGGTGGCTGTCATGCAGGTGTCCGGTTTCGACGAATCAGGCGTCGTCACCCGTTTCGAATCGATCTGTTCGAAGGGTAAACGCCAACGCAGTTATTTCAACTACATGGAGCAAAGAATGAAGAGGATCATGATCGGACTGGTTGCGCTTGCCATATCCGCAACCGGGTTTGCCAAGGAATGGACGACGATTCGCATTGGCGTCGACCCGTCTTATCCTCCGTTCGAATACAAGAAGCCGTCCGGCGAATTGACTGGCTTCGGCGTGGACCTCGGCAATGAAGTGTGCAAGCGCCTCAACGCGAAATGCCTGTGGGTCGAAAATGCATTCGACGGCATGATTCCCGGCCTGAAGGCGCGGAAATTCGACGCGGTCCTGTCGTCGATGTCGATGACGCCTGCGCGATTGAAGCAAATCGATTTTTCGAACAAGACGGCGCACGCACCGACGTTTCTTGTCGCGAAAAAGGGCTCGGGTATCGAGCCGACGCCGGCATCGCTCAAGGGTAAAGCCGTCGGCGTGCTGCAAGGCTCGATGCAGGAGACGTATGCGAAGGCGCATTGGGAAGGTATCGGCGCGCGCATCCTGTCGTATCAGAACCAGGATCAGGTGTATGCCGACCTGACCAACGGCCGGCTCGATGCTGCGTTGCAAAACGGCGTGCAAGCATCGCGCGGTTTCTTGAATACGCCGCAAGGCAAGGACTACGCGTTCGCGGGCGGTGAGCTGAACGATCCGAAGATTTTCGGACCGGGTCAGGGCATCGGCATTCGCAAGGAAGACACGGACCTGAAGGACAAGATCAACACGGCGCTCGCCGCGATCCGTGCCGACGGGACGTATGACAAGATCGCCAGTCGCTATTTCAATTTCGACATCTACGGCAATTGAGCGCGTGCGCGTCCTGCCCGTCGCACCGAGTGACGGGCGCGTGACGTAGCCGGCGCGGCGGAACGAAGCGGCCGCATGACAATGTGTCCGCCGCGCCGAAGCATGTGTGAAGGGTGACCCTGGCCCACAAAACTGTCGTACCCGGAACGAGGCAGAAGTGAGAGACGAAGACTTTGATCTCTTTATCGAGACCTTCTCTGAGGCCACTAGCCGGGTCGAGGTTCCGCACGCGAGTTTCGACAGGTTCGCGAATAGGTTGCCGGATCAGCTCCTGAAGTATTGGGAGCAAGAAGGTTGGGGTGGCTATGCTGATGGCCTGTTCTGGATCGTGAACCCGGAGAAGTATCAAGATATCCTTAATATCTGGCTGAAGGGCACGATCTTTGAGGAAGCCGATAACTATCATGTCATCGCTCGAACAGCTTTCGGGAAGCTGTATGCGTGGGGTGAAAAGACTGGGCCGAGCCTGACGGTTTCATGCCCTACGCATTCTCTGATTGCTCTGGAGAAGGATATGAAGGGGCCGCTCAAGAATCCGGACTTTCGTGTTCAAACCTTCTTTGGCGCCAAGACGCGGAGCGAATGTGACTTCAAGGATGAGTCGAAGCAGCCGTTGTTCAAACGCGCAGTCGGCAAGCTTGGACAGCTTGAGCCGAACGAGATGTATGGCTTTGAGCCGGTTCTGATCGCCGGCGGTCAAATGAATCTCGATCATCTGAAAAAGGTGGATCTCGATGTCCATTTGACGATTTTACGGCAGCTTGCAGCGCCGAAGATGCCATTCATTAGCAATCCGACTTGATTCCGTGTACGGTAGGGATGGCAAAGAGGATCAGATGAGGGATGGCGACCTTGAATTTTTCACCGATCGCCATGCCCTGACGTCTGTTCCCTGACCATGTGCAGGGTATGCACCGGCTGCGCAAGGACGGCATCACGGCATCTTCAGACGAGACGGTGGATAGGGAGCTGGCATCATCCGCGAATCGTAGGCGGGCTTTTCGACACCCAGCAGTGATAGAAGCGGTGGATCAAAGCAATTCTCCGGAAAGAAGTTGCTGAAGTAGGAAACGTCTTCGCCACGGTCCATCCTCTCGAACATGGCTTCGATGGGCCCCCAATAGTATCGCCAGGAAAAAACGTCAAGCTCGCGTTGTCGATCTGGCGGAAGCGCATCGATTGCAATCGCGCTCAACCCGTCACGAGTGAACTGATAGGCACGCCAAAGCGAGTCGATCAGGAAATTCGGCGCACTGGGCGAGAATGCGACATAGTCCACGCCGGCTCGGTCTCGATATCCTGCAATGCGGGTAAATGCGCGGAAGGACGGGACTGCTGCCATGCTATCTGGATCGCGCAATTCAAGCTGATAGTAATAGAACAAGGTCTCCGTGGCTTCGTCATGCCGGATGAGCAGCTTGTTTCCGGGATTGTGGTAGTGCCCGGTTGCCGGGTCTATATAGCCACCGGAACTATCCCGCTGCAGGCCCGGCTTCTTGCCGAAAATGCATCGAACGTCGTCGATCAACGCATCACCCCAGTCTTCATAGAATCGGGTCAACTGTTCATTGCTGATCGCTACTGAAGCATAGATACCAACCGGTTCCATCTGTTCGCTCCGTCAGGTTTTGACCTCATCAAAACAGCATGATTATCTGATCAAACTCTGGCGTCGCACAACGCGTGACGACGCGGACTGCCGGCGCTGAAACAGTACCGCGGGCGAGTTGAAACCGGGCTTCGCGACGCGGCCGGAAGTGACGTTTCCAATGTCAGTAACAAGATGCGTCCCAGGTCACTTTCTCTGCATCGGGTTCGTGCGTTTTTGCATATGAGATGGGTTTTTTCGTCTCTACGCCGTGGAAATCCAAGCCAATACACTCGGTAACGGTATCGCGGAACGGCGCTCTGCGTTTCGCAACCGCGCGTCGACAGGAATGCAGTGCATCTCGCGTGGGATAGCGACCGCGCTGCAGATGCACGATGGTGACTTGCCGGATGATGCGATCGAGTGCCGTTTTTGCCGCAGCGGCTCCACGAGGTACCGCTCGAAGCACAGCGCATGACGATTGTGCGGCGGCCATGACATGACCACCGGCAATGCTCAACGATAAATGAAGCAGATAACAAAGTGTGCGACCGCACTGAGTGAGACAGCGATGACACGATTTACTCCTTCCGCGCAGGCTTTTCTCGACGCACGCGATCTGCTGCTGCAGCATCGCACCGACTACGAGCGCGCGTACGCCGAGTTCACCTGGCCTGAACTTGAGACATTCAACTGGGCGCTCGACTATTTCGATGTGATGGCCGAGCGTAACGACAATCCGGCGTTATGGATCGTCGACGATCCGGCCGGGTCGGGCAACACGTTCACGTTTGCGCAGATGGCCGAGCGCTCGTCACGCGTGGCCAACTTCCTCAGAGGGCTGGGGGTGACGCGTGGAGACAGGCTGCTGCTGATGCTGCCGAATCGCGTCGAACTCTGGGACGTGATGCTGGCCGCGATGAAGCTCGGTGCCGTCGTGCTGCCAGCCACGACCCAACTGTCCGCGGACGATGTTCGCGAGCGGGTGGAAGTGGCCGGGGCGCGTTTCGTCGTTGTCGATGCGGCGGAACTCGGGAAGTTCGACGCGCTCGATGTCGACATGACGTTCATCGCGGTCGGCGCTGCGCCGGGCGCAGCACGTGGCTGGATCGACTTCGGCCGCGCATATGAAGCGAGCGCCTCGTTCGAACCGGACGGTCCGACGAAAGCGACCGATCCATTGCTGCTGTACTTCACGTCGGGCACGACGTCGAAGCCGAAGCTCGTCGAGCATACGCATCAAAGCTATCCGGTCGGACACCTCTCGACGATGTACTGGATCGGGCTGCAGCCGGGTGACGTGCACTGGAACATCAGCTCGCCGGGCTGGGCGAAGCACGCGTGGAGCTGCTTCTTTGCGCCGTGGAATGCGCAGGCGTGCGTGTTCGTCTACAACTATGCGCGCTTCGTACCGAAAGAGACGCTGGATGTACTCGTTCGTTGTGGGGTCACGACGCTCTGTGCGCCGCCGACCGTCTGGCGGATGATGGTGCAAGAGCCGCTTGCGTCGTATCCGGTGAAGCTGCGTGAGATCGTCGGTGCGGGCGAACCGCTGAATCCGGAGATCATTGAGCGGGTGCGGCATGCATGGAACGTCACGATCCGCGACGGCTTCGGCCAGACCGAAACGACCTGCCAGATCGGTAATTCTCCGGGCCAGCCCGTCGTCAACGGATCGATGGGGCGGCCGTTGCCCGGGTACCGTATCGAACTTGTCGATGCAGACGACCAGCCCGCGAGCGAAGGCGAAATTGCGTTGCCTCTCGAGCAGCGTCCGGCCGGCTTGATGACCGGCTATGCGAACAACGAGCAGGCGACCGCGCATGCGATGCGCAACGGCTTGTACCACACGTCGGACGTTGCACTGCGTCTTGACGATGGCTATTACGTGTACGTCGGTCGTGCGGACGACGTGTTCAAGTCATCCGACTACCGGTTGAGTCCTTTCGAGCTGGAGAGCGTGCTGATCGAGCACGAGGCGATCGCGGAGGCGGCCGTGGTGCCAAGTGCCGACCCGCTGCGTCTGTCGGTACCGAAGGCGTTTGTCATGGTGCGCCACGGTTACGATGCCGGCCCCGATCTCGCTCGTGAGGTATTTCGCTTCTCGCGCGAAAAGCTTGCACCGTATAAGCGGATTCGGCGACTCCAGTTCAGCGATCTGCCGAAGACCATCTCAGGAAAAATTCGCCGTGTCGAATTGCGGCGGCTGGAAATGGAACGCGATTCAGGAGCCGGGCGATTCGCGGACGAGTATTGGGAAGAAGATTTTCCCGAGTTGCGCTGACCTTGTACCGTCGGGGCCGGGCACGACGCATTCGCGCCCGGCCCCGATTTCTCCTTGATGCCGCAATGCAGGTTTGCCCGCCGACCGGGGCGATCGATCGCGCGTGTCAGTGACCGCGTACACGCAGGTGCCGGCCGAGGAACTCGACGGTGTGTCCGAAGGCCTGCGAAGCGCTCTCCTCGTGGTAATGAAGAGGGTCTCCTTCACGATCGAATCCGTCTCCGGTCGGGTAAAGGCGAATCTGTACAGACGCGGAACCATTGTCAACGGAGACCGGCTGCGAGGACGGACATTGCGGGTCCAGCGTGCCGCAATGCGCCAGCACCGGTCCGGTTCCGTCCTGCGGCGACACGGGTGTCGGCACGCCGTAATACACGACGCACGGTAGCGACATCTTGCGGGCTGCGGCGAGCGCAACCGCGCCTCCCCAGCCGTATCCAACGATTGCAATCTCGCCGGCGTGACCGATCGCGTCAGCGGCGGTCGCGACGAGCTCGGCCGCGGTGTCGACTCCGAGTGTCGCTGCGAGCTTGTTGCCACGCTGGTAGTCGTCGGCCGCATAGTGGTCAAGTTCGACTTCACGCTCGACCTGGTCGAACAGTGCGGGCACGACCGTCAGATATCCTTCGGCGGCGTATCGTTCGGCGATGTTGCGCATGTCGGCGTTGACGCCGAATATTTCGTGTACCAGCACGATTCCGCCGACCGGTTTGTCGTCCGGCTCGGCGGACCATCCATTCATCGGTCCATGTGTGCTCACCAGCGTGATCCAGTGACTCATCCATACCTCAGACAGTGCGATTGATCGGGAACATCCTGGAGGATTGTGATGCAACCTTCAAAAAATAAACAGTATAGTCTGTTTCTTTTTTTGCTGGCTTGTCCGATTCAGTTCAACAGCCCATAGGCGCGCGCCTTGGCGAGCGCCGCAGAGCGGTTTCGCACACCGAGCTTGCCGTAGAGGTTCCGGAGGTGCCATTTGACGGTCGGGAGGCTGAGCGAAAGCTGGTCCGCCAGCGTCTGGTTGCTCAGTCCTTCGTTGACGAGACGCAGGAGTTGGGTTTCGCGCGAGGTGAGCGGCTGGACCACATCGACGGGCCCGGCTGCCGAACTGAAGGCGCCGGTAACATCGCCGTCGTCATCGCTTTGCGATTGACCGCAAATTGCGTGAAGCCGGTCGAGAAAATCGATTTCGGCGGGGCGAATCAACGCGAAATCGCGAGCGCTCGCTTTGGCGATAAGCTTGCCGACGGCTCGTTGATACAGGATGAACGGATAGACGAGCGAGCCGGTGTGTGCCAGACCGATTGCGCGTGACAGTGCTCGCGTCGCTTCCCGCTTTCTTCCCGCGCGGGCATAGGCATCCATCGATGCGAGCAGGAGGGACACGCGATCGCTGGTGCGCCCTTGCGTGGTGGCGAGTCGCATTGCGGCATCGATCGTGTCATGGGCCTGTTTGAAAAGACCTTTCGCAATGGCCAGCTCGATACCGACGAGCAACCAGTCGCTGCGCTCGCGCATCCCTGTCGCGTGCGTGCGGTTGCCGGACTGAATGACCCGGCCGGCGAGTTCGATTGAATCGGTCTCGGCTTCGATGCCGGCATGCAGGCGTCGCCGGATGCGTTGCGCCGACAACACGGTCATGATGCGAGGTGCGTACCGGCGCGCAATTTCGTCAAGGGATGAATCAGTCGTGTCGGCGAATTCGCCATCCGGCTTCATGGCCACGCACGCGCCGAGCCCGAGTTCGGTGGTCATGGGAACGCCGTAATGATTGGCGGGCTGCATGCTGCGCTCGAGCGGCGGGCGTGCGTCGGCAAACTTGCCTTGATCGGTCAGCGCACGGGCATGCACGCTATCGATGATGGCCAGCACGGGAGAGCTTTCCCCGATTTCAGACAGGACGCGGGCTCGCACGTTGCCCAGGATCCGGTCGGCGAGATCCGGTCGCGCGCGAGACAGGGCGAGGGCCGCGCGCAAAATGCCGATCCACGCGCGCAGGAAGATGCTGTGCGATCGTTCGATCGCGCCGTCCGCAGCATCCAGATGCCGCTCGCTTTCGGCCAGATCCCCGCGGTCCAGGGCAGCCAGGGCGGCCACCGCAGTTACGGTGCCGACCTGAAGCGGGTCGTAGTGCCTGGTGTCGTTCAGCCACGCCAGCGCCTCGTCGTGAGCGGCGTCCAATGCATCCGTCGATACCGCCAGCACGATTCTCAGGAAAGAGAGATCGGCCGTTTCGAGTGCGGCCGAAGGTGGGGCGGGATCTTCCGAGAGGCGCCGATCCAGCATTTCCAGTGCGGATCCCGCTTTTTCATACTGCATCAAATGGCACAAGGCCCAGACATACCAACCTTGTGCCTGAACCGGCAAATCGCCGCCGAGACTGAGCAATTTTTCAGTCCACTCGACGAACAATGACATTTGTCCGCAGTCTGCCGCGACGTGCCGAGCGATGCGACCGATCAGACTTTCGGCCCGTTTTACGTCCGGCGCCTCGAGTGCGCTCCCCAATGCCGACACGTAGTCCTTGCGATCCTCGTACCAGCGAGCCGCATTCTTCAATACCTCGGACCGGCGTGCGGGAGACAGGCGGTCTTTCGCTTCCTGCAGCAGGTACTCGCGAAGCAGCGTGTGCAAGCGAAACCATCGACGGCCGACGCCGATCGAAAAGATCAGCAGGTTGCGCTGCAGCAGGTCGTCCAGCCAGTCGCGAGCGTTAGGATTGCCCGTGATGAACTCCGCCAGCTCCACGTTGAATTCGCGCACGAGCGCGACCTCCATCAGGAAGTGCACCCGGGCGGGATCGATGATGGACAGGACGCGCTCGGTGAGCACGCGGGAAATGTCTTTCTGGTCACCGTTGAAATCACGCAGCGGCGTTGGCGGAAAGTGCGCCGAAGCGGTGTCGCAGGGAAACTGCTGCTGTTCCGACATCAGAACCTGGGCCAGGCGCACGGCCGCAGGCCACCCCTCGGTGTGCGCATGGATCTCCTGAACCGCCCTGTCGTCAAGCCCCGCGAATCCCGACAACGAGAACAGTTGTCTTGTCTCGTCGCGGTTGAAACCGAGTTGGTCGGGCCCAAGCAACAGACCATCCACCTCGAGTTTCATCCGGACGAAATCGATGGGGAGGTTACGCACGCTGGAGACGACCAGGCGCACATCCGGCACGCGATGAAACGTCAGGCGTTCGATGAAGGCGGAGACCATCGGATCGATGCACACATCGAGGTTGTCGATGAACAGGATCGTGCGCCCGCGCAGCTGGCGCAGGTCGCCGACGATTGCCTCCAGCGCGTGATTGGGGTCAAGAATGTCGACCGGGTCCGCGACGGGACTGGCCGGCTGCGCATGCCGGTCGTCTGTCGTGTGCGACGCGTCCGTCAGGGCCTGTCGAAGGAGCGCCAGGACGGAGCGGACATCTCGCTCCCGCTCGTCGAGCGAGAGCCAAAGGCAACGCTCGTCGCCGGAGCGCAGCCAGCGGTAGATTGCACTCAACAGGACCGTTTTCCCGTAACCGGGCGGTGCCGTGACCACCGTGAGGCGGGGAAGCGCCCGCGCGCGTAGCAGCGCAAACGCGCGGGTCGGCACGCGCTCGAAGCCGAAATCAGGGGGCGCAAGCCGTCCGCGGGACCAATTGTTCCAGTTCATCGAGTTCAGTGCTTCCAGGCGTACGTCATTGACGTGGTTGCCGCGTATGGGATGGATGCGGGTCAACCGCTCGGGTACCCCAGTTCAACTGCCGGACGGTCTTTCCATTTTGCGATGCACAAAACCGCGGGTGATATCTGCCGCTTGTGCGCCGCTGGTCAGATTCTGACCGCGCGTCACGACTTCAGGGCCCCGGGTTTTTCCTAGGTCCATACCCGTCCTTTGGGATGGGGATGTCAATCGAAGACAAGGCTTTAAGCGTTCTGCAACGAAACGGCGGATATCGATCGTGCGAACCATCGAATCCTCCCGGCGGTTGCGGATGGGTTGGGAGTCGGCACATCCCCGTTCTCCGAATCCCGGGACATCTTGAAGCGGCACTATCTGGCACAAAAAAGACAGCTCAGTCTGTCTGTTTTATTGAATCAAACTGGAGCGAGACGATGAGACTTGAAGGCAAGGTGGCAATCGTAACGGGTGCGGCCACCGGTATCGGCAACGCGATCGCGAGGAAGTATGCCGCTGAAGGCGCGAAGATCGTGATCGCCGACGTGAAGGGGGCGGAATCGGCCGCCGCCGAATTCGGCCCGGGCGTTGCGCTCGGTGTTCAAGCGAATGTGGCCGATCCGGACAGCGTCCGGCAGATGGCAGCCGCGGCAGTGGAGCAGTTCGGGAAAATCGACGTGCTGGTCAACAACGCCGGCATCTTCACCGGACTCAACGGCATTCCGATGGAGTCGATCCCGGTCGAGGACTGGGATCGACTCTATGCGGTGAACGTCAAGGGCCCGTGGCTGTGCACGAGCGCGGTAGCGGCGGCGATGCGCGAAGGTGGCGGCGGCCGGATCATCAATATCGCTTCGGTCATCGCGCATGTCGGCGTTCCGTTCATGCTGCATTACGTGTCGAGCAAGGGGGCCGTCGCGGCAATGACCCGTGCGATGGCACGCGAATTCGCGGCGACGAAGAGCCGGATCCTGGTCAATTCGATCTCGCCCGGCTACACCCATTCGGCGAACGCGATCGCCAACGCCGGCCAGCATGAGCAATTCGAAGGGGTGGCTTCGCAGATGCGAACGATCGAGCGCCCGCAGCAGCCTGACGACATCGCCGGCGCGGCGCTCTGGCTTGCCAGCGACGAAGCGTCTTACATCAATGGCCAGAACGTCGTCGTGGACGGCGGCATTTTCATGAGTCTCTGATCGTTTCTCGGAGGTTCACTACAGCAATCCATCGCAGAGCTAACGCCATGAATGCAAACGTGCCGCACGTTGCGGACCCGACCCGTCTCAGGAACAAGAACTTGATTGGTGGCCAGTGGAAGGATGCGCTTTCCGGCCAGTCGATCACCGTCGAGAACCCCGCGACCGAAGAGATCATCGCGGAAGTGCCTCGCGGCCAACAGGAGGACATCGACGCGGCCGTGAAGGTTGCGCGAACCACATTCGAGTCCGCCGCGTGGCGCAAGATCCGTCCGATCGATCGCGGCCGGATTCTGGAAAACATCGCTCGCAAGATCGAGGAACATGCCGACGAGCTGGTCTGGCTGGAGTCGGTGGACACCGGCAAGGCGATCTCGTTCGCGAAGGTCATCGATCTTCCGTCGACGGTTGACGTGTTTCGTTACATGGGCGGATGGTGCTCGAAGCTGAGTGGTTCGACGCCGCCGATCTCGTTCGACGGAAAGGAATACCACACGTATACGCGTCGGGAGCCGGTCGGGGTGGTCGGTGCGATCACGCCATGGAATTACCCGCTCGCGCTGGGAGCCTGGAAGATTGCATCGGCGTTGGCCGCGGGTTGCACGATGGTTCTGAAGCCCACCGAGCTGACGCCGCTCAGCACGCTTCGGCTGGCCGAGTTGTGCCTCGAAGCGGGATTGCCCGAAGGCGCGCTGAATATCGTCAACGGTTACGGCCATGAGGCTGGCGAGGCACTGGCGCGTCACCCGGACGTCGACAAGATCACCTTCACCGGGTCGACGGCGGTGGGCAAGAAGATCGTCGAGTATTCGCTCGGAAACATGAAGCGCGTGACGCTGGAACTCGGCGGGAAATCGCCGAGCATCGTCTTCGACGATGCGGACCTGGATCAGGTCGCGCTTGGCGCCGCGTTAGCGGTGTTCTTCAACTCAGGCCAGATCTGCTTTGCCGCGAGCCGTCTGTTCGTGCAGGACAGCGTCTACGATCGCGTGGTCGAGGCGATCGCCGCGGTCGCATCGCAGTTCAAGGTCGGCAACGGCCAGGCAGCCGACACGATGCTCGGCCCGCTGGTGTCGCGCAAGCAGCAGGAGCGCGTGCTGGGTTACGTTCAGTCCGGCATCGAACAAGGCGCGAGCCTCGTGTGCGGCGGCCAGAAGGTGGGCGACAAGGGCTACTTCGTGCAGCCGACCGTGTTTGCCGATGCGAATCAATCGATGAAGATCGTGCAGGAGGAGATCTTCGGGCCGGTTGTCAGCGTCATCCGCTTCAAGGACGAGGCGGAGGCGATTCGCCTCGCGAACGATACGGAGTATGGGCTGGCGGCGAACATCTGGACGCGTGACATCAAGAAGGCACATCGCGTGGCGCACCGGCTGCAGGCGGGTTCGGTATGGATCAACTGTCACGGCGTCATCGACCCGGCCGCGCCGTTCGGCGGGTTCAAGCAGTCCGGCTGGGGGCGTGAAGTATCGGAAGAGGGGCTGGCTGCGTATACCGAAACGAAGACGGTTTGCGCGTTGCTGGACGACTAGTCGATAACCGATTTCCGGGCATTGTGTTTGGGCGGTTGAGGAGACCGATCATGTGGGAATACATTAAGTACTACTTTGCACCGTTCGTGCAGGTGTTGGCGATCTGGGGTTTTTATCGGGGAGGCGACTTCACGTGGATTGCGATCGGCGCGTTTCCGGCCATCGCGATGCTTGACGCGCTGCTGCCGCTCGACCTGTCGGAGCGCAGGATGAAGAGTCACTTCTGGGCCTATCTGCCGGTCTGGATTGCGACGCTTCTGTTACCCGTCATGTACTTCGTCTTTGCATGGTCGGTCGGGCATCACGCGCTGACTGCCCTGCAGATGGCGGGCGGTGTCGCAGGTCTGGCCTGGCTGTCGGTCGTGCCGGGCGTACCGGCGACGCACGAACTCTACCACTCGCGCGGGCGTCTCGCCCGTTTTGTCGGGCGCTACGGGCAGATCGCGTTTCTCGACTGCATGCGCATGGAAGTGCACGTGGTCGGCCATCACCGTGATGTGGGTACCGCGGAGGACGTCGACACCGCGCGTCGCGGAGCGACCCTGTACCGCTTCGTCGTCCGGTCGATGTGGGAGTCGACCCGTCTCGAACTCAAGCTCGATGCCGACACGCTCGAGAAGCGCGGCTACTCGCGCTGGTCGATCCGTCACTCCCTGTGGCGAGCGATCCTTGCCGTCGTGGTGTTCGTCGGCATCATCCATGCAATCGGCGGCGTCAAGGCAGCAGGCCTGTGTTTCATCGCCATGGTGATCGCGCGTTTCTGGGTGGAGGCATTCAACTATTACCAGCACTTCGGTCAGACCCGGGTCGTCGGTACCCCCATCGAGAAGCGGCACGTGTGGAATCACTACGGCACGCTTTCCCGGTTGTACGCGTTCGAGATCACCAATCACGCCGAGCACCACCTGAATTCCTACCTCCCGTACTACAAGCTGGTCCCGGACAGGCAGGCGATCCTCATGCCGAGCATCATCGTCTGCTTCCTTTCGGGGTTCATTCCCCCGTTGTGGTACAGCCGAATCATCAAGCCGGCGCTGCGTCGTTGGGATAACGAATTTGCGTCACCGGCAGAGCGTCGCCTCGCGATGGAGCAGAACCGTAGCGTTGGGTGGGAGGACTGGTTTGACGAGCCGCCGACCAAGCCGGGCAAGCCGACCACGACGGCATGGGCCGGCAGCTGAGCGCGTACTGAACGGAGACTACCTATGACGACGACTCCCCATCTTGTGCAGAGCCAGACGAGAGACCTGCAGCGGCAAATGATCGGGCACGGCATGCTGATTCTGTTGATCGGCATGCTGGCCGGGATCGGGTTGCTGGTGAGCCTGATCGGCGGGCTGGAAACGTGGCCGGGCCGGCTCGTGTCGGTTCACCTGCCAGGAGGCAGCGACGCGTGGGTTCGATTCCACATCGGTCAATTGCTGAACGCCTTTCTGATCGTTCTGGTGGCGCTGACGCTGCCGGTGCTCGGCGTCGAGCCGCGGCTCGGGCGTCGTCTCGGATGGCTCATGGTCGGGACGGGCTGGGCGAACACGCTCTTCTACGGGGCCGCGCTGTTCGCGCCCAACCGTGCGCTTACCTTCGGCAATAACCGGCTGGGAGACGCGAACCTCGCTTCCTTCATCGGACTGGTTCCCGGTTTGGTATTCGCCATCATTTCCATCGTCGTTGTGCTCATCCTGGTCGGACTGTCGTTTCGACGCCCGGTGTGGCCGGCGACCCAAAAGATCAGTGGTGTTTGATGCGAGACTTTCTGAAAGCGGCATTTGGCAAATCGAAGCCCAGGCAATTGCGGATTCTGCCCCAGGACGTGACGATCGAGATCGGGCAAGGACAGACGCTGCTGGAGGCTGCGCTGGCCCAAGGCGTCGCCTACCCGCACGATTGCACGGTTGGCACATGCGCGTCCTGCAAGACTCGCCTCAAGCAGGGGCGGGTTCGAGAGGCGACGCCGTTCGGCTACACGCTGTCCAAGCAGGAGCTCGACGCGGGATACATTCTGGCGTGCCAGGCGTTTCCGCGCGACGAACTCACTGTCGTGGAGATCGAACCGGCTGCGGTCGATCTGCAACCGGCGGAAAAATATGCCGCGACCATCGTCGCAAGCGAGCCGCTCACACACGACATCCTGAAGGTCACGGTGCAGACGGATCGTGCGATCAACTATGCGGCGGGCCAGTACGCGAATCTGCGCAAGGCGGGCGGAGGCAGAGCGCGATCCTACTCTTTCGCGAATGCGCCGCAACGCAAAGGCAGGACGACACTGGAGTTCTATATCCGCAAGGTTCCGGGCGGCGAGTTCACCGAGGCGCTGTTCAGCGGACAACTGGACGGGACATCGCTGGAAATGGAAGGGCCGTTGGGCAATTTCCATTTGCGGGGCGGTGAGGCTCCGATGGTGTGCGTTGCCGGCGGCAGTGGCCTGGCACCGTTGATGAGCGTGCTTGAACATGCGAGGGGAAACCGCATCAGGCGTGACTGCACGCTTTTGTTCGGCGCGCGGACGCAGGCGGATCTGTACCAGCTGGACGCTATCGCGCACATCGCCGCGCACTGGCAAGGCGGCTTCCGGTTCATTCCGGTACTGTCGCACGAACCGATCGACAGCGACTGGCGCGGCGCACGAGGGCTGGTCACCGACCACATCGAAGCAGGGTTCTGCAGCGGGGCCGAGGGTTACCTTTGTGGCCCGCCGCTCATGATCGACGCGGCGATTCCCGCGCTCGGCCGATATGGCATTCCGGTCGACAAGGTGTTCTACGACAAGTTCACCGATAGCGGGACGCGTTGAATGCCTGTCTGCACCGCATAAGAAAATTCAATACGTTATGGAATCCGTATCAAATGGCAAGTGATTGAAATGAAATGCGGTTGAGCGCAGCGATCACGCCGCGCGGTGAGACAAGAGATATAAAAGATCGGAGACAAAGCATGACGGGAGCACGTGCTGCCTTGGCGGCAGGATGTCTGATCGCCCAATGTTCGAGCGGGACCGTATGGGCTCAGGACGCATTCAATATTAGTGCCATCGGCGCCGGTTCGCTCGCGATGGGGGGCGTGGCCGCGGCCAGCAATGTCGGTCTGCCCGGCATGATGGTGAATCCGGCCACCCTTGGGCTCATGAGCGAGGGAAGCTACGGCGAGCTCGGTGCCGGGGTGATCTCGGCTAACGTCAAGGCAAAAAATGAAGCGACCGGGGAGATCGCAGACTCCCATACGCGAGGCAGGAACAACGGGCCCTACTATGCGCCCGAGCTGGCCTACCTGTGGCGATATCGACGTTATGCACTGGGCATTGGGGTGTTTGCGTCGTCTGGTGTCGGGACCGAATATGGCACGGGCAGCTTTCTTTCTCGAACGACGACAAATGGCGTAGACACGGGGCTGGATAATTTTTCCCGTCTCATGGCATTGAAAATCCCCTTTTCAATGGCGTATCAAGTGACCGACAAGCTGACCGTCGGCGGGGCAGTGGAGGCTGTCCTGATCGCGGCGAACATGGGCTTGTTGTTCGATGCTTCACAACTCGGCGTGCTTGGGGCCCAGGGAAGACTCTCGGGAGGATTGTTGTCGTCGTTGATGAGCGTTCCGGGTCTTTCAGGCGCTCAACTGCAATTCAGCAACGGCAAGATCGCCGGCGGCGCGGCCGATGGCTGGGGAGTGAGCGGCAAGCTCGGGTTGACCTATCAGGCTACGCCAAGGACAAGGCTGGGGCTCGCATACCAATTCAAGACGCACGTCAGCGACTTGACCGGGAGTGCGCAGGTTACCGCCGTCAGTGCTTCCGCCGGCAATATTCCGATCGGCGGTACGGTACGCATCGTCGATTTTCAGTTGCCTGCTTCGTTCACGGTCGGTATCAGCCAGGACCTGTCGGATCGGCTCACGGTCGCGGCGGACTATCAGCGCGTGTTCTGGCGCGATGTCATGAGCAGTTTGCAAGTCGCGTTCGCCCAGGATGGATCAGGCAAGGGCATTTCCTTGTCGCTCCCGCTGAACTACAGGGACACCAACGTGTTCTCCATTGGCGCGCAATACCGATACAACCAGAACTGGACATTTCGTGGCGGCTTCCACTATGCGCAGGAGGCGGCGCCGGGTTCCGGATTGCTTGCCATCATTCCTTCGACGCCGACCACGAGCATCACGGCGGGCGGTGCCTATACGTTCAATCGAGGCGGGACGATCGACTTCGCGCTGGGCTATTCGCTTCCCAAGCGCGTGGCCAGCAGCGGGAACACCGGGAGCAGCGTGCCGATCTCGGTGACCGATTCGATGTTTCACGTCGCGTGTTCCTATACGCAGCGGTTCTAGTGTCGCGTCGCGCGTTATTTGATGAGTGATATATGCAAGCTGAATCTCCGAGTTTCGATGTCGTCGTGATTGGTGCTGGAGCGGGCGGGATATGTGCGGCTGCTCGTCTCGCCCATCTGGGTTATAGAACGCTGCTTGTCGAATCACTCGATCGCGTGGGGGGACGGGCGTCGACCAGGGAAGTCGACGGCTTCCAGTGCAATACGGGCGCACTGATCATCGAAGTGGATGGTGCCGTTGCGAAGACCTACGAGGATCTGGGGCTTGCGCTCGATCTCCATATTCCCCGGCGTGCATCGACTGTTCTGCGAGCGAACGGGAAAGACATCAACCTGTCGGAAGGCATCGGCGGGTGGCTGCGGAATACGGGGCCAAAGGCAATTGCGGCGATGACGGGCCTCATCCCGTGGCTTGCTCCCAAGAAGGGGCAGTCGCTTTCCGAATGGTTGAACCGGTTTACCCGCAGCCCGGCTGTTCATGGCCTGATCGATAACGCGGTAGGCGCGATGTTTGCGGCGAACAGCACGATATTCAAGGCGGACGTCTTTCTGCACTACTTCACAAAGGACACCGCATTCAGGAAGTTCGGACTGCCGCCAGGCGGAACGATCGAGGTGTGGAAGCCGTTGGTCGATCTGATTGCGTCGAAGGGGGGCGAGGTCTGGCTCGATGCTTCCGTGAAGGCACTCGAATTCTCTGCCACGGGCCTGGTCGATGCCGTCGTGATCGAGAGGGGCGGACGATCGACGACGGTTTCCTGCAACGTCGTCGTCAGCAATATCGGCCCGCTGCAGACAGCGCTGCTGGCAGAAGAGGCGCAGTTTCCCCGCGGCTACGTGCAATCGGTTCGCGATGCGACTCATCCCGCCGCAATCATTACGGTCCACTTCGCCAGCCGGCAACCGCTTGCGCATTTTCCGGGGCTGGCGTTGTTCGCAAAGACAAGGCGCATGGTGTATGCGGCGAATTTCAGCGCACCGGAGCTCAAGCGCGCACCGCCTGGATGGCACCTGTATTGCGGTGCATCGGTACCTCGACCACCTTGCGGACAGTTCGACGTGGAGAAGGAAACGGCACTGCTGCTTGATGATCTTCGCGAGCATTTTCCCGGCTTCGACAACGCCAGGATCGTCGCCGTTGACGTCACCGCGCATGAATGGCCCGCGCAGCGCGCCGTTACCGGCTACGACCTGCCCAGTCAGACGCCGGTGGGCAATCTCTGGAACGTGGGGGATGGCGTCAAGCCATGGGGATCGGGGGGGACGGCTGCTTGCGCGGAAGTCGCGAGAAGGGTGGTCGAGGATATCCAGGTGCGCTTTCCGTTGTCCTTGCCGGCATCACGTTTGAATGTGAGCGCGAGCGGAGAACATGAAGCGGTTCGAATGTAAGCCCGGCGACTCCGTTTCGATGAATTCGGGGCGTCGTAGCGAATGGGAGGAACAATTGTGAAGGTTGCAGTCATTGGTGCCGGCCCGGCCGGATGTACCGCCGCATATACATTGCGAAAGCATGGGCATGAGACCGTGTTGTTCGAAAGCCAGGATCATGTCGGCGGGCGAACGAGCCAGGTTCATCGCGACGGATTCAATCTCGGCTCCGGCGCCTTGTTCCTCATGGGGGGAATCTATCCGCGAACGAATGCGATCCTCAAGGAGCTGGGCCGTCACGGCGAATTGGTCGCATGGGACGCCAAGACGCATGTCGTCGATTGGGACAGGCAGCGCTACACCGTGGATTTCGATCAGGTGCTGAGTTTCCTGAAGCTGCCTGTCTTCAGTACGCTCGACAAGCTCCGGATCGGTCTGGGTGTCCTGAAACAACTGCTGTCCCCGGGGCCGAAATCCTGCTTTGACGGTGCGGAGCTGGCCAAGCATGACAACGGCGAGCACCTGGAGAACTGGTCCTTGCGTGTTCTCGGGAAGAAGGGGCATCACTACATTACGGTTCCGTATATGGGATTCCTGTATGCGGTGCCGATGAATTGGCTGTCGACGCCGCTGTATCAGGCCATCATCCAGCAGTTTTACAAACTCTCGCTGCAGGTTCCGCCCAAAGGCGTGGGGCAGATTTGCGACTGGCTCATTGAAGGGGCTTCGGGCGTCGATCTCCGTCTGTCAAGCCCGGTGAGGGGGATCTACAAGAACGATCGGAACTACACGATCGCGTCGAACAACGAGCTTTACACCGTCGATGCGGTCATTCTCGCGTCGGAGCCCGGCGTATCGGCCGATCTGCTCGAGGGCGTGGTGTCGGAGCAGGCGACCGGGAAACTCAGAAAATGCCTGTATTCCGAATACGCACACGTTCAAGTCTGCTACGCGAATAATCCGTGGCCGAACTTCCCGGTGAGCGTTGCGTTGCCTGCCAACGACCTTCGAAACTGGGGCGCCTGCGTCCTGCAGAGCAAACGACATCCGAATGCGGTTCCGCCTGGCGGCGAGGCAGTGGGTGTCTACTTCTACACGCCGCCGCTGGAACACATGACGGATGACGACATCAAGCGCGAGGCGGTGACCGCGGTAACGGAAGTTTTCGGTGCGGCTCCGGAACCGACATTCGTTCACCTGTTCCGCTACAAGCGCGGTCTTTCGATCGCAGGCCCCGGACACTACGCAATGCTGAACTCGCTGCACGGCGAAATGCCGAAGGGCATCTATCTGGCGGGAGATTATTTCGCCCATGCGGGCGTTGAAGCGGCCGTATTGAGCGGTGAGCTGGCTGCGAACCGCCTGATGGGGCGAGCATAAGCGCATTGGCGAGTCGACGAATTCAAGACAGGTGATTGGCACTACTTTCTTGTTAAAGACACACAACCAGCACGAAGGAGAGAGATGATGGATTCAACGATGAGCAATCGCGCATATTTCCGGTACTGGCGGCTTTGTGCACTGTGCGGGCCGATTTTTCTGGCTGCCTTCCTGCTGTGCTGGGGCATGCTCGGGTACAACATTCCGCCCATCCCGGCCGATCGAACACCGGAACAGATGGCTGATTTCTTCCGGCATCACTACAACGAAGTGCGTGCCGGCATGGCCGGTGCGATGCTCTTCGGCGTGCTGTATTTGCCGTGGACCTTGTCGATCACCAACGTGATGAAATCGCTCAATCCGGAGGAAAACGATGTCCTTTCGACCTTGCAGATGTGGGGCGGCGGCCTGACGGTCGTGCCCCTGGTGACATCGTCTGTCTTCTGGTTGACGGGGGCGTATCGTCCTGACGTACTGTCGCCGGTCACGCTGCAGATGCTCTATGACATGGGCTGGCTGTTGATCGACATGTTCTATGCGATCACCACCATTCCGATGGTCGCGATCGGAATGGCCGGCCTGACGGACCGGCGTGCAAAGCCGCTGTTTCCTCGATGGGCCTGCTGGTATTCGATCTGGGCCGGCCTGAGCTTTCTCTTCGAATTGATGATGCCGGTGTTCAAGACGGGACTGTTTGCTCGACAGGGATGGTTGAATTTCTGGGTCGAGTTCCTCGTGTGGTTCGGGTACATCCTGCTGATCACGTTTTATGTTTTCAAGGCAGTGCCGCGGCTCGAGCAGGAGCGCGCGGATCGATTGAAGCTGGCAGGAAACGTCGCGCGCCAATCGGTCGGTGCGCGTCTGTCGAACGCATGACCTCATTGCACGGTGGGTCGATATGACTAGTCTTGGCTCCCCGGCTTCGGCAGACGCAGCGGTCGAAGCCCCGCGACAAGGTGCCCGGCCCGTGTCGGTGCCCGGCATCCTGTTCTTCATCCTCGCCGATATTGCGATATTCGGCGCGTTCTTCGTGGCGTTCATGACCGAGAGGCGCGGTCAGCTCGGCGTGTTTGACGTCTCGTCCCGCAGCTTGAATATCGGGCTCGGTCTGCTCAATACGTTGATCTTGATGACGAGCGGCATGTTCGTGGCATTTGCGGTCAACGCCGCACGGCGCGCGCAGGTGGGTCAGGTCAGGCGTTGGTTGCTGTTGGCCATGTTGGTTGGTGCCGGTTTTGGGGTGACGAAGCTGACTGAATACTTCGACAAGTTTTCCCATGGCATCAGTATGCTGACCAACGATTTCTTCATGTTCTATTTCGTGCTGACAGGTGCGCATTTCATCCACTTCGTCGCCGGAATGATCATTCTTGCGACGCTCTGGTTCAGGGCTGCCCGCGAGCCGGTGCATGACGGGCCGTTGTTTGAGTGGATCGAGGCAGGCGCACTGTACTGGCATATGGTCGACCTGCTCTGGATCGTTATTTTCCCGATGCTTTATCTGGTGGGAGCGCAATGATGGAGCAGGCGCATACGACTTCGGCCCGGGCGTTCTTCGTGTGGTTGTTTTTGATGGTGGCGACGCTTTGCAGTGGTTTTCTTGCAGAGCACCATGGTTTTGCCAACGGATTGACGGCGGTTGTGGCCATCATGTTCATCGCGGCGATCAAGGGGCGCGCAGTGCTGTTGCACTTTATGGAGATCAAGGCGGCACCGCTGCCGTGGCGTATCGCATTCGAGGCCTGGATGTGGGGCGTGTGTGGCGCGATTGTCGCGATCTGGGCCGGCAGCGGCGCTTGACGTTCGCCTTTACCGGGCGGGCTTGACCCTTGTGCGTCGACCCGCCTGGGCAGGTCGACCGGGAGGGGGCGCGCTTGAGCGGGGCACTCGTGCTGCTGCATCGCAGCAGCGAAATATGGCCATTCCGAGTTGACACAAACACGCTGCCGCACAACAATTGCGAAAAAACAGACGGGATAGTCTGTTTGTATGTTGTGGGTTGAGGAACACGGACGCATTCAGACGGGATCGTGATGAACGAAAGGATCAAGAGGATTGTGATCGCTGGAGCAGGTCAGGCCGGAGCGACGGTTGCATTTGGTCTGCGCGAGGGTGGTTTCGACGGCGAGATCGCGTTGATTGGAGAGGAGTCGCACCTTCCTTACGAGCGGCCGCAACTGTCGAAGGAAATGCTGCGGCCAGCGTCGGCCGAACTGCGGTTGATCAAGGCGCGTGCCGAATTCGAGCGGCATGGAATTCAGCTCAGCCTCGGTCGCAAGGTCGTCCGGACCGACGCGAGCCTGCGTCAGGTCTTGCTGGACGACGGGGGCGCGATCACGTTCGACCGGTTGGTCATCGCAACGGGCGTGAATCCTCGGCAGTTGCCGGCGACGGTCGCCGACCCCGCGCGGGTGCGCTATCTGCGTACGGTCGAAGATGCCCGCAAGCTGCGGGTGGACCTGGAAGGCGGCGAGCCCATCGCGATTGTGGGCGGCGGCGTCATCGGGCTGGAAGTTGCCGCGGCGGCACGCGCGCTGGGATGCCAGGTGACGGTGATAGAGAGCGCGGATCGGCTGATGTCGAGAAGTGTGGACGACGTGGTGTCCCGTTACCTCGACAGGGTACATGCACGCGAAGGTGTGGATGTCCGCTATGGGGTACAGGTGACGGGACCATTCGAGGATGGCCGCCTGACATTGTCTGACGGCAGCTCGGTCGCTGCGCGCGTCCTGGTGGTCGGGATCGGCGTCACGCCGAACGTTGGCGGTTTCGACGACCTTGGCATTACGGATGCCGCGGGCGTGCGGGTGGATGCATACGGTCAGACCGCCATCGACGGCATCTTCGCGGCGGGGGATATCGCTTCGCAGCCGGCAGGCAGCGCGTTTGGGCGGATCGAGACGTGGGCCAACGCTCGAGATCATGCGCTGAACGTGGTCAGGAATCTTCTGGGCGAGTCCGTGCGTTACGAATCGCCGGTGTGGTTCTGGTCCGACCAGGGGCGGACAAACCTTCAGGTTGTCGGGAATGCGACGTGCGGGACGCGAGTCATCCGGGGCGACGGAAGCGGAGCCGCCTTCAGTATTTTCTGGCTGGACGAAGGCGGTCACGTCACCGGCTGCTCGTCCGTCAATTCGCCCAAGGACATGGCGGTCGCACGCCGCTGGGTGAAACAGGGAAATCGAGTGGACCCGCGGCACCTCGCCGATTCGGGCATCCCGTTACGCAATTGCGTGCTTTGAGCGCGCACGATCCAAATCGAGAGGACAAGAACATGACGAGTGAGACGAAGTGGATGGCGATCGATGAGCAGAATCTCCAGTTCCGGGTGGCCCGGGAGACGTTTGTCAGCGAGCAGATTCTGTTCGACGAATACGAGAAGATCTTCGACACGTGCTGGCTCTATGTCGGGCACGTATCGGAGTTCAAAAAGCCCGGCGACTTCGTCACCCGTACGATCGCGCGTCGCAATCTGCTGGTGACCATGGGCACGGACAACAGCATCAACGCGTTCTTCAATACGTGCCCGCACCGTGGTGCGACGGTCTGTCGAGATCGTTCCGGCAACTCGAAGAACTTCCAGTGCTTCTACCACGGCTGGGTGTTTGGTTGCGACGGCAACCTGAAGAGCCAGCCGGGCAAGGAGCGATATTGCGCTGACTTCATCGCGAGCGGCGCAGGCAACCTCGTTCCCGTGCCGAAGTTCGATATCTACGCCGGCTTCTGTTTTGTCAGTTTCAACGCGGACGTGGAACCGCTGCCCGACTATCTGGCGGGGGCGAAGGAATACCTCGACCTGGTGTCGAAGTATTCGGAGAGCGGCATGGCGATTTCCAGCGGCACGCAGGAGTATGCGATTCGTGCGAACTGGAAGCTGCTGGTGGAAAACAGCGTGGACGGTTATCACGCCGTCAGTACGCATGCGACCTACCTCGACTATCTGAAGAACACCAACGGTAGCCTGTCGAGCACGAAGCTCGAAGGGACGAGTTATGACCTCGGCAACGGTCACGCGGTGCTCGAGTACACCGCGCCGTGGGGACGTCCGATTGCGTCGTGGGTGCCGCTGTGGGGTGAGGATGGCAAGAAGGAGATCGACGGAATTTACGCGCGCCTCGTCGAACTGCACGGCGAGGAAATGGCCGAGCGTATGGCGCACAAGAACCGCAACCTGCTGATCTTCCCGAATCTCGTCATCAACGACATCATGGCGATCACGGTGCGGACGTTCTATCCGCAGGCGCCGAACTACATGCTGGTCAACGGCTGGTCACTCGCGCCCAACGAAGAATCCGACTGGGCGAAGAAATTCCGGCTCAGCAACTTCCTCGAGTTCCTCGGGCCGGGCGGGTTTGCCACGCCGGACGACGTCGAAGCGCTGGAGTCGTGCCAGAACGGATTCAACAACTATCGTCTCGTTCCGTGGAGCGATATCTCCAAGGGAATGGGCAAGGCGTCGCCCAACTACGACGACGAGTTGCAGATGCGCGCGTTCTGGACGCGCTGGAACCAGTACATCAGCGCTTCGTCCTCGTCGAAGCCGAATGCCGATCAACGCTCGGCGCAAACCGCAGCTTGAGGATACGCACATGAATGCCATCACGATCGAAAAGGAACCGGTGCGTATCCCGTCGTCCCGCGACTTCGCGGAATACGTGACGAGAGTCGAAGTCGAGGACCTGCTGTTTCACGAGGCAGAGCTGCTCGATACGTGGCAGCTCCACGACTGGTTGTCGCTGTTCACCGACGACGGCACCTACTATGTGCCGTCGACCGATCTGCCGCGCACTGCAAGTGCGGACGACAGCCTGTTCTACATCGCCGATGACCCGGTGCGGCTGCGCGAGCGAGTGATCCGGCTGATGAAGAAAACCGCACACTCCGAATATCCGCGATCGCGCACCCGGCATCTGGTCGGCAACGTCCGCATCCTCGACGCCGGTCCGGACGAGATCAAGGTCGCGGCGGCTTTCGTGACCTACCGGATCAAGTTCGGCAGCAACGATGCGTATGTCGGGAGCACGCACTATCGCCTGCGGCGTGTCGACGGACAGTTGCGGATCGCGGAAAAGCGCTGTTTCCTGGATCTCGAAGCGCTGCGCCCGCACGGGCGGGTGAGCATCATTCTCTGAGCGAGGCCAATCATGGATATCACGCTTCCTTTCCGCTACAAGAAACTTGGCTACGCCGCGCTCAACGTCACCAACCTCGACCGCTCCATCGCGTTTTATACGGAGATCGTCGGCCTCGAGCTGATGCAACGGAGCGAGGGTGTCGCGTATCTGCGATGCGGCCGGGATCATCACAGCATGCTCCTGTGCGAGTCGCCGGAACATGGGCTCAAGCGGGTGGGTTTCGAACTGGAGCAGGAAAGCGACGTTCGGGCAGCGTTCGATCATTTCGAGCGGCTCGACATGGCACCGGCCTGGGTGCCGCAGGAAGAATCCCGGCAGATGAAGCAGGGACCGGGATTCCGGGTGCGGGAACGCCATAGCGGATTGCTGTTCGAGCTGTTCGTCGGCAACACGCATATGGGCAAGCCGTTCGTGCCGACGGTCGCGAAAATCGCCCGCATCGGCCACGTGGTGATCGGCTCCGAAAACTTCGCGGCAAGCCGGGATTCGCTCGTGAGCGATTTCGGATTCCGGGTGTCGGATCTGATCGAGGATCGCATCGCGTTCATGCGCTGCCATCCGAATCCGTTTCATCACACGTTCGCGGTCGGGCCGGCGAGCAGCAATCATTTCCATCACGTGAATTTCATGGTGACGGACATCGACGACATCGGCAAGGCGCTCTACCGGATCAAGAAGCACGACGTGAAGGTGGTGTTCGGCCCGGGCAGGCATCCGCCGTCCGACAGCATCTTCTTCTACTTCCTCGATCCGGACGGGATCACCGTGGAGTACAGCTTTGGCATGGAGGAATTCGCGGAACACGGCGCCCGGCCGCCGCGCTACATGGAGCCCGTACCCGAGTCGCTCGACGTGTGGGGCGCGGTGCCGGACGGCCAGTTCGGCCGCAGCGGTCCGATCGAGTGCGCAGGAGAAGAGGCGTCGGTGTCGAGGATTCAGAAGGTGATCGGTTGAGCGTGATGAAAAACAAACAGAACAGTCTGGATGAATATGTCGCGGTGGTCACCGGCGGCGCTCACGGCATCGGGTTGGGCATTGCCGAGCGGTTGCTGCGACTGGGCGCGAAGGTCATGGTGTCGGATCTCGATCGCGAAGGGCTGGCGGCCAGTCGCGAACGCCTCGCGAAGTCGTACGGCAACGCGATTGCCGCGCACGCGGCGGATCTGTCCAGGGAGCGCGGCGTGCAATCGTTGCATCGCGCTGTCACGAAGCGCTTCGGGCCCGCGCAGATCCTCGTCAATTGTGCCGGCGGCGGTGTCATCCGCCCGTTCCTCGAGCACACGCCCGAGACGCTGAAGGCAACCATCGACAGGAACCTGTGGACGGCCATCTGGTGTAGCCGCGTGTTTCTGCCGGACATGGTCGCTGCGGCGTACGGCCGGATCGTCAACATCGGTGCCGATTCGGTTCGCAACGGCCTTCCCGATCACGCGGGATACAACGCGGCAAAGGGCGGCGTGCATGCATTGACGACGGGCCTGGCGCGCGAGTTCGCATTGAACGGCATCACCGTGAACACGGTGGCGCCTTGCGCGGTGAATACGGACGCGTGGGTGAAAGTGAAGCAGTCGAATCCGGACCTCGCGCAACGGTTCGTGGACGTGATTCCGATCGGCCGGGTGGGGGAGGTCGAGGAAGTGGCTTCGATGGTGGGTTATCTGGCGTTGCCGGAGGCGGCGTTCGTCACCGGTCAGGTAATCAGTGTCAACGGCGGCAGCGCGATGTTGTGAGGATCGGAATGAACACGACAACTGAAATGGTCGAACTCTGTGCGTCAGACGAAGTGGCTGACGGTGAAATCCGCCGCGGCACGCTGCCGTCCGGGCATGCCGTAGCGATCTATCACGTCAACGGAGCGTTCTACGTGACCGACGACATCTGCTCGCATGGGGATGCGTCATTGTCCGAAGACGGGTCGCTCGACGGATATGAAGTCGAATGCAGCTGGCACTTCGGCCGGTTCGACGTTCGTAGCGGCGCGCCGTGCGCGATGCCGTGCGAGCACGCGATCCGTAGCTGGCCCGTGAAGATCGATGGCGGTCGGGTTTTCGTCGACGCCGGAGCACACGCGTTATGAGCGGCGTCGATCTCTCCGTCCTCCAGCGCCGGGTACGCGTGGCGGCAAGAGCGCTCGCGCGCCACGGCCTCGTACAGGCGTGGGGGCACTGCAGCGCACGGATCGACGACACGTCCTTTCTCGTTTGCGCGTCGCGACCGATGGGATGCATCGGCCAGCACGAACCCGGCACCATCGTCCGGATCGATGCGCCGCTGCCGCCGGGCGTGCTCGGGGAGGTGCGTATCCATCAGCAGATCTACCGGATGCGCGAGGACGTCGGCGGCGTGTGTCGTGTGATGCCGCCCAATGTGGTCGCGCTGTCGACGCTGCGCATCGTGCCCAGCCCCCGGCACGGGGTTGGGGCGTTCAATGCGGCCTGCAGGTTCTGGGATGACCCTCGGCTGCTGCGTGACGATGCGCTGGCCGCGCAACTGGCAGCGCATCTGGGCGATGCCCCGTCTCTGGTCATGCGGGCGAACGGCGCCATCGCCGTCGGGCCGAACATCGAACTGGCCGCCGGCTTCGCGTGGTGCCTGGAGGAGGCGGCGCGCGTCGAGACGCTCGTGCGCGCCATGGCGGGCGCGCAAGGCGCGGAGTCGGCGTGCCTGACCCGCGATGAGGTTGCTTCGCGTCAGGTCAGCTCGGGCGCGGTGTTCGAGCGGTTGTGGGAATACCTGACGACAGGCGATCCTGAGGCCATCGCACCGGAAGCCGCGTTTCCGTCACCCGCCTGGGGGAGCGTGTCATGAAGTCCGGATATGGCGGGTCGATGGCGCCGACGATGCGTCCGCACGGTGTCGGCGCTTGCCGCGAGGTCGTCGTGTGGGGTAGTGTAATGCCGGTTTCAGCCGACTCAACACGTTACGATGACAAAGAAAGTGCCAGAACGACGTCGCAGCCAGGCAGAGCGACGCGAGGAGATGCGTGCGCGGATACTGGAGGCGGCGGTCAGCGAGCTGACGAGCAAAGGCTATGCGGGATTCCGGGTCGAACAGGTCGCCGCGACGGCCAACGTGTCGCGCGGGGCGCAGTCGCATCATTTCCCGACCAAGGAGGCGCTGGTTCTTGCTGCGCTGCAAAAGCTCTACGAGGCATCGACCGAAGCCAGCATGAAGCTGATCGACGGTCTGAAGCCGGAGGACGACCTTCTCGACGCGCTGATGCAGGATTCCGCCAAGTTTTATCTTGGGCCGAATTTCATCATCTCGATGTCGCTGCTGAATCTCGGCGATCACGAACCGGAGTTGCGGCAAAAGGTCCGCACGATCTCGCGCAAGCACCGGCTTCCGATCGAGAAGGCGTGGCTGGACGCGTTGTTGCGCTCCGGGCTGGCGGAAGAGCCGGCGCGAACCGTCCTGAACATCACGCAGAGTATCTATCGCGGGATGGTCATGCGGCGCTTTCTGCGCAACGATCCGGAATATACGCGCTTCACGACCGAGCAGTGGTCGAAGATCGCGCGTGCCTACATGAGCGCGAGCCTGCCGCCGCAGTAACGCGCACCGGCCGGCGCACGGCCCTTTCACACCCTCATTTCGTCTTCCAACGCCACCCCTGCGGATCCCGCAGGGGTGGCGTTGTCGTTTCTGCTTCTTTTCGAGGAAAAACCCATGAGTCTCTGGCTTGACATGCTCGGCGCGGAAATCCGCTACGTCGACACGCAGCACTTCGGTACGATCCGTATCGCCGAGGCCGGGAAAGGCAATCCCGAAACGCTCATCCTGCAGCATGGCATCAACGGCCATCTGGAGGCCTATGCGAAGAATATCGTGCCGTTATCGACGGACTTTCACGTAGTCGCGTTCGACTATGTGGGCCAGGGACTGTCCAGCAAGCCGGTTCGGGAATACAACCCGGTCATGCTTGCGGAGCAGCTTGGCGAATTGATGGATGCGCTCGGTATCGACAAGGCTCACCTCTCGGGTGAGTCGCTCGGGGGCTGGGTGTCCGGACACTTCGCCGCGGCGAATCCGCATCGCGTGCGACGCCTCATGCTGAATACGGCGGGCGGTATCCCGATCGTGACTCAGAAGGGCAAGCAGGATCTGGAGACCTTCATCGGGCTGAACAAGCGCAACATCGATAGCACGCCCACCTACGAATCGGTGCAGGCCCGCATGCACTGGCTGATGCATCCGGACAACCGTCACCTGGTGGACGACGAACTGGTCGATCTGCGCCTGCGCATCTACCTGCGCCCGGAAAGCCGCGCGGTGCTGCCGTTGCTCAACGAAATTCTCGCGCACCACGACGACTATCTGATTCCGCTGGAGAAGCTGCCCGAGGGGACGCTGTTCCTGTGGACGCACGACAACCCCATCCACGATACCGAATCGGTGAAAGCCGCACAGGCGAAGGTGCCGGGCAGCATTCTCTATTTCATGAAGGGGAATTCGGCCCACTGGCCCCAGTACGAAGCGATCGACGAGTTCAACGACGTCGCGGTGAAGTTTTTCAAGACCGGCGCGGTCGAGTGAGAGCCCCGACATGACTCTGGAAAACGATATTGCCGAGCTGCTGTGGGACGCGCAGCAACGCAACACACCCTGTGCGCCCGTGAGGGAGCGCTTCGAAGGGCGGGACGAAAACGCTCAGGCGGCGCTGGCCTATGCGGTACAGCAGATCAACATCCAGCGCCAGGTGCGCAGCGGCAGGCGGATCGTCGGCAGGAAGATCGGTCTGACGTCGCCGGCCGTTCAGCAGCAGCTCGGCGTCGACCGTCCGGATTTCGGCACGTTGCTCGACGACATGGCCATCGTGGACGGTGAGCCGATCGACCCGAATCGCTTGTTGCAGCCGAAGGCCGAGGCCGAGATTGCGCTGGTGCTCGAGAAGGATCTCACCCATGAACGGCACACCGTGGCCGACCTGATCGGCGCAACAGCCTATGCGCTGGCCGCGATCGAAGTGGTGGCCAGCCGCATCGCGGGCTGGAATATCCGTTTCGTGGACACCGTCGCGGACAACGCGTCGTCCGGTCTGTTCGTGCTCGGCACGCAGCCGGTTCCGCTGGCGAGGCTCGATCTGGCCGGCGCGACGATGCGCATGACCGACGGCGAAGAAACGGTATCGCAAGGTGCGGGAGCCGCGTGCCTCAGCAATCCGCTGAATGCCGCCCGCTGGCTTGCGGACACGCTCGTCGAGGTCGGCACGCCGATGCGCGCCGGCGACGTGATTCTTACGGGTGCGCTCGGGCCGATGGTGGCGGTGAAGGCCGGCCATACCTATACGGCGCACATCGACGGCTTTGCGCCGGTACGGGCGATTTTCTCCTGATGAGGTACTTCCCATGAATTCGATTGACGAAAAACAGGCAGTCGCCATCATCGGATCCGGAAACATCGGCACCGACCTGATGGTCAAGATCCTTCGCTACGGCAAGCACTTGAAGATGGGGGCATTCGTCGGCATCGATCCCGAGTCGGATGGCCTGAAGCGGGCCGAGCGTATGGGCGTGCCGATCGTGACGACGGGGATCGACGGGTTGCTCGCCCACCCCGATTTCGGATCCATGCGCTACGTATTCGACGCCACGAGCGCCGGTGCGCACGCGATGCATGAACGGCTGCTGCGCCCGCACGGCGTGCGCGTGATCGACCTGACGCCGGCGGCGATCGGTCCTTTCGTGGTTCCGGCCGTGAACATCGACCAACATCTGGATGCGCCGAACGTGAACATGGTGACATGCGGCGGGCAAGCGACGATTCCGATGGTCGCAGCGGTTTCCCGCGTTGCGCCGGTCGAGTACGCCGAGATCGTCGCGTCGATTTCGAGTCGCTCTGCCGGCCCGGGTACGCGAGCCAATATCGACGAGTTCACCGAGACCACGTCGAGCGCAATCGTGCAAGTCGGCGGCGCGCAGGCCGGCAAGGCGATCATCGTCCTCAACCCGGCGGAGCCGCCGCTGATCATGCGCGACACGGTGTACTGCCTGGTTTCAGGCGATGCCGACCAGGCAGCGATCGTCGAATCGGTCGAGCAGATGGTGGCTTCGGTTCGTTCGTATGTCCCGGGGTATCGGCTCAAGCAGGTCGTGCAGTTCGACGCGTTCAATGGACGCATGCCGCAGGAACCGGCCGCCCCGCGGGCGCCGCGCATGAAGGTGTCGATTTTCCTGGAAGTCGAGGGCGCGGGGCACTATCTGCCAAGCTACGCCGGGAACCTGGACATCATGACCAGCGCGGCGCTTGCCACGGCGGAACGCATGGCGGCGCGTCAGTCGGTCATGGCTTAAGGGGGCAATAGATCATGTACGACAAGAGCAAGAAGATCTACGTTTCGGATGTCACGCTGCGTGACGGGATGCATGCCATTCGACATCAGTACAGCGTGGCGGATGCCCGGCGTATCGCTCGGGCGCTGGACAAAGCCGGCGTAGACAGCATCGAAGTGGCGCATGGCGATGGTCTGCGAGGATCCTCGTTCAACTACGGTTTTGGCGCACATACGGATCTCGAATGGATTGCGGCGGTGGCTGAAGTGGTCGAGCAGGCGAAGATCGCCACGCTCCTCCTGCCGGGTATCGGCACGATTCACGACCTGAAGGCTGCCTATGACGCGGGGGCACGCGTCGTGCGCGTCGCGACGCACTGCACCGAAGCCGACATCTCGAAGCAGCATATCGACTTTGCGCGCTCGCTGGGCATGGACACGGTCGGCTTCCTGATGATGAGCCACATGACGACGCCGGAGAACCTGGCGGTCGAGGCGAAGAAGATGGAAAGCTACGGTGCGACTTGCATCTACGTCGTCGATTCGGGTGGCGCGATGACGATGGGCGATATCCGCGACCGCTTCCACGCGTTGAAGGCGGTGCTCGATCCGGCCACGCAGACCGGTATCCACGCGCACCACAATTTGAGCCTCGGTGTTGCGAATTCGATTGCCGCAGTCGAGGCGGGGTGTGACCGGGTCGACGCAAGCCTGGCCGGCATGGGCGCGGGCGCGGGCAACGCGCCGCTCGAAGTGTTCATTGCGGCGGCGGAGCGGCTCGGCTGGAACCACGGGACGGACCTGTATGCGCTGATGGATGCGGCAGACGATATCGTGCGGCCGTTGCAGGATCGCGCGGTGCGAGTCGACCGCGAGACGCTCGCGCTTGGCTATGCGGGCGTCTATTCGAGCTTCCTGCGCCATTCGGAGGCCGCTGCGGAGAAGTATGGTCTGAAGACCGTCGATATCCTCGTCGAGTTGGGGCGCCGGAAGATGGTGGGCGGGCAAGAGGACATGATCGTGGATGTCGCATTGGATCTCTTGCGCGATACGGCGTGATCGCGAGGGGGGTGTTGCTTCGCCCGTGTGGTACCGGGCCCGGTTACCGGCACGGCGATCGGTGGTCGGCCGATGCAGAGCGGCGTGGCACGCCTCCGCAAATCCGCGTTTCGTTGTATCAGAAACGGTAATTTTTCCTGGCGCAAGGAGGCCGATTCAACTCGAATAATAAAAACAAGATAGTCTGTTTTTAATAATAACGGTGCGAAATGCCGATATTCGTATCGGCATGAACGCACTGCCCCCGGATGGAATCGCGCGGTAAAAAAACGAGCCATCACCATGGTCAAGGAGACAAATGAAACATCAACGAGCAGTGTTGCTTGCGGCACTGGCAAGCATCTGTGCGCCGGCATGCGCGCAATCGACAATCACGCTGTACGGCATCGTCGATACGGGCGTGGAGTTCTTTACGCACGCGTCACCAACAGGCGGGGCGATGGTTCGACTCCCGACCATTAGCGGCGGCGATTTGCCGTCCCGCTGGGGGCTGCGAGGCGAAGAGGATCTGGGGGGAGGAATCAAGACGGTATTCACGCTCGAAAGCGGTTTTTCGCCAGCGTCCGGGACCTCGCTTCAGAATGGCCGCCTGTTTGGACGGCAGTCGTTCGTCGGACTGAAGGGCGCATGGGGGCAATTGACTGTCGGCCGGCAAATGAACATGACCATGTACGGCATGGCCGATGCGGATGTGATCGGTCCCGCCGCATTCAGCATGGGCTCGTTCGATGGCTATCTGGCTGCCGCACGGGCGGACAACAGCGTCGAGTATCGCGGGAAATTCGCGGATTTGACGGTCGGGGTCAGTTATTCGTTCGGGCGCGACGGCTTGCCTGCAAGCAACTGCGGCGGGCAGCTTCCGGGCGACACGATGTCGTGCCGCGCGCTAACCACGATGCTGAAATATGACCGGTCGAACTGGGGCGCGGCACTCATCTATGACGAGCAGCGCGGTGGCGCCGGCGCCACGGCGATGACGGTCGTGCCGGGCTTGAGTGGTGTGGCTTTCGGGAACTCGGGCGATACCGATCGAAGATACCAGGCAAACGGCTATTTTCTCGTCGGGAAGGTCAAGGTCGGGGGCGGCTGGCTGCATCGCGAGATCAAGGGAGACGTTCGGACGGTGCGAACCGATCTCAGCTATCTCGGTGTATCGGTCCCGTACGTCGCATGGGTTTTCGACGCGCAAGTGCTTCACGTCACGAACCGTTCATACGACGCGGACGGCACGATGGGGATTTTTCGTGCCAATTACAACCTTTCCAAGCGGACTGCGCTGTATGGGCTGCTGGCTTACATGAAGAACAGCGGACACGGTGCAGTGTATTCCGTGTCTTCGAGCAGCCTGGCTCCTGCCGTGCCGGCACCCGGAGTCGGACAGGCCGGCGCGATGGTGGGGATACGGCATCTCTTCTGACGGTCTGCTTTTTTGAAATTCAAGTACTTCGATGTCCATATTAATGGAGCGAATCGATCGATTTTGCATTGAGGATTTCCTACACACATGAGATTGACCCGAGTCGATTGAACGAGACGAGAGCGCGCCGACGCTGAAATCTCGGGCATGACGTTGGGTCATTGGAGGAAGAAATGAGCGACGAAGCGAAAACGAGCGGACCCTGTTCGGGGCTCCTCGTGCTCGAGCTGGGTTCGATGGTATCGGCTCCGCTGGCAGGGCAGATTCTGGCGGACATGGGGGCGGAGGTGATCAAGATCGAGCCGCCGGAAGGCGATCCGATGCGCAGGGTCGGGCCATTTCACAACGGCATGGGGGCGCTGTTCATGACGGTGAACCGCGGGAAGAAAAGCATCGTGCTGGATCTGAAGACGCCCGGCGATCTGGAAGTCGCTCGGGAGCTGGCGCTGTCGTCCGACGTGCTGCTTCACAACATGCGCCCTCGTGTGATGGAGCGACTTGGCCTGGGCTACGAGCTACTCCAGCATGCCAACCCGAAGTTGATTTACGCGTCGATTTCCGGTTTTGGCGAGTCGGGGCCCTACGCGTCGAAGCCCGCATACGACCATGTCCTTCAGGGCATGACGGGCGTCATGTATCTCCAGGGGCGCGGCGACGCACCCGAGCCGATCCGCAATCTGATGGTGGACAAGTCGACCGCGACGATCACGGCAAGCGCGATTCTCGCGGCACTGCTGCACCGCGAACGTAGCGGCGGGCAAGGGCAGCGCATCGATGCGTCGCTGTTGAACGCGTTCTCGTGGTTCGGGCTCACGGACAACATCGGGAACTATACGTTCCGCACGCCCGATGCACACCAGGCCCCGGCGCTTGACATTCATCATCCGCTGCGCACGCGCGATGGTTGGGTCATCGGTCACATCCAGACCGACGACCAGTTCGCGGCCGCGTGTCGGCTTTTCGACCGGGAGGACCTGCTGAACGACGACACCTGGAAGTCGGCGGCGAAACGAATCGAACGAAACGGCGAGATGTGGCGAGCGCTCGGTGGCAAGGCCGCGACGATGACACGCGCCGAAGTGCTGGCGCGTGCCGAATCCGAAGGGGTGGCGATCGGCCCGATCTATACGCTGGACGAGTTCTTCGACGACCCGCAAGTCAGAAGCAGCCATGTCTATGTCGATCACGAGGATCCTGAATTCGGTGTGATCCGGCAAATGAATTTCCCGGTGCGTTTCAGTCGTTCAGTGGTGGAGGTCGCCGCGCGTGCACCGCTGCTTGGCGAACACACGGCGGAGATTCTGCGCCATACGGATGACTGACCCGCGAAGTCTTGACGGCGGAATGGTCGCGCATTCCCCGCGGTCGACGCGGGCGAATGTCTCGAACGGAACAGCGACGCCGGGTGGGACGGATTTGAACTGCGATGTGCAGGAGAACAGGAGAGAGACTTGATTACATTCGATTTGAGCGAGGAGCAGGAACTGGCACGCAACGCAACGCGAAGCTTCGCGCAAGGGGAGTTGCGGCCGATTGCACAGAAGCTGGACAGGGCTTCGGCGATTCCCGCGTCGACGCTGGACGCGCTGTGGTCGACTGGCCTCGTACAGATGCAAGCCGACGACGGTCAGGAGCGATGTTCGATTCTCAATGCGATCGTGTTGGAGGAACTCGCCGCGGCCGATGCGACACTCGCGCTTGCACTGGCGACGCCAGTCGCGTTTACCCAGGCGATTCTGGATCAGGGATCGGCTCAGCAGAGGGAGAAGCTGTTGCCGGTGTTTCAGGGGCATGCGTTTCATGCTGCGGCCATTGCGCTGATGGAACCGCATTTCGGCTCGGACGTGTCGTCGCTGACGACGACGGCGGTGCGAGATGAAGACGGATGGCGGCTCAACGGACGCAAGACGCTGGTCCCGCTGGCTTCCGCCGCGAGCCATTTTCTCGTCGTCGCGCAAGCCGAAGGCGAACGGGCTGCCTTCATCGTGGAGCGCAACACGACGGGATGCCATGTCGAGGCGCCGGTGCCGACGGTCGGTCTCCGTGCGCTCGGATTGAGCGACGTCCGGCTCGACGGCGTATGTGTCCCGCATACGGCTCGCCTCGGCAACGGCGCGGGTTCGAACGTTCAGCGCCTTGTCGATTCGTCGCGCGCGGGGCTCGCCGCCGTGATGACGGGCTTGTCGCGCGGCGTCATGGAATACGTCATCCCGTATGCGAAGGATCGGGTGGTTCACGGTTCGGCGCTCGCGAGCAAACAGTCGATCGCCTTCCGTCTCGCGGATATGCACATCGACGTGGCGGCGATGCGTCTGATGGGGTGGCGGGCGGCGTCCGAGCTGGCGAACGGGAAGGACGCCGCACGTTCGGCGCAGCTCGCATACACGTATGCCGCGCGCCAGTCGATGTCGATCGCAGACGAAGGGTTGCAGATCTTCGGCGGTCATGGGTTCGTACGCGAGCATCCGATTGAAATGTGGTATCGGAATGCGCGCGCGGTTTCGATGCTCGAAGGCGTGGCTGGCGTCTGACTTGTCAACAAGGAGATCAAACGTGGTTGACTTTACTCTCACCCCCCAAGACGAGTACCTGGTAAACATTGCGCGCGAAGATGCGGAAATCGCCCGCGGATACGCACGCTATTACGATCAGCATCACGAAGAGCTCGAGCCGGTGGAACTTCCCGAGGCTTCGGGGCGCCCGGATCCCTACGCGTTGCTCGCATCCGATCCGGCCGACACGAGCGGGCCGATCGTGACGCAGGCGTTGCTGCAACTGGAGTACCCCGATGTGCGGATGCGGCGCGACACGAATCGATTCCTCGGGACGAAGATCATCCAGTATGCGGGTACGCCGGATCAGATCGAGCGCTTCGGCGACAAGTTGCTGTCGATTGCCATTTCGGAACCGGGCGCGGGATCCGATCCGCGAGCGATGGTCGGGAACGCCCGATACGACGGGGCTACCGATGAATGGGTGCTGAATGGCGAGAAGATCTATTGTTCGGGCTTCGGGGAAGCAGCGGGCGCAGTCGTCCTGCTGAAGGGGCCGCCAGACGAGCGCGGTATCCGTCCGTTCTGTGCATTCGTCGTCGAGAAGGGGATGGCGGGGCTGCAACCGCTGGGGCAAGTCGACAAGATGGGCATGCGCGCGTGGGACACGGCGGATTTCGTGCTGCAGGATTGTCGCGTGCCGTCAACGAACAAACTGGACGCCGACTTCAAGCGCACGATGATGGTGTTCAACGGATCGCGCGCGATGGTGACCGCGTTCGGTCTCAAGACCTCGCGCAACATGCTGGATATGGTGAAGGAGAACCTTCGTCGAACGGACCAGGCACCCGACTATGCGCAAGGGTGCAATGCACGATCCGCCGTGCACAATCGCTTGATCGCGCTCGAAGCGCTGCATGACGCAACCGAGTTGTCGATCCTGCATGCCAAGTGGCGCGAGCAAGCGAGCGGTGTCACGGACGAGCGGACGATGATCGAGGCTTCCATGGTGAAAGCACTGGGTGGTTCGGCGACGCGCCGTATTACGCAGGAATGTATGGAACTCCTTGGACCGCTCGCGCTGACGGAAGATCATCTGGCGGAGAAGTGGTTTCGGGATGCTCGAATCTTCGATATTTTCGAAGGGGCGGGTGAAATCAACCGTCTGATCGTCGCGAGGTGGTTGCTCGGCTATTCCAGCAAGGAACTGAATTGAGCGCCGCGCACACAACTGAACAGTCGACTCGGTAAGCCGCAAGGTACGCGGTCTGCCGGGAAGAAGCAGTGGCAACGAGTGGTGTGCGTTGCTCGACCTGCTGATGGAAGTGGTCGAGCAAATTCGGTCAAGCATGGTGCGCCCGGGTTCGCCAGAATCCGTCCACGCCCCGTCCGACAGTGGAGCGGGAAGCTGTCCTCGCTGTCGGACGAGCGCGGGGTATTTCCGCGCGTTGATCATCGGGCCAATCTGTGCGACCGGGGCGGTCGCGACGATCCTCTGTCGGAACTGGAAAAGGGCTTGACCGTCGGGCGCAGCCGGCACTGCGACCCTGTTCGCCGGCGCGGGCGGCCTCCACGGCCGCGTATTTTTGGAACGTTATCCGAAGCAATCGTTTTCGTATGTTCTGCTGCCGAAAAAAAGCAGACCTGACCCGTGGCCGGTCAAGCCAGGCGAGCGAGTGGCTCCGTTTCCGCGCAACACACGCGATTCCTGCCTTCGCGTTTGGCACGATAAAGCGCCATGTCCGCCTGATGTGACAGCGCGTGCACGGTCGCGGGGCGCGCGCGATGACCGGTCGCGCAGCCGATGCTGACGGTGAAGGCCGGAATGGTTTCCGCAAACCCGTCGAGCCGGTTGCATTCGACTTCGCGTCGAATGGCCTCCGCGACCTGCGCGGCACCGCTTTCGTCCGTATCCGGCAGCACCGCGACGAACTCCTCGCCGCCGTAGCGCGCGGCGAGATCACCGCGCCGCCGCGTGTGCGTGCGGATGCATTCGGCGAGGAAGCGCAGTGCCGTGTCGCCGTCCGCATGGCCGTGCCGGTCGTTGTATTGCTTGAAGTGGTCGGCGTCGATGAACAGAATCGACAGGCTGCCGTTGCTGCCCCGCTGCAGCCGTTCCCATTCGTCGGCCAGCGCGATGTCGAGCGCGCGGCGGTTGCACAGGCCCGTCAGCGGATCGGTGCGGGTGAGGTCCATGAGCCGCGTCTGCTTGCGCAGGTTGTCCCGGAGCGCAAACGCAAGCAGCCAGACCACCGCGCAGAACAGTGCGCTGATCGCGGTTGCGGATATGCCGACCGTCCACGACAGGCGCGTAATGCCCGCCAGCACGTCGCGCTCGGCCGGCGCGACGACGGCGATCAGCGGCGTGCCCCGCACCTGCTGATACGTATACAGCCGCAGGGTGCCGTCGATGCTCGACCGTGCGGGATAGAAGCCCGATTCACTGTTCACCATCCGGTTGAAGGTTTTCGAGTGACGCAGGTGGTTCATCTGGCTGTCGTTCAACGACGGATTTCTCGCGAGGATCGTGCCGTCCGCGCGCAGGATCGCGCTGACCCCGTTCGGCCCGACGTCGAGGCCGGACAGGAGCTGCTCGAAATAGGCGAGGTCGATGGCGACCACCGCGATGCCGTTGAACGTATGATCCGGCCGGTCGATGCGCCGCGACAGCGCGATGGATTCCTTGCCGCCGCGCGAGCGCGCGCGATAGGCCTCGGACACGTAGAGGCCGACGTCGTCAGCGTCGCGATGAACCTTGAAGTAGTCGCGATCGCTGAAATCCCAATGGTGGGTCGCGCTGCAGCATCCGTCGATCAACTGACCGAACTTGTCGGTCACGCCCATGCCGGTGACATATTGGGCTGCGGTGCGCTCGAACAGCAGGTCGTGCCGCAGCCCGGCGTCCATACGCTGCACCGGGGGCTTGCCGAGATCGGACGCGAGTGCGACCAGTGCGCTGTTCGACGTTTCGACGGTGCGTGCAATCTGGCTCACCAGCACGGCTGCGACGTTGCGCGACGTCTCATGTGCGTGTTCTATCACTTCGCTCCGGCCGGCCCACAGTGTCGCCGCGCTGATTCCGAGCGCGGCAAGCGACATCAGCGTGCCCAATGCCCCGACGACAAGATAGTTGCGTCCGGCCCAGTCGGCAATTTTCTCGATCGAGGTGAGTGCGGGCATGTTCGTGCTCGTATGGGAGGCCGGCGGCAATGGCTCTGGCGCGGTTCAAATCCAGGTTAACGGCACGGTTAACCGAAAATCGAGGCCGGCGTGGCCGCCAGTCGGCGCGTGCGATCGCGCAACGGGGCGCAAACGTGTGCGACCGGGCACGGGTGAGGGGGTAAGGCAGTCCGGGGCGGAACGATGTACTGCGACACGCGCCGCTGACGCGCCGATCGTCACGCTGTCCATCATGGCGAGCGGCACCATCCTGATCGCGTTCGTGCCAGGCTACGCGACGATCGGCTCAATTGGCGGCGGTGCCCGTCGTAACAAGGGACGTCTGCACTTCGCGGTCGACGGTCGCGGAGCGTGCAACGTCGGCCTGTTTGTGGCCGATCTGCGCGACCGGTAACACGCTGGCATTGGTGCGGAATCTGGCCCAGGCAGCCGCTTGGGGGCGATGGATGACGATGTGAACGGATCGGCCGCTTGTCTTCACCGATGGACCGACTCGCCGTGCCACGGGATGATATTCCGCAACATGGCACCCTTTTTTCGTCGTGCCCGTGCGATGGCGCATAGGTGCTTCCATCTAGGGGCGTAAGTAGCCGAGCGAATTTACCGGCCCTGTCCGGCCTCCTACGCTACGCATAACCCAAACAAACAGGAGGCATGCGACGTGAGAAAGATCGGAATCGTAGGAGGCGGGCAGGCCGGGTTTCATCTGGCATTCGGTTTGCTGGACCGCGGGCATGAGGTCACGGTGTATACGGATCGCACGCCGGATCAGCTGCTGGCGGGCAGGATCCCGAGCACCGCGTTTCTGTTCAACGAAACGCTGGACTGGGAACGCCGGCTCGGCCTGAATTTCTGGGAAGACGTCGCACCCGCCGGCGAAGGAATGCTCGTCGATTTCCGCGAGCCGTCGGGCGCGAGCGTGATGACGGTCAAGGGGCGGCTGCACGACCGGTCGGGTCAGGCGATCGACCAGCGGACGAAGTTTGCGCGCTGGACTGAGGAATTCGAACGACGCGGCGGCACGCTCGTGTTTCGCGCGGTCGATATCGACGAGCTGGACGAGATCGCCGGCGCCAATGATCTGACGTTCATCGCGTCCGGCAAGGGGGCGATCAATGCGCTGTTCGCGCGCGATGCCGCGCGAAGCGTGCACGACAAGCCGCCGCGCAATCTCGCGGCGATGCTGCTCAAGGGGCCGCAGATCGTCGGCGATCGTCCGTGGCCGAAGGCAGACTTCCGGCCGCTGCGGTTCAACTTCGTGTTCGGTGTCGGCGAGTTCTTTTCGCTGCCGTTCTACTCGCATGGCGTGGGCGAATGCCGGAGCTTTCTGTTCGAAGCGCGTCCGGGCGGAGACATGGATCGTTTCCAGGACGCGACGGACGGCAATGAACTGCTCGAGATTGCGCGCGGCGTGATGCGCGACTTCGCACCGGAAGATGCAAGCCTGCTCGACGATGCGCACTTGACCGATCCGAATGCGTGGCTCAAGGGCGCCTTTACACCGACCGTGCGCCATCCGGTCGGCTGCCTCGCTTCCGGTCGTATCGTGATGGGCGTCGGCGACACGGTTTGCCTGAACGATCCGATTGCCGGGCAGGGCGCGAACAACGCGTCGCGCATGGTGGACCATCTGCTGCGGGCGATCGACGTGCACGGTCGCGAGCCGTTCGACGCCGGGTGGATGCAGCGGACCTTCGACGCGTTCTGGGACGCGTCGGCCAGCTATACGACGGCGTTCACGAACGCGCTGCTCGAACCGCCGAGCGACGCGATCCTGCACGTGTTGCGCGCGGCGTCGGGGCAGCGTGCGGTGGCGGACGACTTCGTGCGCTGCTTTCAGCGTCCACGCGAGTTCTGGCCGTGGATCGCCGATTTGTCGGAGGCACAGCGCTTCGTCGCGGAGCGGGTGGCGCGCGATGCGGCATGACCACGACATCGTCGCGCACGCGTGGCGCCATCATCACGAGATTCCGCAGGCACCGGGCGACTTCCGGCGCGCACTCGGCTGCTTCGCGACGGGCGTGACCGTCGTCACGACGGTCGATGACGAGGGCCGCCGGATCGGCCTGACGGCGAATTCGTTTTCGTCGGTATCGATCGATCCGCCGCTGATCCTGTGGAGCCTGGCGCGCCGCTCGCCGAACCTGCGCGCGTTCGAGCGTTGCCGCTTCTTTGCGGTCAACGTGCTGGCCGGCTCGCAGCAGGATATCTGCACGCGCTTTGCCAAGCCGATCGACGACCGGTTTTCCGGCGTCGATACCGTCGACGGGCAGGGCGGTGTGCCGCTGATCGCTGGCGCGGTCGCCCAGTTCGAATGCGAGAACGAGATCGTGCACGCGGGCGGCGATCACGCGATCTTCGTCGGCCGGGTCAACCGCTTCCGCTGGCACGAGCAGGCGCCGCTGGTCTTCTGCATGGGTGCATTGCGCGAGCTGGACACGAACCGACAGGAAAGCTGACATGAATCCATCGACAAGCTGGGGCATCGAAGGCAAGACCGCGATCGTCACGGGCGGCGCGACGCTGATCGGCGCGGCGGTCGCCCGCGCACTGTGCGACGGTGGCGCGCAGGTCGCGGTGGCCGACATCGACGTCGCGCGCGGCCATGCGCTGGCCGATTCGCTCGGCGCACGCGCGATGTTCGTCGAGACCGACCTCGCCGACGATGCGGCCATTCGCGCTTGCGTGCAGGCGACGCATGCGCGGTTCGGCCGCATCGACATGCTGGTCAACGTCGCGTGCGCGTACGTCGACGACGCGCTGTCGTCGACGCGCGCGCAATGGCATGCGGCGTTCGACGTCAACGTGATAGGCGCCTGCCTGTTGTTGCAGGCCGCCTATCCGTTCCTGTGCGAGGCCGGCGGCGGCGCGGTCGTGAATTTCGGCTCGACGAGCGCGTCCGCGGCGCAGGCGGGCCGCTGGCTGTATCCGGCCAGCAAGGCGGCGATCCTGCAACTGACGCGCAGCCAGGCGCTGGATCTGGCGCGCGACAATATCCGCGTCAATGCGGTGTCGCCGGGTTGGACGTGGTCGGGCGTGCTGGACGCGATTTCGGGCGGCGACAAGCGCCGGGCCAATGCCGTCGCGCAGAAATTCCACATGCTCGGCCGCATTGGCGAACCGGAGGAAGTCGCCAACGCGGTATTGTTCCTCGTCTCCGACAAGGCGTCGTTCATCACCGGCGCGAATCTGGCCGTCGACGGCGGCTATTCGGCGATGGGCCCCGAGCAGGGCCTGTCGCCGATCGGTGAACTGACGACACCGGCCGCCTGAACGGCACGGGCGTCGGTCGGCTGGTGGCCGACCGACGCCCTTTCTCATTCTCCCGACCTCAATTGCCCGATTTGCCGGCTGCGGCCCGTGCTTCGGCGCGATATTTCAGCACGATGATCGTGACGGCCAGCAGCAACACCACCGCGTTGTTGAGCGCGACCGGCAACGCGCCGATCGCGATGCCGTAGTACAGCCACAGGCTCACGCCGGCGATGAAGCACGCGTACATCGTGTAGGAAATATCGCGTGCGGAGCCTGAGCGCCGGATCTTGACGACTTGAGGAACGAACGAAATGGTCGTCAGTATTCCGGCGACCAGGCCGACGGTATCGGTCATGTTCATGGTGCGTGACCTGTTACGTGGAGTGGGTGGATCAGAAGAATCGGTCGAAGTGCACTTGCGACGCCGGCACGCCGTGACGGGCAAGCAGCACGTCCAGCATCGCCTGGATCATCGGCGGCGGGCCGGCCATGTAGTACTCGTGGTCGGCCAGGTTCGCGCCGAGGACGTCCTCGACGTATTCGTGCACGAAGCCGGTACGGCCCGACCAGTCGCCGGCATCGTCGGGCGACGATACCGCCGGGTGGAACACGAGCTGTTCGCCGTAACCGGGCAGCGTGCGCAGTTGTGCGTCGCCGCACACGTCGCGTGGCGTACGCGCGCCATAAAAGAAATGCAGGCGGCGCTTGCCAAGCATGCCGGCGTGAGCCATGCCGCGTGCGATCGACAGCATCGGTGCGAGCCCCGACCCACCCGCGATGCAGACCACGTCGCGAGCCGGTTCGGGACGCAGGAACGCCATCCCGTACGGACCGTCGAGCATCACGCGGTCGCCTGGTTTCACACGATCGAACAGCGCGGTCGAACCGGCGCCGCGTTCGACGCGGCGTACCTGAAAATGCCAGTCGCCGTCGTCGTTCGGCAGGTTCGCCATCGAATACGCGCGGGTGCCGGCGATCCCGGGCAAGTGCAGCACCGCGAATTGTCCCGGACGAAAGGCCGCGGGCGCATCGGTGCGGAAGCGGAACTCGCGGATATCGTGCGTGACGTCGTCCGTCGCGATCAAGGTGGCGACCTGCCTGCGCGGCGGTTGCGCGGGGCGGCATGCGTCGTCGAGCCGGATCTTGATGCGGCAGTCGCTCGTCGGGCGACACTGGCAGGCGAGGTGCCGGCCCTTCGCGCGATCGCGCGCCGACAGCCCGGGCGCATCGTCCCACAGCACGTCGACGCTGCCGTCGAGCAGTTCGAACTTGCAGGTGCCGCATGCGCCCGCGGTGCATTCGTACGGCATGCCCAGGCCGGCCCGCAAGCCGGCGCCGAGCAGGGTGTCGTCGCGATCGCACGCAAAGCGGTGCACCGATCCGTCGAGAAGGATTTCCTGCATATCGTCGTCCTCCGTCAATCGGCGATGCGAATGCCGATCGCGTCGTCTTCGACGACGACCGCATACGTCTTCAGATCGACGATGCAGGGCGCACCGACGGCCTTGCCGGTGCGAATGTCGAAGGCCCCCTGATGGAACGGACACTCGACGACGTCGCCATCGATTTCGCCGTCGCACAGCGATGCTTCGCCGTGCGTGCAGGTGTCGTCGGTGACATGAAACCGGCCGTCGAGGTTGAAGACCGCGACCGGCGCGTGGCCGTCGAGTGCGACGCGCTTCGCGCATCCGTGCGGCACGTCCGACGTGCGGCAAAGAAAATGGATCGTATGTTCGGCTACCGTCATGATCGTGTTCCCTGGTTGTCGACGTCCATGAACCGGCGTGCGATATCGCGCCGGTTCCGCTGCCTGCGGGACGTCATGGCTTCAGGGTAGTGACGGCTGCCTGACGGGTAAATTGGATCGACTGCTTAGCGAATACAGGTTTTCGCTTATCGTCGCCGCGTTCAGGTCGCACCGGCCGAGCGCGGCAGCATCACGTGGAAACGCGTGCCGGGCGCGGCTTCCGCGCTCGTGACCCACAGGTGCCCGCCATGCGTATCGACGATCGAGTGGCACAGCGACAGTCCGAGCCCGAGGCCCGTGTGCTTGGTCGAGAAGAACGACGCGAAGATGCGGTCCGGGCTCACGCGCGGCAGGCCGGGGCCGGTATCGGACACGGTGATCTGCACATTGCCGTTGGTGCGCCTCGCGACCGCGATGCACAGTTCGCGGCGCGCGAGCGACGTGCCCGACATCGCCTCGATCCCGTTGACGGCCAGATTGATCACGACCTGCTGGATCAGCACGTCGTCGCACTCGATTTCGCATGGCGCGTCGTCGAGTTCGTACGTGACCGCCACATCGCTTTGCCGCGCGCGTAGCGCGATCAGGTCGGCGATGTCCCGTACCAGCGTGCGCACGTCGATCAACTGGCGCTGATAGGTCCGGTTGCACGTGAATTCGCGCACCTTGTTGATGATGCGGCCGGCGCGCTCGGCTTCGTGCTGCGCGAGCTCGAGCGCGTGCAGCAGATCGTCGGCCGAAAAATTGCCGGACTGGATGCGCCGGCGGCACCCCGCCACGAAGTTGACGATCGCGAAGAACGGCTGGTTCAGCTCGTGCGCGAGCGCGGTGGCCATCTCGCCGGTCGTCGAGATGCGCGAGATCCGGCTGAGTTCGAGCGCGCGGGCGCGGGCCGTTTCCTCGGCCCTGACGCGTTCGGTGACGTCGCGGAAATTGACCAGGATCCCGTTGACGGCCGGATCGTCGAGCAGGTTCCGGCAGCGCGCCTCGTGGATGCGCCACGTGCCGTTGCGGTGCTGGATCCGGTAGCCGAGGTTGGCGCTCGCGTCCGGCGCCAGCGCGCGCAGCGTGTCGCGCACCGCGTCGACGTTGTCCGGTGCGATGAACGCATAGACGGAGCGGCCCACCGGCATTCGCGCGGAAACACCGAGCAGCGAATGGATCGATGGCCCGAGGAAGCGGATGATGCCGTTGGCGGAAAGGATCGCAATGCCGTCCGACGAGCGCTCGATCAGCTTGCGGTAGTACCGCTCGCGTTCCTTGAGCGCGGCATGCGCTTCCTTGCGCTCGGTGATGTCGCGCGCCATCGCGATCACACGGTCGACCCCGTTCAGCGTGATGCGCTTCAGGCTCACTTCGACAGGCGTTTCGCGGCCCTGCGCATTGCGGATCACCCATTCGAAGATCACGGTGTCGCCGGAATCGCGCGCCTCCCACACGCGCCTCAGGCCGCCTTCGGTGTCGTACGGAGAGTGGTTCCGGGTCAGCTCGCCGATCGACATCCCGCGCAATTCGTCGATCGTGTGCCCGTACATCTCGCATGCCTTGCGATTGGCCTCGAGGATTTCCCCGCTGTCCATGTCGTGGATCACCATGATGTCGTTCGCGTAGACGAAGACCTCCTGGTAGTTGGTCCGGCTCAATTGACTGACGGAATGCATGGCAGGGGCGCCCCGGGGTAATCCGGCCGTCAGCATAGCACCGCGAAAGCGCGCAACTCGTGGGCCGGCCGGCCGTTAAGTGTTATCACCTAATGCGCTAATTGACCGACCGGATAACGGCCGGCAGGCGATTTCCTTACGCTTGAGTGCACTGATCAACATGAAGCGGAAGACGTGGCGCAAGGCCCCGTCCCGCATTCGAGCGAGGAGACATCCATGAGCCATCCACCGTCGGCAGAACCGCGGGACGTCGTCGAGGTCGGCGCGTATACGCGCGGCGTCATCGGGCCGCGCCTGACCATGCTCGGTCCGGTCAGGAACGGCGGGCGCATCGTGACGGGTACGCCGCCCGGTTGCTGGGGGCCGATGATTACGCCGATCTTCCAGGGCGGGCACGAGGTCACGCAGCCGGTCGCCGTCGACGGCGCCGAAATCGGCGATGCCGTGGCGCTGAAGATCCTGCGTTGCGACGTGACGTCGCTCGCAACGTCGTCGGGCGTGATGGAGTTCGTCGAGGGCCGCTATGTCGGCGACCCGTTCGTCGCGAAGCGATGCACGACCTGCGGTACCGAAAGCCCGCCGAGTCACGTCGAGGGCACCGGCGACGACGCGATCCATTGCAGCGTCTGCGGCGCGGAGGTCAATGCGTTCCGCTTCAGTCACGGCTACGTGATCGTGCTCGACCGCGAGCACCATGTGTCGCTGACCGTCGACAAGGACGCCGCGCAGCGAATCGCCGGGATGCCGGGAAAGATGGCGCGCCTGCCGGCTTCGTCCGAACAGCATTCGATCCTTTCGCTTGCCCGCGCCGACATGAGCGGGCTGGCGGCGCACATGCAGCCGTTTCTCGGCAACATCGGCACGATCCCGTCGGTCGACATGCCGGACTCGCACAACGCGGGCGATTTCGGCGCGTTCCTGATCGATGCGCCGCATGCGTTCGGCATGTCGCGCGAAACGCTCGATGCGAACAAGACCGACGGCCACATGGACACCAACAGCGTGCGTGAGGGCGCGATCCTGATCTGCCCCGTCAAGGTGCCGGGGGCCGGCGTGTACATGGGCGACATGCATGCGCAGCAAGGCAATGGCGAGATCGCCGGCCACGCGACCGACGTCGCGGGCGAGGTCGAGCTGCAGGTCGAGGTGATCAAGGGGCTGACGCTTGACGGTCCGATCCTGCTGCAGCGACCGGATGATCTGCCGCCGATGGCGCGGCCGATGAACGCCGCGCAGCGCGCACGGGTTGCGGCGCTCGCGGCGCGCTACGGGCAGCGCGAGATCGAGGAGAACGCGCCGATCACCTTCATCGGATCGGGCGCCACGCTCAACGACGCGACCAAGAACGGTTTGCAGCGCGCGACGAACGTCACGGGGCTGGCGTACGACGAGATCCTCAACCGCGCGACGATCGCCGGTTCGATCGAGATCAGCCGCTTGCCGGGCGTCGTGCGGGTCACGTTCCTGTGCCCGATGCCGGTTCTCGAACGCCTCGGCATCGCGCACCTGGCGCGCGCGCAATACGGACTCGACGACGGCGCGCACGACCGGACCTGAACCGCGTGACGGTCGACACGATCGAGCAAGGCGAATCAATTCATTGAGAGGAGCAGCGATGGACACCACCACCAATACCCTGAGATGGGCGGCCAAGTATCCGGAACTCGGCACGGAGCCGATTCCGGTCGAGCCCTGCATATCGCCGGCGTTCTACGAACGCGAAAAGGCGCGCGTGTTTTCCAAGACCTGGCTGAAGGTCGGGCGCATCGAGGAAATTCCGAAGGTCGGCGACTACAAGGTCAAGAAGATCCATTTCGCGAAGACGTCGGTGATCCTGATGCACGGCAAGGACGGCACGATCCGCGGCTTTCACAACACCTGCTCGCACCGCGGCAACAAGGTCGTCGTCGAGCATGGCGAGGAAACCTTCGGCCGCAACAAGGCGGCAGTCGTCACGTGCCGGTTCCACGGCTGGGTCTACGACGGTCAGGGCCAGCTCGTGCAGGTGCCGGAGGAGGAGCGCTTTCCGCCGTGTTTCGACAAGGCGTCGAGCGGGCTGACGCCGGTCCATACGGAGGTGTGGGAGGGCTTCATCTTCATCAACCTGGCCGCGCAGCCGGAGCGCTCGCTGCACGCGTATCTCGGCGGCCTCGGACAGCATCTCGCGGGCTACCCGTTTCATGAGATGAGCCAGTGCTTCAGCTACAACACGGTGCTCGACTGCAACTGGAAGATCGCGCTCGACGCGTTCTCCGAGGCGTATCACGTGTCGACCATCCATGCCGGTTCGTTTCCGAACGTGTTCTCGAGCGGGCTGACCGATGTCGCGCTGTTCGACGAGCATCGCACGACCGGCATTTGCCTGACGCTCAATGCCACGCCGACGCCGGTCGCCGGCATCGCGAACGGCATCACGGGTGCGTCGCTGGTCGCGCAACGCGGCTCGTCGATGCTGCCGCCGGGCGTGAACCCCGACCGCCGGGGCGACTTCTCGTTCGAACTGAGCGTCGTGTTCCCGAACATCCTGATCCACATCTCGGAGGGGATCTGGTTCACCCATCAGTTCTGGCCGCTGTCGCACGACAAGACGCTGTGGGAGGGCAAGTACTACGTGAAGCCGCCGAAGACCAACAGCGAACGCTGGGCTGTCGAGTTCGCCCAGGTGCTGCAGCGCAACGCATGGCTCGAGGATACGGCGACGATGGAGGATACGCATGCCGCGCTTGCGTCCGGCGCCAAGCAGCACATGTTCCTTCAGGACGAGGAAATCCTGCTGCGACATGGGTACAAGGTCCTCGAACAGTACATGGAACAATGACGGAGACGCACGCAATGGACAATCTGCTTCCGAAGGAATTCGACATGCTCGAGCCGCTCGTCGCGGCGTGGGCTCTCCCGACCCAGAACGAACGGCAGCAGCGCCGCATCGGCTCGTCGAGCGGCGAACTGCGCTACTTCTACGACAACATGCTGCCGCGGCTGCCGTCGATCCTGACGTACCTCGACCGCTATCCGATCGGCGAATTGCCGGCGGACGCCGCACGGCTGCTGTCGCTGGCGCTGTCGCTCGCCGAAGTCGCGCCGCACATCGAACTGTATCGCGGCGATCCGAAGGTACCGTACAGCTTCGACGAAGCACGCTTCGTCGCCGAGCACGGCGACGCACGGCACTGAACTGCCGAAGCATGCCCGATGTCCGGCTGGATATCGGGCGCATTCCTGCAAGGAGACCGGCCGATGGCCGCATCGACACTCGCCCGGCGCATTGCGCGCCTCGAGGCAATCGCCGACGTCGGCCAGCTCGTCGGCCGCTACGCGTATGGGGCCGATCGGCGCAACGATCCCGCATTGATGGCACCGCTCTTCAGTCGCGACGCGGTGTGGGAAGCCAGGGGTTTCGGGCGTCATGAAGGCCGCGACGTCATTGCGGAGCAACTCGCGCGCATCGGCAGCGAGCAGATCGTCTGGAGCCTGCACTACATGGCCGTGCCGGTGATCGAGATCGACGAGACGTTGCTGAGCGGGCGATGCCGGTGGCATTTGTGGGAGCTGGCGCAGATCCGCCCGGGCGACGACGATGCCGAGCCGCCGGCCGCCCACTGGATCGGCGGCGCGTATGACAGCCGCGTTGCGATCGACGAAGGGCAGTGGCGTTTCCGGAGCGTGTTGCTCGATCTTCGGCTCATTCATCGACACGACGCGGCGTGGTTGCCTCGTCCGTCTTCCTGACCCGATCGGCGAACCCGCGAAGACAGGGTGCTTCATCCGGCCGCGTGCGAACGCGGCTTTTTTTCGTGCGCCGCCGCACCGCACGGGTGCCGAATCGAATCAGAAGACAAATAAGTATTCCCATCTAGTTTCTTACGTGCGCGACCGAATGTCGGCAGCAATTTCGGCTTCTTAACTTGGAGTCGCTGCGAATTCGCAGGATTCGCGAGCGGAACGGCCGGTGCGTCGATGCATCGCGCCGGCCGTTTCCGGCAAGCGTCTGCAGGCATGAATCGAACGACTGAAACCCCGGGAGACACTCAGTGAAGAAAACCAGATGGATGGCGATTGCCGTCATGGGCGTGCCGCTGGCGGCCGCCGCGCAAAGCAGCGTCACGTTGTACGGCGTGCTGGATGCCGGCGTGACCTTCATCAGCAATCAGGGCGGGAACCGCAACACGGTGATGTCGACCGGGATGCAGGTGCCCAATCTGTTCGGCCTGCAAGGCAGCGAGGATCTGGGCGGAGGGCTCAAGGCGATCTTCAAGCTGGAAGGCCAGTTCGGCCTGGAGAACGGCCAGTCGATCGGCGGCGGCACGTTCGGCCGGCAGACGTATGTCGGCCTGGCAAGCCCGTGGGGCACGCTGACGTTCGGCAACCAGTACGAGTTCATGTTCGAGTCGCTGTCCGCGAAGCGTCTCGGTCAGTCGCTCGGCTACGTCAGCCTGTACAACCTGCAGCAGGGACCGTTCCAGGGGCTCGGCACGCCGTATGGCGGCCTCGATTTCAACCGCGTCGCCGGTGCGTTCCGGGTCGCCAATGCGGTGAAGTACGTGACGCCGGACTACCGCGGGCTCGATGCCGGCGTGATGTACGGCTTCGGCGGCGTCGCGGGCTCGTTCGGGACCGACAGCACGATCAGCGCGGGCGTCAACTATGCGAACGGGCCGCTCGGGCTCAATGCGGCCTACACCTATGCGAAGGATCCGTCGATCAACAACGGACGCGACGGCATCCGCAACTGGGGGCTCGGCGGCCGGTACACGATCGGCAAGCTGCAGCTCGACGCGATGTATACCAACACGCGCAACACGTTCAGCAACGCGCACGTCGACGTCTATCAGGCCGGCATCGACTACATGTTTTCGCCGTTCACGATCGTGCATGGCGACTACCAGTACATGAAGGGCAATGCGCAGCTCGGCAATAACAAGGCGCATCAGTTCGGCGTGACGCTCGACTACTGGCTGTCGAAGCGTACGGATATCTACACGAATCTCGTGTACCAGCGCGCGAGCGGCAATGCCGACGCGAACGCATGGATCTCCGGGTTGTCGGCGCCCGCCGCCGGCGGCAACCAGACGGCCGTGCGCATCGGCATGCGCCACCTTTTCTGAGCCCGGAGGACGTCACCATGCATAACGAATCCAATCTCACTTCGCGTACCGACGATCATGCGCTGGAGGCCGTGCCGGACAACGAGCGCCAGAACTGGCTGCAGTTGTCGTGGAGTACCGCGGGCATCGTCACGACGCTGATCCAGTTGTTCGTCGGTGCGCTCGTCACGTTCGTCGCGGGCATCCGGATCGGCCTGCTCGCCGGCGTATTCGTCGCCGTCGCCGGTGCGTTGCTTGGCTGGGGCGCCGGCCATATCGCGTACCGCACCGGGCTGTCGAGCACGGTGCTGTCGCGCCGGCACGGCCTCGGGTCGCGCGGCTCGGCGCTGCTCGCGCTCGTGTTCGGCTTCATGATCACCGGCTTCATCGCCCTCGAGAACGCGCTGCTCTACAAGGGCTTCCTGTTCTATCTCGACCGGCCCGATACGCTCGACATGCGCATGCTCGTGTACGGCATCCTGTCGGTGGCGTGGATCCTGCTGACGGCCTTCGGCTTCAGGCTGGTCGCGCGCGTGTCGTCGCTGGCGCTGCTCGCGTTCCTCGCCGTGCTGGCCTACATGATGGTCGAAGTCATCGCCGCGTCCGGACAATCGTGGGCGTCGGTCACGCAGTTCGGCGCGCAGATGCCGGTCGCCGTGCTTCACGCGCTCGGCGCGGATACCGACGTCGGCAAGTTCAGTTTCTGCGTGAACGTGATGATCGGATCGGCCGGCGCGCTGGCGCTGATCGACGCCGATCTCGGGCGCTATGCGAAATCGTCGCGGGACATCGCGATTGCGGCGGTGATCGGCAACGTCTTCATGGATGTCGTGATGGTCGCCGTCGGCGGGATCGTGATGTATGCGGGCATGGACCAGATCGTGGCCCATCACATGAAGGCGGGCGGGATGACCGAGGCTGCCGCGCGAACGCTTGCGCTGCAAAGTCCGGACAGCGTCGCCGTCGCGTTCATCGTGTTCGGCGGCCTGTTCGGCACGTTGCTGATGGTGTTTGCACAGTCGAAGGCGCAGGTGCTCAATACGTACAGCGCGTCGCTTTCACTGACCAATCTCGCGGACGCGTTGTTCAACTGGCGGCCCGGCCGCTTCACGTTCGTCGTGCTGGCCAACGTGCTGGCCTGCCTGATGCTGGTCGGCTCGATCCTCGCGTGGTTCAACGCGTTCATCACCGTGCTCGGCGTACTGACGACCGGGTTCGCCGGAATCATCATCGCCGACTATCTGCTCGTCGGCCGCATGCCGGGCTGCTCCGCACCGGCGGACGAGGAGATCAACTGGGCCGGTGTCGTGACGGTGGCGGCGGGTTTCGTGCTGGCGCACTACGTGCTGGAACGCGTCGTGCCGATCGAGTTCTTTACGTCGCTGATCACGTCGTTCGTGCTGTATCCGGTGCTGCGCGTCGGCATGCTGAAGCGCATGAACCCGGCACGCGGGCAGGTCGAGGGCTGACCTGCGCGGCATCCGGCCGGCCCGTCCCGCGGCACGGACCGCGGCCGGCTCGGCCGCGGTTCATTCTTCGTGCTGCGGGGTGCCGCGCATCCCGAGCCGCACGAGCTCGGCGAGCGACGTGGCACCGAGCTTCTCGCGGATGTGCGCGCGATGCACTTCCACGGTCTTGTAGCTGATGTTCAGTTCGGCCGCGATCACCTTCGATGCCTTGCCCTCGATCAGCAGGTCGAACACCTCGCGTTCGCGTGCCGACAGCTGCTTGAGCAGGCCCTGCGTCTGGCTGTCCGCCTGGGCCTGCCGGTATTCGCGCAGGCCGACCTTCAGCGCGTCGGCAACCTTGTCGATCAGGTCCTGGTCGTTGTAGGGTTTCTCGAGAAAATCATAGGCGCCGCCCTTCATCGCGCGAACGGTCATCGGAATGTCGCCATGCGCGGTCAGGAAGATGATCGGAAGCCGGAATCCGGCGGCGCGCATGCTTTCCTGCAATTCGAATCCACCCATGTACGGCATCCGAATGTCGAGTAGCAGGCAGCCGGGAATCTCCGGATCGGCGCCGGACAGAAATTCGCGCCCGTTCGAGAACACATCCACTTGGTGTCCGACCGATTCGAGCAGCCAGCGCAGCGATACGCGTACCGCTTCGTCGTCGTCCACGACGTAGATCCTGGGCGCGCGGTCGTGATGGGGGGGACTCGATCGACGGCTGTCCATGTGCGTTTCCTGTTTCGTTGCTGCTTGTCGGCAAGGTCGTTCGGGTCGATCGAGATCCGGATTCGGGATTGAAATCGCATTCGAACCTGTCGCAGTCTGCTGGGCGCAGCTGGATTCCGGTGCGGAAATCGTGGAAATTCTATCGTTTCAATATTGGCCGGGACAGCCGGGAAAGTCCTCACCGGTCGTTGATCTCCAGGCAGTGAGGCGTGCTTTCCGCGTCGGATGCGGGACGATCCTGCGTTGGGTGGTCGGCCGTGATAGTCAGGATGGCGCAATGACGTGCGTCACGGCCGGTTCACGGTCATGGCGGGTATTCCGTCAAGTCGAATTGTCGTTTCGAGACAGGCGGCAGAAATGGCGAGCCGCCCGTCCATCATCGAACCGCCACTCGGCGTGCGACGACAGCGGCCAGCAGCGGCGCGGCAGCGAATGTGGCGAACAACCACACGGCCGCCTGCTGCGCACCGGCGAGCCCGCCGGGCGTCGAGAAACCGGCGAGATTGGCGACGAGACCGCCGAGCGCGGCGCCGATCGCGGTCGCATAGAGTTGTACGGTCGTGATGGAGGTCGATGCAAGGTCTTCCTGCCCGGCCGGTGCATGTGTCAGGACCTGCGTGAGCAGGTGCGGCCACCCCACGCCGATGCCGACGCCTACCGCGGTGAGTGCCGTACACAGGATTGCCACGCCGGCCGCTGCTCCGGGCGGGGGCGGCTGCGGCACGACGAACGCAAGCGCGGCGAGCGCAAGCATCACGACCAGCGGTCCGCTGCGCACGAGTACCTGCGCGGCGCGTGAGCCGCGCCCGGAGCTGAAGATCGAGCCGACCGTCCAGCCTGCGGCCATCAGTGCGGTCAGGTAGCCGGCAATCAGCGGCGGGTAGCCATGAATGACCTGCAGGAAATACGGAACGAAGACCTCGGTCGTGATCCCGATCACGAGCAGGCTCATGCACGCGTAAATGGCGCCGAGCGGTGCACGGACGCTGTAGGCACCGATCGGCAGCAGCCGGATCGTCGCGTTGCGCTCGAGCCGTGCGATCAGCGCCGCGATCGCAAGGCCTGCGGTGACGCCCGCGATGTTCGCGGCGCGCGCCGTCGACAGGCTGGCCACGGACACGACGAGCACGGAGGCGGCGAGCAGCAGGATCTTGCCGAGCGCGGGCCGGGATGCTGGCTGGCGGGGCGCTTCATGCGCGGGTAGCCTGACGATCAGCGCCAGTGCGGCGGCGACGGGCAGCAATGCGATGAACGCGAGCCGCCACGTACCCGACTCCGCGAAGATGCCGCCGATTGCCGGCCCGCAGAGTGTCGCGATGCCCCACATGCCGGACACCATCGCCATCGCGCGCGACCACAGGCGCGTGTCGAACACGACGCGGATCAATGCATAGCTGAGCGCGAACAGGATGCCTCCGCCGAACCCCTGCGCGGTGCGGCCGACGAGCATCCACGGCATGGTCTGCGCGCTCGCGCACGCGAGCGTGCCACCGCAAAACACGACGAGTGCAATGAGGTAGGCCGCGCGCGGCCCGAAGCGGCCCAGCACATTCGCGGACAGCGGTGCACCGACGATCGACGCGGCCATGAAGAGCGTCGTGTTCCATGCGTAGTACTCGAGCCCACCGATGTCTCGAACGACCGATGGCAGGATGGTGGTCGCGATGTAGATGTTGATCGCATGCAGCGCGACACCGCCGGCCAGTGCCAGCGATCGCATGCCGTTCGCACCGGACAGCAGCGCATTCCAGCCGGCGTTGTGCGCCGGTGTGCTGACGTCCGGAGGAGCGGCCGATGCAGGTTGCTCGTTCATCGCGTCGTCGATATCCATGTTTTCTCCGATTCGTGCGCGCGTCAGGCGGCGGCCAGATTGAAACGCGCATCGGTATCCGTTATAAAACCTCAACCAATGTTGAGGTCAACAGGTGCGGAACATGAAAATCGACGTGCAGGTGCCTTTGTCGGTAGGTGAGGTCGCCCAACGCAGCGGGGTGGCCGTATCGTCAATCCACTTCTACGAAGCCAAGGGCTTGATCCACGGCTGGCGTACCGACGGCAACCAGCGCCGTTACGCGCGCGACGTGCTGCGGCGGGTCGCGATCATCAAGGTCGCGCAGCGCGCGGGTATTCCGCTCGACACGATCAAGGCCGCGCTGGACGAACTTCCATCCCGCAAGGCACCGAGCGCGGCGGACTGGCGGCGGCTGTCGACAGGATGGCGCGACCTGCTGAACGAAAGGATCCAGCGGCTCACCCAGTTGCGTGACCAGATGGATGGGTGCATCGGTTGCGGGTGCCTGTCGATGAAGGATTGCCCGCTGAGAAACCCGGGCGACGCGTTACGCGAGCGAGGGCAGGGTGCGGTGCTGCTCGAGGGCGAGGCGATCCGCAAGCGCAAGTCGATGCGATGAGGACGCTTGAGTGGCTGGAGCCCGCATGTTGCACGCGCGCGCGGGCCGGCCGGATGCGGACGAACTGGCCGCGCTGAATGAAGTCGTCGGGCTCGCGCCGGACTGGAAGCGACGGCTGGGCGAGCGGGCAAGGTGGCTTCGAACGAGATCCCGAGCGGCCAGCTGACCGGCACGTGCTCCATGCTCACGTTGCGCAACGCGCAACCGCAGCCGTATGAGCGGGCGGGCACGTGCCGGTGGCGCGCAGCGCAATCCAACGGCGGCGGCCCCGGATGCAGGCACGCACCCGGGGCCAAGCAACATCGCGATCAGAACTTGTGACGCAGGCCCAGCGCGACGATCTCCTGCGACTTCGTGCCGGCATAGCCGTACGAACCGATCGACGCCTGCGCATCCTGCGTGACCAGTTGTCCGCTTGCGTTCACGACCTGCTGCTGGCCGCTCGCATGCTGGTACGCGCCGATCAGATAGAGGTCGGTGCGCTTCGACAGCGAATAGTCGGCGCCCACCGACACCTGGTGATACTTCGCGTCGACGTTGCCGCTCGCCTTCGTGTACGCATAGCCGACACCGAGTAGCAGCGGTGCCGATGCCTGGTACGTGACGAATGCGCGGCCGGTGTTGTACTTCTGCGTATTGGCGAAGCCGGCGAGCGAATCGCCGTCGCGGCGGTACTGCGCATTGCTGTAGCCGAGGCCCAGCGTGACCGGGCCGATCGCGTACTGCCCCGCGACCTGCGCGATGCCGATGCTCTTCGCGCTCAGGTAGCCGCTGTTGATCGGGCCGTCGAAGATCGCGTCGGACGAGCCGCTCCAGCCCGCGACGCGTGCGGCGCCGCTCACGTTGTTGGTGTAGAAGTAGCCGCCGGCGATGCCCAGCGGGCCGTTGTTGTACGCGGCTGCGATTGCGTACGTGAGGCCCGAGCCCGTCGAGCCGGCGACGCCGCCGAAGCCGTACATCGCCTCGACCTGCAGGCCGGCCAGCACCGGCGACGTGTACTTGACCGTGTTGTTCACGCGCAGGCTGTTGTCGTTGTTGTCGACGTCGCCCGGCGTCGCGAAGATGCCGCCGAAATAGTTGTCGCCGGTGACGCCCTGAACCAGATCGACGACCGGGTCGTACTGGCGGCCGAGCGTGACGGTGCCGTACTGGCTGCTCTGCAGGCCGACGAACGCCTGGCGGCCGAACATGCGGCCACCCTGGCCAAGGCGGCCCGTGCCCGAATTGAAACCGCTTTCGAGCTGGAACACGGTCTTCAGGCCGCCGCCCAGGTCCTCGCTGCCCTTCATGCCCCAGCGGCTGCCCGACAGGTTGCCGGTGCCCATCTGCCACAGATTGTTGCCCGTGCCGCCGTTGCCGTGAACGTACGTGATCGACGTGTCGATCACGCCGTACAGCGTGACGTTCGACTGTGCGTGCGCCACGCCGGCGACACCCAGCAGCGACAGCGAGAGAGCGGACAGTGCGAACTTCTTCATCGTTGAATTTTCCATGCGAGAGCGATGCGTGTTTAATTAAGGACTGTGAATCAATTGAAAAGCCGATCCGACCGCTCGAGGCGAGCCTGCCGACCCTTCGTTGTGTCCGTCAGCCGGAGTCGGCCGGATTTCCGGCGACGCGGTTACCGGCGACACGGCAGTGTTGCGATCCTTGGTGACATGCACATGAAAAACCACAAAACAGCATGAATTGGCTTAAGTTGCCACGGCGCATGGCGGGCCAGGGCGATCCAATGCGGACCCGCTGCGCGGGCGAGCGCATGTTGCGCGGCATGCTGTTCCGATGTGCGTGAAAAGCGCATTCACGCAATACAGTCGGGATATTTCGGCATGTCATCCCTACGCCGACAGCGGATTCGGGCGACGTGAATGCGACACATGCGAATGCGGCGACCCGGCAGGTCGGCGCAGATTTCCGCCATGTCGTGTAATGGCAAAATGTGTCAATTCATGCGATTTTGCGGTTTTTCATTCGGATGTCATCTTGCGGCGCGATAGTGCGGGATCGGGCGACCGTCCCGGGGACGAGCAGCACGAGCCGGCCCGTTCGCCCCGCTCCCGGGGAGCCGTCCATGGGACGCGGCGAGCGGCAACCGATGCGCACGGCCCGACGGGCGGCGCGTGTCATCTCGACAAAAGGAACGTGCAATCGTGAACGCCATCGCAGCGGCAGATTCTTATGACGTGATCGTCGTCGGCGCGGGTATCGTCGGCCTCGCCCATGCCTATACGGCGGCACGCAAGGGGTTGCGCGTCTGCGTGATCGAGCGCGATGCCGCATGCGTGGGCGCGTCGATCCGCAATTTCGGGTTCGTCACCGTCACCGGGCAGCACGCCGAGCACAGCTGGCGGCGTGCGCGCGCGAGCCGCGAGGTCTGGGCGGACGTGGCGCCGCAAGCCGGCATCGACGTGCTTCACCAGGGCCTCCACCTGATTGCGCGTCGCCCCGAGGCGCTGCACCTGATCGACGCTTTCATGCAGACCGGCATGGCCGACGGCTGCCGGGTCATGACGCCCGGCGAAGCGGCGGCCGTGGCGCCGGCGTTGCGGCTGGACGGCGCGCAAGGTGTGCTGCACAGCCCGCATGAACTGCGCATCGAGCCGCGTACCGCGATCGGGTTGCTGGCGGCGTGGCTGACGGAGCGCTTCAGCGTGCGGTTCCGCTACGGCGAGATGGTGCACGAGGTGCGCACGCCGTCCGTGCGTACGTCGCGCGGTGTGCTGCACGCGGAGCGCGTGATCGTCTGCGGCAATGCGGACAGCCGTCATCTGTATGGCGACTGGTTCGCGCAGCATCAGGTCCGGCTGTGCCAGTTGCAGATGCTGCGCGTGCGGCCACGACGCGCACTGACGCTGCGCGCCGCGGTGATGAGCGACCTGAGCCTGCTGCGTTACTCGGGTTTCGCGGCGCTGCCCGCGGCCGACGCGTTGCGCACGCGCCTGAAGGCGGAAGAACCCGTGTGCCTCGGTTACGGCATCCACCTGATCGCGGTGCAGAGCGCCGACGGCAGTCTCGTCGTGGGCGACTCGCACGAATACGGCGCCGCGCCGCTGCCGTTCGCGACGCAGGAGATCGATGCGCAGATCCTGCGCCTGCTGCAAGAGACGCTCGATGTGCCGGAACTGGACGTCATCGAGCGCTGGACCGGCAGCTATCCGTCGGCATCCGATGCCGATTGCGTGATCGAAACGCCGGACGACGGCACGCGCGTCGTCGTCGTGACGAGCGGCGCCGGGATGAGCACGGGCTTCGGGATCGCGCAGGACGTGTTTGCCGCGTGGTGATGGCGCGGGCATGCGGGTCGCGCATCCGACGGACCCGCTGGACCCGCGGGACTCACGGGACTCACGCGGCCGATGATCGACGGGGCCGCCCGTGGGCATGCTGGGCGAGCGTATCGATAACGCGCGTCCCCGACATCCAGGTTGGCCTGCGTACCGGTCACTCTCGGCACGGCATCCAGCCGACTGCGGCCGACCGGCGTGGCGGCCCGATCCTGTCGCTCCGCCGAGCGCGGCCCGATTACGCCTTCACTTGACCCCCGCTTCCCGACGCAGCAACAGGCCACCGGTGAGCGTCGCAATGCAGTGCTCCGCGATCTGCTCGGGCGTGTATTCGCCGCCGGGCTGATACCAGCGCCCGATCCAGCTCAGTGCGCCGCCGATCACGAAGGCTGCCATCTTGGGATCGCACGGCGCCAGCGAACCTTCGTCGACCCCTTCCGCCACGAGCCGGCGGAACTGCTGGTCGATCGATGCCTTGAGTTGCCGCAACGCCGCGCGGCTGTCGGGCGGCAACTCGTCGTCGCCCACGCGGATCAGGCACATGCCGAAATCCATCGTGACGATCCGCGCATACACGTTCATCGACGCGACCAGCTGGTCGACCGCCTTGCCGCCTGCGCTGCGCGATTGCTCGATGCCCTCCAGCACCATCTCCAGGCCCTTGCGGACGCACTGCAACAGGATGTCGTCCTTGTTCTTGACGTAGTAGTAGAGCGTCGGCTTGCTGACGTGCAGCTCGGCCGCGATGTCGTCGAGCGAAGTCGCGTGAAACCCCCGCTCGTTGAAGAGCCGGGCGGCGGTCGACAGCACCGCGTTGCGTTTTGCTTCGCGCTGTTGTTCGCGCTCGGTGGCGGGCGTCCAGGGTGACGCGGTGTCGGCGGGGCGTCGGGACTTGGGCGCCGAAGGGGGATTGGACATGAGGCAAACGCGGGAAAGTACGGATGGTGAAGTATCGTTCAAAACCTAGAATCTACCGAATCGTAACTATGTTACTCGAAAGTAGGTTCATGGAAAAATCCGTGAAACACCTGTTGGCCGCGATGACCGGGACGTGTTCGGCACGGGCTCCGGCGGC
>NZ_CAJNKE010000002.1 GCF_905232215.1 Burkholderia sp. LMG 13014
GTTCCGCGTGTTGGCCGTGATCGCGTCGGCGTGCCTCGCGGTGCTGACGGTGCTGGTGTTCTACGCGGTCGTGATGCGCTACGTGTTCGAGAACGCGCCGGATTTCGTCGAGCCGATCGCGCTGCTGCTCGTGATCGTGATCGCGATGTTCGGTGCGGCGATGAAGGTGCGCGACGGTGGCCATATCGGCCTCGATTCGCTCGTGCGCCGGCTGCCGCCGAAATCGCGCACGGTGGTGATCGCGATCCAGCACCTGAGCCTGATCGCGTTCGCGATCATGATCATGGTCGGCTGCGGCAGCATGGCCGCCGAAACGATGGGCGACCGCATTCCGATCATCGGGCTGCCCGAAGGCGTGCGCTACCTGATCGCGATGCCGGCGGCGATCGCGATCATCCTCTTCTCGCTCGAGCACCTGCTCGCGCTTCGTCGTTCTTCGCCGGGACAATAACGCCATGGAACTCGCGATCCTGTCCGTCAGTTTTCTGATTTTCCTTGTGCTCGGCGTGCCCGTGTCGTTCGCGCTCGGGATAGCCTGCGTGCTGACCTATATGGTCGAAGGCTTGCCGATCGCGACCGCGATGCAGGCCATGATTTCGGGGATGAATGCGTTCTCGTTCCTCGCGGTGCCGTTCTTCATCTTCTCCGGCGAACTGATGCTGCACGGCGGCATCGCGGACCGGATCCTGCGCTTCGCGCAGGCGACCGTCGGCCACTTCCGCGGCGGCCTCGGGATGGCGAACGTCGTCGCCTGTACGTTGTTCGGCGGCGTGTCGGGCTCGCCGACCGCCGATACGTCGGCGATGGGCGGCGTGGTGATTCCGCTGATGAAGCGCGAAGGCTACAGCGCCGCGTATGCAGTGAACGTGACGACGCATGCGTCGCTCGCCGGCGCGCTGATGCCGACGTCGACCAACATGATCATCTATGCGTTCGCCGCGCAGGGCATCACCGGCATGCTGCACGGCCAGCCGGTGAGCGGCGTGTCGATCGGCGACCTGCTGTTCTCGGGGCTGCTGCCGGTGTTGTGGGTGATGGGCTTCGTGCTCGCCGCCGCGTACTGGCAGGCCGTGCGTCACGGCTATCCGCGCCGGGAAGACGGATCGTCGGCGCTGCCCGCGTTTCCCGGCTGGTATGCGGTGCTGCGCAGCTTCGTCGGTGCGGTGCCCGGGCTGATGGTGATCGCGATCATCCTCGTGTGCGTCGCGAAGGGGATTGCGACCGCGACCGAAGCCGCCGCGATCGCCGTCGTGTACTCGCTCGTGCTGACCGCGGTGGTCTACCGCACGCTGACGGCCGAGAAGCTGCGCCGCGCGCTGTCGCATGCGGCGCGCACGACGGGCGTCGTGCTGCTGCTGATCGCGGTGTCCAACATGCTGCGCTTCCAGATGTCGTACCTGGAGATTCCGGATGCGATCGAAGGGCTGCTGAAGCAGTCGACCGCCGCGCCGTGGCTGATGCTGCTGTACATCAACATCATCCAGGTATTCCTCGGCACGTTCGTCGACATGGCCGCGCACATCCTGATCACGACGCCGCTGTTCCTGCCGATCGCGATGGCGTGCGGCGTCGGGCCGGTGCAGTTCGGGATCATGCTGCTGCTGAACTGCTCGCTCGGCCTCGTGCACCCGCCGATCGGCTCGGTGCAGTTCGTCGGTTGCGCGATCGGCAACGTGTCGATCGGCGAGACCACGAAGATGGCGTGGCCGTACTATCTCGCGATCTTCAGTGCGATCAACATCGTCACGTACCTGCCGTTCTTCTCGACCTGGCTGCCGAGCCTGATCAGCGGGCACGCGGTGTTCTGATTCTCCGATCGCGTGTTTCGCCCGTCGCGGCGCCGGACGACCGAGGTGGTCCGGCGCCGCGGTCGTTTCCGCGTTGCCCTTTACCTCGTACCGACGCTCGACCGTGTTGCACGACGCGTACTGACGAGCAGCCGCACGTCGCGCTACGCGCGTTCGCCGAGTGCGGCGAGCTTGCGATCGCGGCCGCGTGCGTCGCCCGATTCCCCGCGGATCAGGCTCAGCGCCTCCGCGCGGCTGGCCACGCACGGCGCGGAGCCGGGCAGCGGCTGGCGTGCCGTCTCGCGCAGCGCGAGCACCGACACGATGCCGATGAACGATGCGCCCATCAGGTAGTACGCGGGCATCATCAGGTCGCCGGTGCGGTCGACCAGCCACGCGGTGACGAGCGGCGTCGTGCCACCGAACAGCGACACCGATACGTTGAAGCCGATCGCAAGCGCGCCGTAGCGGATCCGCGTGGGGAACAGCGCGGGCAGTGCCGACGGCATCACGCCGGTGAACGTCGACAGCAGTACGCCGTAGATCAGCATTCCGCCGAACACGGGCAGCATGCCGCCGGTGCGGATCAGCATCAGCGCCGGCACCGCCAGCACGAGCAGGCCCACGCAGCCGGCCATCATGACCGGCTTGCGGCCGACCTTGTCCGACAGGTGGCCGGTATAGAGCGTCATCGGCATCATCAACACCATCACGAGCAGCACCATGAACAGGCCGTGCGACTCGCGGAAATGCAGCGTCGCCGACAGGTAGCTCGGCAGGTATGACAGTGCCATGTAGTCGGTCACGTTGAAGATCAGCACGAGGCCGACGCATTGCAGCAGCGGCTTCCATTGCTCGACGAGCAGCGTCGCGAAGCGTTGCTTCGGCCGCGCGCGTTCGTCCGCTTCGCGTGCTTCGGCTTCCTTCTTGAAGGCCGGCGTTTCCTCGAGTTTCAGCCGGATATAGAGGCCCACCAGGCCGAGCGGGCCGGCGATGAAGAACGGCACGCGCCAGCCCCACGACAGCAGCGCTTCCTGCGACAGCGTCGCCGTGAGCAGGGCGACGGTGGCCGCGCCGAGCGTATAGCCGATCAGCGTGCCGAATTCGAGAAAGCTGCCCATGAAACCGCGGCGCTTGTCGGTCGAGAATTCGGCGATGAAGGTGGCCGCGCCGCCGTATTCGCCGCCGGTCGAGAAGCCCTGCACGAGGCGGGCGACGAGCAGCAGCACGGGCGCCATGATGCCGATCGACGCGTAGCTGGGAATCAGGCCGATCGCAAAGGTGCCGACGGCCATCATGATCATCGTGGCGGCGAGCACGCGCTGGCGGCCGATGCGGTCGCCGAGCGGGCCGAACACCATGCCGCCGAGCGGGCGCACGAGGAATGCGGCCGCGAACGTGCCGAAGGTCGCGAGCAGCTGCGCGGACGGGCTGCTGGACGGGAAGAACACCTTGCCGAGCGTGACGGCGATGTAGCTGTAGACGCCGAAGTCGAACCATTCCATCGCGTTGCCGAACGCCATCGCGCCGACCGCGCGCTTGAGGACGGCAGGGTCGACGATCGTGATGTCATCCAGCTTGACGGACTTGCGCGAAGACCGGGCTCTCGCGGGGTGCGCTTGCGACGGGCTCAATGAACTCTCCTGGAATTGCCTTGGCAGCCGGCCGGGCTGGTGTGCAGTGGAGTCGTGCGGGCCGATGGACAGCGAAGGCGGATGTCTCGGGGCGCCTCGATGTCGGTGAAGTGACGCGCGCTGCGGGCGACACCGGGCAGGTTTGTTGTGGGAACCAGTTTAGAGAAACGGGCGCGCCCGACTATCGGTCATGCGCCCGGAACCGGGTTGTAAACGACACGGGTTCGAGTGGGGCAGGTGGTGTTGAAGCGGGGCGGCGCATGGGGCGCGCAACGTCGTGTCGCGACGGATTCTGCTTGCGCGCGTCAGGCATGGCGGGGCGCGGGGCGCTTGCGGATGCCGCGAAGCAACGGTCCGTGGCCCGCTTTCATTGCGGCTTGCTGCGCTCCTGCTGATCCTGTTCCTGCGATTCGAACAGCGCCTTGAAATTGCCTTCGCCGAACCCGTCCTCGCCGCGCCGCTCGATGATCTCGAAGAACACGGGGCCGATCTGGCGCCGCGTGAAGCGCTGGAGCAGGATGTGCCCCGGTCCTTTCCCGTCGACGAGAATGCCGCGCGTGGCCAGCCGTTCCACGTCGAGACCGTGTCCGGGCAGCCGCGCATCGATGCCGGCGTAGTAGTGCGGCGAAGGCGCGGCCATGAACGCGATACCGGCCGCGGCGAGACTGTCGAGCGTCGCGTCGATATCGGCGCTCAGCAGCGCGATATGCTGGATGCCTTCTCCGCCGTAGTCGCGAATGAACTCGTCGTTCTGGTTCAGCACGCCGGGCTGGTCGTGCGCGGCGGCCGCGACCGGAATCGACACGCGTCCGCACGGGCTGACCATCGAGCGCGCACGCATGCCGGTCGCTCGACCCTTCACTTCCAGGTATTGCCGTTCGTCGAAACCGAAGGTGTCGCGGTAAAAATCCGCCCAGCGGTCGAGGTTCTCCGGTTGAACGATGTTCGACGTGTGATCGATGGCGACGATGCGCGCGTCGCCTGCCGGTGCGCGATGCGGATCGACCGGCAGGCTGAACACGTCGCGGATATCGGTGTCGACGAAATACACGAGGCTGTCGCCGATACCCAGAATGGTCGGCGTATCGACGACGAATGCCCCTTCGGACTCAGGCCGCGCGACGCGGGCGCCGCCTGCCAGCGCTTGCTCCTGTGCGCGGCGCGCGTCGTCGACGCGAATCGCGATCGCCCGCACGGACGCGCCATGTCGATCCCGGAACGCATTCGGGTTGCCGTTCACGACGAACGCGGCAGCGCCTTGCGTCATCAGGACCATGTCGTGTCGCGATCGTCCGGAGACACGAAAGCCGAAGCGTTCGAGCAGGTCGACCAGTTCGGTGGGCGCGGATGAAACGAACTCGACGAACGCGAATCCGTCAGTCTTGACCGGGTGATTCATATCGAACTCCTGATTGTCATGCACGCGCAAGGGGCGTCACGCGTTGCGGGTCGCTGCGACGATCTTGATCTCGACAATGAATTCAGGTCGTGCCAGCGCAGCGACGCCGAGGATCGTCCAGGCGGGGAAGTCGGCGCGCATGTATTGCGCCTTCACCGTGCGAAAGTCGGCAAGGTGCATGCCGATATCGACGTGATAGGACACCAGTTCGACGACATCCGAGAAATCCAGGCCGAGATGCGCGAGGATCGCTTCGACGCGCCGGAACGCCGCGTCGATCTGCTCGACGGGCGACGCCGGGATCGAACCGTCGGCGCACAGGCCGACCTGCCCGGCGATGAACACGAGGCCGTTGGCGGTGACTGCCGGCGAATACTGAAACAGGTCGAAGATGCGATTGCCGCCGAACGTCGGATCGTCTTCCGGGAGGCGCAGCCGTTCGATACCGTTCATGATTTCTCCTTCACGAGGTGGGGCGTCCTCCAGCGGACAGCCGATGCGCGGACTTTACCGGCGCCCCGAAGGGAAGTCTGTATAGGCGTTTACAAATTAGCCGAGCAGCCGGGACGCATCCGTCACCCAGATGCGCCGCTGCCGGATCTCGATCGCGCCGAGGTCGACGAGCCGTTTCAGCGCGCGTGTGACGGTCACGCGCGTGGCGCCCGTCATCGCGGCGATCTGCTCGTGCGTGAGCGGGATCGTGATCAGCGTGCGGCCGTCGTGCGGTTCGCCATAGAGATCCGACAGCCTGCCGAGCAGTTCGCCGATGCGCATGTCCGGTTTGGGGAGGGCCAGGTACTGGATGCGCGAGGCCAGGACGCGCTGCTTGAGCGCGATCACGCGCAGCAGCGCCATCGCGAGCTCGGGCGACGACGGTATCGCGTCCTCGATCGCGCGGATGTCGAATTCGAGCAGCTCGGCATCCTCGACCGTGATCGCCGTGGCGATCCGGGGATGGCCGTCGACCGCCGGGCTTTCGCCGAACATCGACCAGCGCCCCATGACTTCGAGAATGAATTCGGCACCGTCGCGCTGGAAGATCGAAACCTGTACGCGGCCCGACAGCAGGAAGTAGAACGTGGTGCCCGGCTCGCCCTGTCGGTAGATCGTGGCGCCCTTGTCATACTTTTTGCGGCGACCGAGGTGGGCCGCGCCGATCCAGGTGGCGGCCGTGGCGTCGTCCATGCGCCATGTTTCGGTCGTGAGCGGGTGATGTGATTTCATGCAGGTGTCCGGGTGGCGCAGGCGGTGGCGCCTGCGCCGCTCATCGTACGCCGGGGCGCGTTTCCGGAGAAGCAGGCACGGTGCGAATCGCGGCTCGACCTTTGCAAGTCCGGCGCCGTTGCCCGACGCGACGCGGCGCACCGCAGTGTCCGATGGCCGAAACCCCGTTTGCCGCGACAAGGCAACGTCATCGGTCGGCAGGGCGCTTCGACTGCCCGGGCATCGCTTCGCCCAGTTTCTCCAGAAGGAAATCGGCAAACACCGTGACAGCGGGCGGCAACGGCGGGCGGCTCGTATAGACGAGTTGCAGCCCGAGGTCGCTGCTCGAACGTCGATAGGCAGGCAGCACGCGCACGAGCTTGCCCTGCTCGATGGCAGGTTCGGCGAGCAACTGCGGCAGCAGCGCGACCCCGAGACCGGCGATGCAGGCCTGTACCACCACGCGCATGTCATTGACCGAGAAGCGGCTGTCGATCGAGATTTCCTGGGTGCCGCGCGGCCCCTGCAGGCGCCACATGCTGCGGCCCTGGCGGCCGGACACCGTCAGGCAGTCGTGGTCGGCCAGTTCGCGCGGCGTGCGCGGCGCAGCGCGCCGTTCGAGGTACGCGGGGCTGGCGGCGAGGATCATCGTGCCCGGTGCAATCCGTCGCACGCGGAAGCTGCCGCCGGTCTCGATCCCCATGCGCAAGGCCAGGTCGATGCGCTCGCCGATCAGGTCGGACGGCGTGTCGTCGAGCAGGAAGTCGATGCTGATCTGCGGGTAGCGCACATAGAACTCGGCCAGCCATTCCAGCCGGAAAATTTCGAACAGGCCGGCCATCGCCGTCACGCGCACGGTGCCGGACGGTTCCTGCCCGTCCGCATGCAGCCGCTCGATCTCGAAGATCCGGTCGAGCGCCGGCGCATAGCGCTCGAACAGCGCTTGCCCTTCGGTGCTCGGCGCGAGCTTGCGGGTCGAGCGATGCAGCAGGCGCGTGCCGAGCTGCCCTTCGAGCTGGTCGATGCGCCGGCTCAGCGTATTGGCCGGCATGCGCAGGCGGCGCGCGGCCTCCGAGAAACTGCCGGCGCGCACGACCTGGACGAACAGCGCGAGATCATTCAGATCGAGCATCGGATTCCTCCAAAAATGGATTAATCAAATCCTATTTATCCGTCTAGTGTAAAGCAGCGTCCATCTCCATACTGCTCTCACGCTACAGACGACGATTCATGTTCCAAGGAGAAAACGTTGACGAAGCATCTGATGATCGCTGCGGGCGCGCTGGCAGCGTTGCTGTCGTACTCGGCCTTTGCCGAAAGCGTGACGTACCAGTTCGACCCGAGCCACACGTACCCGAGCTTCGAGGCCGACCACATGGGCGGCCTGTCGGTCTGGCGCGGCAAGTTCGACAAGTCGAGCGGCACCGTGACGCTCGACCGCGCGGCGAAGACCGGCACGGTCGACGTGACGACCGACATCGCGTCGATCCACACCGGCAGCGCGAAGCTCGACGAGCATCTGCAGACGGCCGAGTTCTTCGACGTTGCCAGGTTCCCGCAGGCGAACTACAAGGGCACGATCAAATTCGACGGCGACAAGCCGGTGTCGGTGGTCGGCAACCTGACGCTGCATGGCGTCACGAAGCCGGTGACGCTGAAGATCGATTCGTTCAAGTGCATGCCGCACCCGATGCTCAAGCGTGAAGTGTGCGGCGTCGACGCCGTCGGCGAATTCAGCCGCGACGATTTCGGCCTCGACTATGGCAAGCAGTACGGCTTCAGGATGAAGACGAAGCTGCTGATCACGGCCGAAGCGCTCAAACAGTAATCCCGTTCGGAGAACACACGCATGAAACTGCTCCATATCGATTCCAGCATCCTCGGCCAAGGCTCCGTCAGCCGTGAACTGTCGGCCGAGGCCGTCGCGACCTTCCGCGCCCGCGATCCGGGCCTCACGGTGACGCGTCTCGATCTCGCCGCCACGCCGATCGGTCATCTGACGGCGGAACACCTGGCCGCCGCGCAAGGCGCTCCGATCGGCGACGCGTTGAAGGCGGACGTCGAGATCGGCCAGCGCGCGCTCGACGAATTTCTCGCCGCGGACATCGTGGTGATCGGCGCGCCGATGTACAACTTCGGCATCGCGTCGCAACTGAAGGCGTGGATCGACCGCATCTCGGTTGCCGGCACGACGTTTCGTTACGGCGAAAACGGGCCGGTCGGGTTGTGCGGCGGCAAGAAGCTGGTCGTCGCGTCGTCGCGCGGCGGCGTGTACAGCGAAGGGTCGCCTGCCGCGGCGTTCGATCATCAGGAAACCTATCTGAAAGCGGCGTTCGGTTTCCTGGGCATCACGGACATCACGTTCATCCGTGCGGAAGGCGTCGCGATGGGGCAGGACACGCGCAGCGGCGCGATTGCATCGGCGAAGGAAGCGGCGGCTGCACTCGCGGCCTGACGCCACGCAACCGAGCCGACCACCGGAGAACCACCATGTCACACGCCACGCAGTCAGCCGATGTCGCCGTCGCCGGCCGTCACGTCATCTTCCGCACGCGCGGCCGCGCGCACGGGCCCATCGTGCGGATGGTGAGCCCGTCCGATGTCGGCGAGATGATCAAGCCGTTCGTTTTTCTCGATCTGGTCGATACGCAAGCGTCGCTCGGGTCGGGCTTCGGCTGGCATCCGCACTCGGGAATCGCCACGCTCACGCTCGTGATCGACGGCCAGGGCACCTTTGCCGAATCCACCGGCCACGAAGGCGCGATCGTGGCCGGCGACATCGAATGGATGAGCGCCGGGCGCGGGGTCTGGCATACCGGCACGGTCGTGCCGCCGGTCAAGGTGTTCCAGCTGTGGGTCGCGTTGCCGCCGGAGCGCGAACTGGCGCCGGCTTTCAGCCAGCATCTGTCGATCGCCGACATTCCGTCGGACGGCCCGGCGCGCGTGCTGCTCGGCCGCAGCGGCGACGCGGTCAGCCCGATCGATGCGCCGCCGGGCATCCACTACGTCGTCGTGGAGCTCCAGGCCGGCGAGCGCTGGACCTGCCGGCCGCAGCCGGGCTGCAGCGTCGGCTGGACCGCCGTGATGGACGGCAGCCTGCGCGTACCGGATCCGGTTGCCCAGGGCGAGCTGGTGGTGTTCGACTCGTCCGACGCCGCAATCGAATTCGAGGCGGTGACCGATGTGCGCTTCGTGGTCGGCACGGCCGTCCCGCATCCGCACGATCTGCATCTCGGCAATTATTCGGTGCACACGAGTGCCGCCGCGCTGGTGGAGGGCGAGCGTGAGATCGTGCGGATCGGCCGCGAACTGCGCGCGAAGGGCGCGTTGCGTTGATTCGTCGGGTCGGCATCCGATCGATATCGAACGGATCGACCGACGGTGTCAGGCCGGCCCGGCGGCGTCCCTCTCGGCGTCGAACGACGTATCGGCGATGCGCGCGCGTTGCAGCGAGCCGGCCCGTTTCCCGATCGCGGTCAGATCCAGTGTATCGAGGCGCTCGCGCACGTCCTGCACGAAGGCTGCGTAGTCCGGTTCGTCCGCATACTGGCTGAGCCAATCCTCGATATCGGTGAGCTGCCCGTTGTCGGCCAGCCGGATCAGTTCGGCGAGCGCGTCGTCGGGCGGGCCCTGCATCGCGGGCGCGGCACGGTCCGGCTCGGCATCGCGGTCCGGATGAAACCGCCGGACGAGCTCCGACGCCGGTACGAGCGCGTGCCCGACAACCGGCGCGACGATCGCGAACGAGAACGCCGTGCCGGCGCCCGGCTGGCTGGCGACGGCCAGCTCGCCACCCATCGCACCGACGATGCGCTGCGCGATGAACAGGCCGAGCCCGGTGCCGCCGTTCACGGCCTGCACCTGCTGGTACGCGCGGAAGATGTCGCGGGTCCCGCTGATGTCGATCCCGATACCCGTATCGGCAACGTCGAACAACAGGCGCCATGCGTCGCCTTCGCGAGACGCATGAATCGACAGCGTGACCGTGCCGTCGCGCGTGAATTTCGACGCATTCGACAACAGATTGAGCAGCACCTGCTGCAGCCGCATGCCGTCGATCGACACCGTGCGCGGCAGCGGCGTGGCGGGCCGGTAGACGAACCGGTTGTCCTGCTGCGTGCACAGCGCGAGCGCATAGTGCCCGATGTCGTCGAGCAGGCCGGGCAGGTCGGTCGCGTCCGGCGACACGCCGAGCGGCTGCAGCTCGGCCTTCGTGAACGCGAGCAGTTCGTCGATCAGCGCGAGCTGGTAGCGGATGCTGCGATCGATCGACCGGATCAGCTGCGCCTGGCGGCGCGTCGCACCTTGGAGCAGCAGCTTCGCGTAGCCGTTGATCGTGGACAGTGGCGCGCGCAGGTCGTGGCTGACGTAACCGAGCGTCTCGATCTTCTGCTGCATGTGGGTCGTCACCTGTTGCAGCGCGTCGTTGAGCGCGACCGTGCGTCGTGCGACTTCGTCGCGCAGGCGATCCTGTTCGGTGATCTGCAAGTGCTCGAGCCGCGTCCTCGCTTCGGTGCGCTGGCGGCCCACGTGATGGATCCACGCGGCCAGCACCAGCAGGTGCGTGGCGAGACCGATGACCGCGATGACGGGGTTCGGGTAGATGTCGGATTTCAGCCAGGCGAGCGCCGGCGGCAGCGTGTTCATGCCGTCGAGCACGCGGATCAGCATGTTGAAGGTGGCGAATCCGATGGCGATCAGCATCACGCGGCCGGTCGGCGTCCGGCGGATCGCGAGCATCAGCGCGAGGCTGATGTTGACGATCCCGAGCACCGCGTTCAGCCGCAGGCAGAACCACGTGAACGTCAGCAGGTCGCCGCTGGCGGCGCCGGCCATGCCGATACATTCGAGCGCGAGGAAGGCCATGTAGATCGCGCGCATCGGCAGCCTTGCCTGCTCGCGCCGGGCGACCATCAGGATGAAGACGATGAAGCAGGTGACCGCCAGGTACGCGGAGATCACTTCGCCACGCGCTGACCATTCATGCAACGCAGGCGGCAACGCCATCGCCGGATAGCCCCGGTAAGCCGCTTCGAACAGCGTCGTGGCCAGCGCTATCGCAGCCAGCACATGGAACACGCCGCTGCGCGAAAAGAACCCGATCAGCAACGCGCACCACACGAGCGCGAGCAGCCCGCCGAAGAAGCCGAAGTCCCACATCGTCGCGCGACGTTCGAGCGCATCCCACGCCGCATGCGTGAACGCGGCCGGCGCGAGCCGCATTTCCTTGCGCGACGTGACGCGGATCAGCACCGGGATGCTTTCGCCCGCGCGCAGCGTGACGTCGAGTACCGGGTAGCGCGATGGCTGCGGCGCGGCATCGCCGCCGGTGCCGGCGGCCGGGAAACGGCTGTCGAGTGTCCACTGGCCGTGCTGGCCGATATAGAAGTCCGCCTGGTCGACACGCGCGTCGCGAATCGCCAGCACCAGCGGGCGCGCGGCGCTGTCGCGGTTGGTCAGCGTTGCGCGGATCCACCATGCCGATCGCGAGAACTCGATGTTGAAAGACGACGTGCTGGCCAACGGCGTGCCAAGGCCAGGATCGGTGAGCCGGGCGGCGACCTGGTCGGCGGACATCGTCGTGCTCGCGTCCTCGAATACCGACACGGCATCCAGTTGCGCGGGGTTTGGCGCCGACGCGGCGCGCACCGTCGCGCAGGTGACGGCCATCGTGAGCAGAAGCAGCAGCACCGCGCGACATCCGGCTGCCCATGCCGCGTGGCGCCTACGCATCGTGACGGTGCTCCGCGGGCGTGGCGGGCGCATTGGCCGCGTGGTGCTGGCGCCGCCAGTCGGACGGCGTGATGCCGAAGCGTTCGCGAAAGGCCGTCGCGAAATTGCCGGGTGTGGAAAAGCCGATTTCCTCGGCGATGTCGCCGATCCCCATCGACGTCTCCGCGAGGAAATGCATCGCGGCGCGCAGGCGGGTGTCGCGCAGATATTCGAACACGGTCTGGCCGAGATGGTCGCGGAACACGCGGGACAGGCGCTTTTCGTGCGTCCCGACCTGCCTGGAGAGCTCCTCGAGCGCCGGCGGATGGCGCAGGTCGCGCAGCAGGACCTCGGTCGCCGCGCGCACGAGCGCCGCATCCGGGTGGTCGGGCAACGCGGGCAGATGCGCAAACGGCTGGCTGCGCCGTGCCCGCTTCAGGTGATTGCGGATCCGGGCCAGCACTTCCGCTGGCTCGAACGGCTTGACGATGTAGTCGATTGCGCCCGTTTCGAGCCCCTCGATGCGATCCTCGAGATCGCCCGCGGCAGTCAGGATGATGATCGGGATCGATTGCGTCGAAGGCGTCGACGCCAGCAGCCGGCACGCGGCGAAGCCGTCCATGCGCGGCATGCGGACATCCATCAGGATCAGGTCGGGCGCGATTGCCTGGGCACGGTGATAGGCCTGCAGCCCGTCGAACGCAACGCTGATCCGGCACCGCGCGGTGCGCAGGATCTCGGTCAGGAGCCGCACGTCGTTCGGACGATCGTCGACGACAAGAATATGTGCGTCGGCGAGATCCGGCGTGGTACGAGGCAACGCCGAACTGGGCGAGCGGGATGACATGGTTGCGGACGCGTTGGAAGAGTGGCCGGTCAGGTTGGGAGCATCGCTGTCTGCGCGATTGCGGCGAAAAATTATATGTCGACGGTAGCGCCGACTGTGAGGATTCCGTGTGGCCCGAGCGGGGCTTGCGCGACGAGGTGTGGCTTTTATGTCGTCGTGGCGTCTGGCCGGAAGAAACGGAGGCGGAAACACTTGCCGAACTGAATGTTGATAATCGGTCCTTGTTTTCGGATTAATAGCTCGAAATTCGGATTGTCCCGATCGATCAATCGGGTCGTCGTGTGCCTGAAAATCGATATCTTCAAGGTAACTAAGGTGACGAGGTCACGGCTGGCCTGATTGTTATTCAGCCGGCGGCTCGTCGGAATCCGGTTCGCCAGGAAATCAAGTTTCGCGCCAAACTGTATGAATGTAAATGTCGTCCGCTCGCGAAAAGGTTTTTTCCGATCTGGAAAAGGTGCGTTTGTAACGATACCCGCATACTAGCTCCGGCGCGGCTGGAATCGATTCTTTCGATACGTCCGAGATCGCGTGGATCGCATGCCGACGTCTCACCGAGGTGCATGCGATACCAATGTGACATTGAATGATGCGATTCTGATCACATGAGATTGAGGCAGGGCACGAATAACTGGCACGAGGGTAATGCAAATTTCATGATTTTCCGCATACGTTGCGATATAAGAAAAATCGGCGAATCTTGAAATGTGGTTGTGTGTGAGGCGTCGGTCGAGAAGAAATCATCAACGAAATTCGATCGATTCATTCGGTGCAGGGGGCGTCCGGCACGTCGCCGATACTGTTCCGGAAATCCGGAAAATGCGTTTGACGGCCGGACGGAAAGGGCGAGTGGCTGCGTGTTGGCCGTCCGAAGGTTCGATCCATCGGGCGGCCGCGCGCGGTGCGCGCTCGAATCAGGCGGACCCGAAAAAGATGAGCACGGCAGGTACGGCAGGCATGACAGGCCAATGCATCGGTTCTCACGAACCGGTGGCGCTTGCTTCAGTCTCCGGGATCGCGCGACGTCATCCTCCTCCTGAATGAAACAGAGTGGGCCGCCCCCGGGGGCGGCCCGGCTTCCGCCTGTCTGGCGTTTGAACGACGCTTACGCATGAGGTTCGAGGTCGTCGCGGGTTCGGCCCGATGGCGTTCGAACGGCAGCGACCACGGTACAACGGTCAATCGTGGCTTTCTCGATGCACAAAGATCTTTCTCCCCTCAAAGCGCTCCTGCACACCTTGCTGGCAATTCGTCGGGCACTTTACTACGCCATCCGCGCTCTCGCCTGCCACGGTGACCGCTTTGTAGACAACGGATTCGATGAGTGTCCCGTCGGCAGCGACGACGATGTTCAGATCGGTCTCGACGCCGGCCGGCACGGATCCGCCGGTGGTATAGACGGTGCTCATGGTGCCGGTGCAATCGGAGTTCACCGTGTAGGTGCCGGTCTGGTGCGGATTGAACGTAGTTTGCCCACCTTTCGGCAGGCCGCCGATCACCCCGAAGTCGGTGCGTGAGTAATGGCTCGTACCGTCGAACGTCACCAGAGCGACATCATCGAGGATCGACGGGGCAGCGTATGGATGCACCTTGCCATCGGCACCTATCAATCCAAGAATTTGTCCGTGACCGATAAACTCGAATGCTCCCTTCAGCGTTGCGTTCGAGCAAAGGCCGTCGGCCTGCGCGGCACCACTGAGAGATAGAAGGGCAACAGCTGTTGCAGACAGAACGCTTAGACGCTTGCTTTTCATGTTCATCTCCAAGTCATGAATCGGGCGCTTAACTTGATCAAGCGGGGAGGTTTGCTTCCTTGACTGACCGAACTGCACGCATCCGCTAACAGGAGTCGAAAACTGGCACGGTTTCGCCTGGCTACTGTCGGGTTGCGAAATCCCTTGTGGCCAAACTTTACGATTGGGTTGGCGAGCTACGACCGGCTTCCCTCGGCGTGCGACGTAACGCCCATTGATTGCCAATGGACAAGCAAACGCGCAGGCGTGACGTCACCCGGCGCGCGGGATGGCCGTACAGGCGAGTGGATGCTTGAAGATGGAGACGTAGGGTGTCTAGGCCGTGCGCGTGAAGCAAGTGTCCATCGTCGTCGCCTTCCTTTCCTTCGTTAACTACCGACTACCCCCGGACACAAAGCAGGCCCACGACAACGTGGTGAGCAAAGCTATTCGTTATTGAACGAACATAGACGTACGATTGCGGGATTACAAGGCGGCGTTAAGCTATTTTTTTGGAAATAAAAAATCCAATGGAATGCGTGTAATTTCAGACGTGTCAATTGGGTTTCTATTTTTTGAATCAATCATCTTATTTTAAGAACAGAGGCGGACGCGTCTCCATCGGATTGCGCGAGAACGAAGATGATTCGCGTGCACGGAAATTCCGGACGAATCCGGCGGGAGGATTCCAGCGTCGACCCTGCTGCAAACAGTCGATCTTGCGACGCCTGTCACATTGGTCGAACGGCCGTTTGCCGGGAGGGAACGGTCGCCCTGATGCCCGACTCCAGCTGTGGGTGAACGACGCTTTGTGGCCGCCGCTGGCCTGTCGAGCCCGCACGTTTGATCCGACGCAAGCGCGCAGCAATCGTGGCTCGCGTGTTCGCGATGGCGAGTACACTGAACATGCCATGTAACAGGAGAATGCGATGATCGACGCTGGCCCCAAAAGCACCTTCCGAGGGCTGCCGCTGACCGTGGAGCAGGACGCGGAAGTGAGGCACTACATCAAGGATCGGACTCGGCGTGGGCTGCCATGGGACACGTCGGAGTTGAGCGCAATGCTCAAGGACATGCTGCATCCCCCGGGCGACGGCGATGGCGACGGCGACAGTGATGCCGCTTCCCCGGCAGACGAAACCATAGCGGCCGCCGAGCGCGCAACGGCGTCGGTCGACGAAGCGATGGACCCGATCGAGGCGAATGAAGAGTGGCATGCGGCCATGGAGTCGGAGGGCATGAAAGGCCCGAGACGATAAAAACGGAGCAACGACGCTCCGATTCCTGGCAGTGCCGCTACGCGAGTGCGCGCCGGATGTCACGCGTGTCAGGAAAGGCGCGTTCCGCGTTGCGCGTGTGCTGCGTCGCATTGCACACGGCGGGACTGTCGACGCGCAGCGTGCCCCCATCGTGAGAATCCCGACACACAATCGGTCTGCTTGCAGGTAATTTCGGCCGCAGCCGATCGCGCCACCCATGTCGCATGGCGCCAGCGGAACCGCGAGCCGCATTTCCTCGCCGAGCGCCCGGCAGCGGGCGCCGTGTCAGTGTCTGAGCACGCAGACGGCCACGATTTCGTATCCGGGGTCGGCATGCACGTGCGCTGCCTTTTCCGCTTCCTCGTACGAAAGAAACGACGTGGCATCTTCAACCGCCGGTGCCATGCCGATATCGCCATCCTCGGCGGTGCACAGGAATTGCTCGCCGGTCTTCACGACGTAGACGGACAACATGATTCCCTCCATCGTTTGCAGGGGGGAATTCCAGTCTAGCAGGCCAGAAACGGGGCGCAGGCGGTTTGCGGCGCCCTTTCCTGGATGTCGTCGAAGGAGGGATTGCCGCCTCGAATGTCTATGCGTCAATCGGGCCGACTCGTCGGTATCCGCCGGTGCTCGATCCGACGGGTAATCGGCTGCCGCCGGCCGGAGGTGATCGATTGCCGTCACCCCGGCGCTGCGTCACGATTCGGCCTCCCGCGAAGGGCCGGCATCCCGACCTTCAATCGCTCGGCACGCGACACGAGCGGAAAGCCGTGCACAATACCCGCATGCAAACCCCAGACCTTGAACACCTCGTCACCGTCACCATGCCCTTTGGAAAATACAAGGGCCGGCTCATTGCCGACCTGCCGGGGCCTTACCTCAATTGGCTGGCCCGCGAAGGGTTCCCGCGCGGAGAAATCGGCCGGCAGCTTGCGCTGATGCACGAGATCGATCACAACGGCCTGCGGGACTTGCTGGAGCCGTTGCGCAAACGCGGGTAGTGCCAATCGGGGGCGAATGCCCCCGCGTGCCACGCCGGCCCGCCTCGATCGATCGCGATCGACGACAACCACCCCTCTCCAGGCACATCCGCTACGCGTGCTGAATGCACGCATGCGACCCCATCGCTGGCCCGTGCGCACCTAGCGCGGCGCCGATGCTGACATAGAATATAAAACAGTCCCTTGAGGACGAGTTGATGGCAAGAGAAGGGGTGCCGACATGAGACGCCTTTATTTCCTCGTACCCGATACGCAGATGGCGAAAGCCATCGTCGACGATTTATTGCGCGCACGCATCATCTGGCGCCATATCCACGTTCTCGCCGACCACAGCGTCACACTCGATCAGTTACCCGAAGCATCGTTGCTGCAAAGCAGCGATGTCGTGCATGCGCTCGAGCGCGGCGTCGCGCTCGGCGGCGCGGCCGGTGCGCTGATCGGTCTCGTCGCGCTGGTATTTCCGCCGGCGGAGCTCGTGATCGCAGGCGGCGCCGTCGTCGGGTTGACGTTGGCCGGAGCGGGTTTCGGCGCGTGGACCGCCGCGATGATCGGCATCGCCGAGCCGAACGCGCGACTCCAGCGATTTCGCGAGGCCATCCAGGAAGGCCAGATCCTGATCATGGCCGACGTGCCGGCATTGCGAGAGCAGGAAATCGAAGAGATGGTCGCCCAGCATTTTCCGAAGGCGGACCTGGAAGGCGCCGAGCCTACGACACCGATCTTCCCCTGACGCGCGACAGCAAGCCGGCCTGCCCGACATCCGCGTTCATCGACGCGGTTCGTCGAGCGCACGGCCGCGACCGCGGGCCGCGCGCGGAGCGGGTCGTTCGCACGTTGCGCAGGCAACCCTGTCCGCCATTCCGAATCGCGCAAGAGACGCAGGCCCGACGCGCTTGACGCCTTCGGAATCGAAGCGCCGACATCGAACCGTCGGCAAGGAGGTGGTATGGAACTGCACATTCAATCGCACCATTGGGAGCGTCGTAAGCCCGACTGGGTCGCCGCTGCCGTGGCCGGTCTCGCGGGCGGTGCGCTGGTGATCGCGCTGGAATTCGTCTGGTCGACCCTCGTGCTCGGCTCAAGCCCGTGGCAACCGACACACAAGATCGCGGCGATGGTGATGGGCCTCAGCGCGCTCGGCCAGATGACGCAATTCAACCTTGAAATCGTGGCGATGGCGCTGCTGCTGCACTACGTGCTCGGCGCGATCATGGGGATGATGCTCGCCGCGATCATGGCGCCTTTCCGCTTCGATTCGAGCGTGGGCATGGAAGCTGCCATCGGGCTGGCGTTCGGGATCGTCGCGTATGGGTGGAACTTCTACGTCATGACGGCCGTGTTCCCGTGGTTCGTCTCCGAGCGGGGCTCCGGGCCGTTGCTGGCCAATCTGTTGTTCGGCGTGGTTGCGGCCATCACCTACGGCAGGCTGGAGCGATTGCGCAAGCGGAACGTGGACGACTGACACATCACGTTTCCCGCCGCGCCTGACCACGCAGCGCTCGCGGGAGACACGGAACCCGGTGTCGGCGGCTCCGGCGAGTGACACTCAGCGAGGCGGCCTATGGCCCTTGCGATTGCCCTGGTCCTGATCATCCTGTTGGCGGTGGGGTTTCACTTTGCCAGTCCGTGGTGGATCACGCCGATTGCGTCGAACTGGGTGCGCATGGACGACATGCTGACGATCACGCTCGTCATCACCGGCGCATTCTTCATCGCCATCAACCTGTTCATCGTGGTCGCACTGGTGCGCTATCGCCACCGCAGCGGGCATCGCGCGGCCTACGAGCCGCACAACCGGAAGCTGGAATGGTGGCTGATCGGCCTGACCGCCGTCGGCGTGGCGGCATTGCTGGCGCCGGGGCTGTTCGTCTACGCGGACTACGTCCGGCCGCCGCGCAACGTGCTGCAGATGGAAGTGCTCGGCCAGCAATGGCAATGGCGCTTCCGCTTCGCCGGCCCCGGCGGCAAGCTGGGTACGACGGACGTGCGCTACATCAGCAACGACAATCCGTTCGGCCTGAACCCCGCCGACCCCAACGGCCGTGACAACTACCTGATCGAGCGCCCCGAGGTGCACCTGCCGCTCAACCGGCCGATCCAGGTCCTGACGCGGTCGCTGGACGTGCTGCACGACTTCTACGTTCCGCCGTTCCGGGCACGGATGAACATGGTGCCGGGCATGGTGACCACCTTCTGGTTCACGCCGACCAAGGCAGGGCGTTACGACATCCTGTGCGCGCAGCTCTGCGGGGTCGGGCACTCCGGCATGCGCGGCGTGGTGGTGGTGGAAGACGAAGCCGCGTTTTCGCGCTGGCTGGCGCAGCAGACCACGTTCGCGCAGCAGCAGATGGCCCACGTGCAGGCCGCTCCCGCCTCTTCGGGCGGCAGCGCGCAGGCGCTGGCCAACCTGGGCAAGACGCTCGCGGCGGCCAAGGGCTGCGTCGCCTGTCATACCGTGGATGGCAGCCCGCTCGTCGGCCCGACCTGGAAGGGGCTGTACGGCAAGACCGAGACGATGGCCGACGGCAGCACCGCGAAGGTGGACGAAGCCTATCTGCGCGCGTTCATCCGCAATCCGACGGCCCGCGTCGTGAAGGGCTTCTCGCCGATCATGCCGCACTTCGACCTGAGCGAGCAGGAACTGACCGCGCTGGTGGCCTATATCGAGGCGCAGGGCGGGACGCCGCCCGCCAGTACCGCGGCCCAGCCGTAGCGGAGCAGATGCCATGACCTATGCGCACACCGATCACGTCCCGCACAGCTTCTGGACCCGCTATGTGTGGAGCCAGGACCACAAGGTCATCGCCGTCCAGTACGCGCTGACGGCCATTGCGATCGGCCTGGTCGGCCTCGTATTGTCGGACCTGATGCGGTTGCAGCTCGGCTTTCCGGGCAAGTTCGCGTTCATCGACGCGAATCACTACTACCAGTTCGTCACCATGCACGGGATGATCATGGTGATCTACCTGCTGACGGCGCTGTTCCTGGGCGGCTTCGGCAATTACCTGATCCCGCTGATGCTGGGCGCGCGCGACATGGTGTTCCCGTTTCTCAACATGCTGAGCTACTGGGTCTACCTGCTGGCCGTGCTGGTGCTGGTGGCGAGCTTCTTCGTGCCGGGCGGGCCGACCGGCGCGGGCTGGACGCTGTATCCGCCGCAGGCCATCCTGCCGGGCACGCCGGGCGTGGAATGGGGCATCGTGCTGATGCTCGTGTCGCTGGCGATCTTCATCGTCGCGGCCACGATGGGCGGCCTGAATTACGTGACCACCACGCTGCAGGCACGCACGCGCGGCATGACGCTGATGCGCATGCCGCTCACGGTGTGGGGCATCTTCATCGCGACGATCATGGCGCTGCTGGCGTTTCCGGCGCTGTTCGTGTCGGCGGTGATGATGCTATTCGACCGGACGCTCGGCACCAGTTTCTTCATCCCGGCCGTGGTGTCGATGGGGCAGACGCTCAAGCATGCGGGCGGCAGCCCACTGCTGTTCCAGCACCTGTTCTGGTTCTTCGGGCATCCGGAGGTCTACATCGTCGCGCTGCCGGCCTTCGGCATTGCGTCGGATCTCATCAGTACGCACGCGCGCAAGAGCATCTTCGGCTACCGGATGATGGTGTGGGCCATCGTCATCATCGGCGCGTTGAGCTTCGTGGTCTGGGCGCACCACATGTTCATCGCCGGCATGAATCCGTACTTCGGCTTCTTCTTCGCCACCACCACGCTGATCATCGCCGTCCCGACCGCCCTCAAGGTCTACAACTGGGTGCTGACGCTGTGGCGCGGCGATATCCACCTGACCGTGCCGATGCTGTTCGCCATCGGCTTCATCAGCACCTTCGTGCTGGGCGGGCTGACCGGGCTCTACCTCGGCAACGTGAGCGTGGACATCCCGCTGTCGAATACGTATTTCGTGGTCGCGCACTTCCATATGGTGATGGCCGTGTCGCCGATCCTGGTGGTGTTCGGCGGCCTCTACCACTGGTATCCGAAGGTGACGGGCCGCATGCTCGACGACACGCTCGGGCGTGCGCACTTCTGGATCACGTTCGTCGGCACCTATGCGATCTACTTCCCGATGCACTATCTCGGCATCCTCGGCATGCCGCGACGGTATTACGCGTATCAAGGTTACAGCTTCATTCCGCATTCGGCGCAGACGCTCAACACGTTCATCACCATCGTCGCGCTGATCGTCGCGGCCGCGCAGTTGCTGTTCCTGTTCAACCTGGCGTGGAGCCTCGTGCGCGGCCGGCGAGCCGACGGCAACCCGTGGCGGGCCACCACGCTCGAATGGCAGACGCCGCAAACGCCACCCGTGCACGGCAACTGGGGCCCGGCGCTTCCCGTCGTCTATCGCTGGGCATACGAATACAGTCCGCCGGGGCAAGAGGAAGACTTCGTGCCGCAGAACCAGCCGCCCGCGACGGCGCCTGAACCTGAAGCGACCCATCCGACGCTTCACCCCGGCGAGGCACACGAATGACCACGCTGCCGCGCCCCTTCGTTCCCGACGCGCCGCCCGGCTTGCCGAATGCGGGCCGCACGGGGCTGGCCGTCTTCATGGCGGTTGCGACGACATTGTTTTCGCTGCTGCTGCTCGCCTATGCGATGCGCATGCGTGAATCCGACTGGCAGCCGATTCCGCATCCGGCGCTGCTGTGGTGGAACACCGGCGCGCTGGTGCTGGCCAGCGTCGCGATGCAGCGTGCCCGGCGGATAGGCCTGTACCGCACGGTGTGGCTGGTAACCGGTGGTGTACTGGCGGCCGTGTTCGTGATCGGGCAACTGACCGCCTGGCACATGCTGTCGGCGGCCGGGGAGACCGTCACCGTCAATCCGTCCAACAGCTTCCTCTACCTGCTCACCGGCCTGCATGGCTTGCACGTGCTGGGCGGGCTGGCTGCGTGGGGCGTGACGATCGCGCAGCTCCGGCGCGCGGACCCGTTCCGAGCCCAACGGGCCATCGGGCTTTGCGCGCTCTACTGGCATTTCCTGCTCGCGGTCTGGCTCGTGCTGCTGGCCGCGATGTGGTGGCTTACGCCCGGGATCGTCGCCGCCATCTGCGGGCCGCTGTATGGAGCCGCGCCATGACCGCGCCCACGGTTCCCACCGAATCCGCTGCCGAATCCGCTGCCGAATCGCCCGCGGCCCCGGCCGCCGACGCGCGGCCCGACGGCTGGCGCGGCATCGTCACGGACTGGTCGTCCGACCGCGAAGCCTTCAGGGTGCCGTGGGGCAAGGCGATGATGTGGATCTTCCTGCTGTCGGACACGTTCGTCTTCAGCAGCTTCCTGATCGGCTACATGACGGTGCGCATGTCGACCACGGCGCCGTGGCCCGACACGTCGAAGGTGTTCGGACTCACGGTGGGTGGCCTGGACGTGCCGTTGCTGCTGATTGCCATCATGACGTTCATCCTGATCACCAGCAGCGGCACCATGGCGATGGCGGTCAACTTCGGCTACCGGCGCAACGCCCGGCGCGCCGGCGCGCTGCTGCTCGCGACCGCGCTGCTGGGCGCGAGCTTCGTCTCGATGCAGGCCCTTGAATGGACCAAGCTGATCGTCCACGAAGGTATCCGGCCCTGGGGCAACCCGCTGGGCGCGGCGCAGTTCGGTGCGTGCTTCTTCACGATCACCGGATTCCACGGCTTTCACGTGACCTGCGGCGTGATCTACCTGCTGCTGATCGCACGCAAGATCCGGCAGCCCGGGTTCACCGAACACGGCAACTTCCAGATCGTCGAGATCGCCGGCCTGTACTGGCACTTCGTCGACCTGGTGTGGGTGTTCATCTTCGCGCTGTTCTATTTGTGGTGAGGGATGCCATGGAGCACACCGATCCCGCCGATCGACCCGACGCCGCGCACGGCCAGCAGCATCCGATCGGCCTCTACCTGAAGATCTGGGGCCTGCTGTTCGTGCTGAGCACGTTCTCGTACCTGGTCGACTACTTCAACGTGCAGGGCCTGATGCGCTGGGTGCTGATCGTCGTGCTGATGATCGCCAAGGCAGGGCTGATCGTGTCGATCTTCATGCACATGATGTGGGAGCGGCTGGCGCTGGTGTACGCGATCCTGATACCGCCGCTTTGCCTGCTGGTGCTCATGGTGCTGATGGCGGCCGAAGCCCATCACACGTTCGGGATGCGGGAGCTGTTCTTTCGCTGATGCGTTCGCGGGCCGCGCTTCGGCCGACGAGCGCTGCGCATCGCGATGGGCACGGCGCCATCGACGGACGCCGTTTTGGAGCGGACGGCGTCCCGCCATCGGGGAACGACGCTTCCCGGACATCTGTTCACGCCAATCTGAAGGGAGGACCTCATGAAATTTTCGCGTCGACGTTTTATTGCAGCCACCACCGTTCTCGCCTCCGCGCTCGCCATTGGACGCCGCGCGGCGGCGGTGGATGCGGGCGCCGGTGTCGTGCAGGAAACCGATGCAAATGCCCAGGCGCTCGGCTACAAGGCGGATGCCAGCCGGGTCGACCATGCGAAGTACCCGAAATTCCAGACGGGCGAGGCCTGCGCGAATTGCCAGTTCTACCAGGGCAAGGCCGGCGCCACGACGGGGCCGTGCGCGATTTTCGGCGGCAAGCAGGTCAATGCGAAAGGGTGGTGCAACACTTATACGAAGAAGGCGTAGGTAAGGAGGGATGGCCTGGCGAGCCGCGGTCTTGCTCATTCAGCGCCTCGCCAGTGTCGGGATTCACGCTTTCCAGATCCTTCGGGCAGGTGGATCGCGCGAGTCCTTGTGCGCAACCCCGCCTTCGTACGCTGATGAACGGTGCAACCTCGAGTGCGAGCCTCTACTCGTTGATCGAGACATGCCGCGCGAATCGTATCGATCCCGACCGCTACCTCACTTGGCTGTTCCAGCGTCCGCCGCGGGCGAAAACCGTTGACGACTACGACGCGCCATTACCCCGGAAGACGCCTGCCGATATACATGGACGTTTCATGAAGCACTGAAACGAAGTGGTCCAGATCATGTCGACAATGAGGGGTGAAAACACTCCTTCGACAATCATGGAAACTCGCAGTGTCAGCCTCCCGGTTTTATATTTCGGCACACCCGTCGCCCTCGTTTCCAGCCTGAATCCAGACGGCACCACAAATCTCAGCCCGATCTCATCCTACTGGGCGCTGTCCAATACGTTAGTGATTGGTTTGAGCGAAACCGGTCAATGCCGTCGCAATCTCGAACGATGCGAGGAGTTGGTACTCAACTTGCCAGACGCACCGCTTTGGGCGAACGTCGAGGCCATCGCAGCAACTTCCGGGTCTGAAGCCATGCCTGACATAAAGAAGCAGATGGGGTATCGATTCGAACGCGATAAATTCAAGCGTGCAGGGCTCACGACGAAAGCCAGTGAATGCATCGCTCCAATGCGAGTCGCTGAATGCCCGATACAAATTGAAGCGAGCCTGGTCCGCATCCACCGGATAGGTAACGAGGCTGACGCCATGATTGCGGCCGAGCTTAGGGCACTACGGATACACGTGCATGCCGAACTGCTATCCACCGAAGATCGAATCCATATCGAGCGATGGCATCCGCTGTACTACGTGTTTCGTCAATACTTCTCACTTGGAGAGCACCTGGGAAAGAATTTTAGAGCGTAGCAAGCGTCGCCGCCGATATGCTCTTCGATTCTGCGGGACGTCGCAGATGGAGGGCATACCCATGATCCGCTCAGCGCGCGACGCGGCTTACCCGAAAGACGTTACCGACCTGATCGCGAGCCTGAGCGTGAAAATGACGCCTGCTGTTGCCAACAACGCCAGCAGCCCACCGAGACATTGATACGCTATCGGGTACCAATGGTCCTTGAGCATATCGATCTTCATCCCTTTCATGCCCTGTCTCCCGAGATTGCTTTCAAACAGGAACGCCGGCACTCGCCAACATCGATCGCCATCTGCACGCGCGAGTGACCTGGGTTCGCGCGTCGCTCCATCCGAGCCTCGTCACCGAAAAGGCTGGTACTTCCTCGCATTTCGGGTGTCGGTGCTGCGGCCGGCAGGCGACGCGCCGCGTGCCTTCGACGAAGCCCGAAGCGTCCATGCGAAAGCGAGGCCGAGCACGCCGGAGATGCAGTACCAGGGCAGTGCAGCGGCGGGCACGACGCCGGCGACGAAACCGAACATCGCGGGAACGGACGCAATCGCAATCTGGTTGATGGCCATCGCAGCACCGAGCACTTCACCGACCTGCCCATCCTCTGCGCTGTCCGACAGCCAGACCACCCACGGGCCGTACCAGCCGAAACAGCACACGCCGATCAGCACCGAGAACGTGACGACGACCCACGTCGCCGAGTGCGCGGGAAGCGATGCCGCGGCGATCAGCGCAACGGGCGTCACGCCGAGACACAGCGTGACGAGCCGGCGCTTGCCGTCGGCAACGCGATCGCTGATGGCCGACAGCGCGATCCGGCCTGCCGAGCCGCTCAACTGCACGATGAACAGCACCCACGCTGCATCGGTCGGCGAATAACCGAAGCGACGCTGCGCGAAGATCGCCCAGAAAATCGAGACCGCGGTTTGCGCGCCGACGAGCACAGCACCGACCACGGAGATTCGCCGGAATCCGGCGTCGCGGAGATGGTGCTTCAGGCCCTGCAGCGCCGACGCGGATGCACGCTGCGCATGCCGCGGCGAATTCCGGAAAACGGCGCCGTACACGATGGCGGATGCCGCGAGCACGGCGCTCGCGCCGAGCATCGCGCGCGTCCAGTCCGTGTGGATGAGCAGTGCGGGAAAGAACACCGCCGCCAGTGCGCCGCCAAGCGGTAGCGCTGCCTGCCGGACACCCATCGCAAGGCCGCGCTCGCCGGGCGGAAACCAGTGATAGATTGCCCGGCTGCCGCCCGGCTGAACCGGGCTGTAGCCGACGCCGATCATCAGCATGCCGGCAACGAGCCCCGCGTAGCCGGAGGACAGCGCCACGAGCGTCATCGCGACGCTCAATATCGCCAGGCCGAGGACGACGGGCCCGCGCTCGCCGTATTGATCCAGCACGCGCCCGACGAGTGCGAGCCCGAGAATGGGGACGACATTCGAGAACGTCGCGAGTCCGCCGATCTGGCCGAGCGAAAGTCCGAACGTCTTCTGCGCGAACGTGCCCCACACACCGATGCCCTGACTCGCGAGCGCCGCGGTCAGTTGCGTCAGTGTCGATACGCCGAGCACGTACCACCGATAGTCTGCTGACTTCAACCGGACAACTCCGTTCCAAGGCTCATGCGAATTTCGGCTGACGCGGGCTCGCGAGGCGGTCGAGCCGCGAGCGTCAGCATTCAGAGCGTAAGGGGGAGCGTCGATGCGTTATGTCGACGACAGGTCAGGACTGTCGATTTCCTGCCACTCGGCCGCGCCACGGCGCCGCAGATGTCGCGGCGAGAGGCCGAAGGCCTTGCGCACCGAGTAGGCGAAGTGAGGGGCCGAAGCGAAGCCCACGGTGTTCTGGATGTCGACTATCGGCAAGGTGGTCGAGAAGAGCAGGCGCTTCGCTTCTGCGAGGCGTGTATCGAGTACGTACTGGCCGATCGAGCGCCCCTGTTCGGCCTGGAACCATCTCGACAGCGTCCGTTCGGATGTGCCGAACTGACGCGCGAGCGTCGCGCAGGACAGATCGCCGTCGAGGTGCTCGCCGATATGAATCCTGACTTCGCGCACGATGTCCGCCGGGTCGTGCGAGCGCGACGGCGGGACGGACGTCATGATGCGACCGGCCTCCTGCAGAATGAGCAGGTCGAGTTCGTACGGCCCGAGAAGCGGGCCGGATTTTCGCGCGAGATGCGCACGCAAGCGCAGCAGGTCGGCGAGGAGCAGCGATGTTCCCCATTTCTCCGACTGTTGTATGGGCGAGCGCAGGTCCGCATTGACCCGCGGCATCAGGCTGTCGATGTTCAGGTAGTAGCAGAGATGGCGCTGTCCGGGCGTTGCGGATACGTGATGGATGTGCCGCTCGGGAACGAACCAGAGACTCCCGCTCGCCAGGACATCGCCGCGGGCCTGGCGCGGCGACGACACCGAAAAGATGCCGTCGAGCGGGACAAACAGCATGTCGCAAGCGTGGGCATGCGGGCCATTTGAATAATGGCCCTGGTTGTCGCAGTCGACGTCAAAATCGATGTTCATTGCAACGCTACGGTTAGAAGGAACACGTGAAGTGTAGGACGAATGCGGGAAAGGAGCGTTGCAGCTGGATTCCCGAGACATCGGATACGGGTTGTAACGGGAAGTCCGCAGGATGGAAATCGGAAGCCCGGGACAGGGGCAACCGGGAAACGGTATCCGGATGCGCTCGGGAGCGGCGAAGCACGGCATTCCGACTGGTTCGAGCGACCGTGCAAAGCGAGTGTCGCGAAGGCGATGCAACGACGCATGGTGGACGCTTGCGCGCCTTCACATTCACGACCTGGTTGACGAGGCCTTTCCGCACGGGGGAATCATCGTCAGCGTTCCGCTACGTCCGCCATTGCCGAACATTACAGCGATCGGATGAAATCCACGATCTTGCCCGTGACCTCCCGAGGCCGCTCGAGGCTCGGCAAATGGGCGGTACCTGAGATTGGGTGGAAGATGCCGCCAGATACGGTATTCGCGAGGTAACGACTACGCTCCTGAATGCCGGGAAGGTCAAGCTCCCCGCACATCACCAAGGTCGGCACTGAAATTTCTTCCAGGCGCCCATATGCGATCGGTGCGTCGGTGTTCATGCCTGCCGGGGGCAAACCGAGAGCGACAGCGTTCATCTCGTCAAACAGCTTGCGGGCCTCGCCTTTCACGCGCCCTTCGTGCTGAAGCGGGCCGTCAAGCCAGAGACTCGCGCGTATTGCAATGGCTTCTTCAATGTGGCTGTTGGCTTCAGCGTCTGCTAAACGGGTAATCAAATCGTCAATCTGCGGCGCATGGATTAGTTTTGGCGCGCCGGTCACACTCGGCGCCACAAGAACAAGAGCGCGAACATGTGACGGATATCGAAGCGCTGCGTCGAGCGCTATGCCGCCGCCTTGCGAGCAGGCCACCAGTATTGCAGGAGCGCCGTCTGTCACCGACTCGACAACGGCGATCAAATCCTCGACGGAAGAATGAGCTTCTGCTTCAGCAGCTGTTTCTCCAAAGCCTCGCCGATCATAGGCAATGGCTTGGCGGCGCGTGCCTATTTCACGCAATTGGTGGCCCCACATCCGGCTATCCGCAACGCGTGCGTGCAAAAACACGATCGGGTCTCCACTGCCGACGACTTCGGTCGCAAGAGCGGCGCGACCGGACGTCACCAGAACGCTGTTCTTCATGAGCTATCCGATATCTGAGAATGGACTTGACGCCCGATGTGCGGGGCGTGTCGTTTCCGGTGTCAAACGGGCCAAGCCTGGGTGAAGTTCGCCCTATCCGGCTTACGGTCATGCAAAATTTTCAGGTTTCCCGTCAGGAATGCCGGTCGAACTACGAGTGTGCCGTGTTCGCGGAGCAAGGTAGCATCAAAGACTATCGCGCGCAGTCGGTCGAGGTCGCGGCGGCGGCCTGGGCCGCAAGCAGCCTGCTGCAGCAGGGAAACAATCAGATGTCGAACGTTCCGAAATAACTGCACTTCGCCGTCCGGCCTTTCCCGATTCTTCCCGGCTCGACCGCCACCTTGAATCGGGTCTCAATCGCTCTGACAAGGCGGGGCATGCGCGATGTCCGAACCGGGTTCCAGCTTGAGCGAACAGCGTTCCGGGTAAAGTGAATCCCGACAGCCAGCCGCCTGCCCATGACGCCCCCAGGGTCGTCGTGGAAAACTGTATGAATATACAGTATAGTGTCCGTCGAAATCGAGCCGCACAGGTGCAACCCATGCAATCCTTGCGGCACGTGCGCCGCGCCTGCGGGCATCCGCCGCAGCGTTCCGGCACCGAGCACTCTGGTTAACTCATTCAGACGGGCAGGCAAATTGTCATCCAGCAATCTGATCCGCATTCGCGGAGCACGTCAGCACAACCTCAAGAATCTCGATCTCGACCTGCGCACCGGCGAGATGACGGTCGTCACCGGCCCGTCGGGCTCCGGCAAGTCGAGTCTCGTGTTCGACACGCTGTACGCGGAAGGCCAGCGGCGCTACGTCGAGACGTTCAGTGCGTACGCGCGGCAGTTCCTCGACCGGATGGATCGCCCGCAGGTCGAGCGCGTCGACGGCGTACCGCCCGCGATCGCGATCGACCAGACCAACCCGGTGCGCAGTTCGCGCTCGACCGTCGGCACGATGACCGAGCTGAACGATCACCTGAAGCTGCTGTACGCGCGCGCGGCCGAGCTGTTCGACCGCCAGACCGCGCGGCAGGTGCGGCACGACACGCCGGAGACGATCTACGCGGAGCTCGTCGCGCGCACGCAGGCGGACGATCCGCGTGTCGTCGTCACGTTCCCGGTCGAATTGCCTGAAACGGTGTCCGACGAAGAAATCGCGCAGTGGCTGTCCGCGAGCGGCTACACGCGCGTGCAGGCGCAGCGCGAGGTCGCGTCGCCCACCGGGCCGCGCAAGGTGCTCGACGTGGTCGCCGACCGCTTTCGCGTGCAGAACACCGACAAGGTGCGCGTCGTCGAGGCGATCGAGGCGTCGCTGAAGCGCGGCGGCGGGCGCGTGAACGTGTACGTGCTCGCGGCAGAGCCGGAGCAGGCGGATGGCGCGGCCGCCGAGCCGCAGGTGTGGCGCTTCTCCACCGGGCTTCACGATCCCGACAGCGACCTGCGCTACGCGGAGCCGCAGGCGGCGCTGTTCTCGTTCAATTCGGCGTACGGCGCGTGCGAAACCTGCCGCGGCTTCGGCCGCGTGATCGGCGTCGATCTCGGCCTCGTGATCCCCGACGCGCGCAAGACGCTGCGCGGCGGCGCGATCAAGCCGATGCAGACACCGGCCTGGAAGGAGTGTCAGGACGACCTGATGCGCTACGCGGCGAAAGCCGGCATCCCGCGCGACACGCCGTGGGCCGAGCTGTCGGACGCCGAGCGCGACTGGGTCGTCAACGGGTCGCCGGACTGGAACGGCAAGTGGCAGAGCCAGTGGTACGGCGTGAAGCGCTTCTTCGGCTATCTCGAGTCGAAGGCGTACAAGATGCATATCCGCATGCTGCTGTCGAAATATCGCAGCTACACGCCGTGCGACGTGTGCGGCGGCGCGCGCCTGAAGACGGAATCGCTGCAATGGCGGCTCGGCTCGAAAGAGAACGCCGACGGCGTGCTCGCGCCGGCCGGCCGCTTCATGCCGCGCGGCGTCGACTGGAGCCGTGCGCAGCTCGAAGCGCTGCCGGGCCTGACCGTGCACGACCTGATGCTGCTGCCGATCGAGCGCATTCGCCGCTTCTTCGATGACATAACCTTGCCGAGCGCGCTGCTCGACGATGCGTTGAAGCTGCTGCTCGCCGAGGTGCGCACGCGGCTGAAATACCTGTGCGACGTGGGGCTCGGTTACCTGACGCTCGACCGGCAGAGCCGCACGCTGTCGGGCGGCGAGGTGCAGCGGATCAACCTGACGACGGCGCTCGGCACGTCGCTCACGAAAACCCTGTTCGTGCTCGACGAACCGAGCATCGGGCTGCATCCGCGCGATCTCACGCGGATCGTCGAGGCGATGCAGCGGCTGCGCGATGCGGGCAATACGCTGGTCGTGGTCGAACACGATCCGTCGGTGATGCTCGCGGCCGACCGGCTGATCGACATGGGGCCCGGCCCGGGAGAGCGCGGCGGCACGATCGTCTACGACGGCACGCCGGGCGACATCCGGTCGGCGCATACGCTGACGGGCGAGTATCTCGGCGGCCGCAAGCATGTCGCGCATGCGTCGAACTGGGCACGCCGGGTGGTCGACGCGAACACGCCGCGCATCGTGCTCGAAGGGGCAAGCGAACACAACCTGCGCGACGTCACGGTCGAGATTCCGTTGCAACGGCTCGTCTGCGTGACGGGCGTGTCGGGGTCCGGCAAGTCCACGCTGCTGCAGGACGTGCTCTATCCGGCGATGGCGCGGCACCACGGCAAGGCGACCGAGTCGCCGGGCGCGTTCCTCAGCCTCTCGGGTGCCGACCAGGTGGGCGACGTCGTGTTCGTCGACCAGTCGCCGATCGGCAAGACCACGCGGTCGAACCCGGCGAGCTACGTCGGCGCGTTCGACGAGATCCGCAAGCTGTTCGCGAAGGCACCGCTCGCGCTGCAACGCGGCTACGGCGCCGGCACGTTCAGCTTCAACTCGGGCGACGGCCGGTGCCCGACCTGCGGCGGCTCGGGCTTCGAGCACATCGAGATGCAGTTCCTGAGCGACGTCTACCTGCGCTGCCCGGACTGCGACGGCAGCCGCTACCGCGCCGAGATTCTCGAAGTGCGCATCGAGCGCAACGGCCGTGCGCTGAGCATCGCCGACGTGCTGGATCTCACCGTCAGCGAAGCGGCCGCGTTCTTCGCGACCGACGCCGAGGTGCTGCGCGTGCTGCAGCCGATCGTCGACGTCGGCCTCGAATACGTGAAGCTCGGCCAGCCGGTGCCGACGCTGTCGGGCGGCGAAGCGCAGCGCCTGAAACTGGCCGGTTTCCTCGCCGAATCGGCGGCAGCCGTCAACGGGCGCCGGGTCGTCACGGAAGAGGCGCGCATCGCGCGGGCGAAGCTGTTCATGTTCGACGAGCCGACCACCGGGCTGCACTTCGACGACATCGCGAAGCTGATGCAGGCGTTCGGCAAGCTGCTCGCGGCCGGCCATTCGCTGATCGTGATCGAGCACAACCTCGACGTGATCCGCGCGGCCGACTGGCTGATCGATCTCGGCCCGGAGGGCGGCGACGGCGGCGGTCTCGTGCTGTGCGCGGGCACGCCTGACGACGTGAAGGCCTGCGCCGAATCGCACACGGGCGTGGCGCTGTTGCAGTACGACCGCGCGATGGATGCCGAACTGGCGCTCGCCGACGAAGGTAAGCCGCTGCAGGCCGTGCTGAACGCGGCGCGCGAGCGGCGTGCGATCGAAGGCGAGGATGTCGTGCGGATCGTCAACGCGCGCGAGCACAACCTGAAGGCGCTCGACGTCGACATCCCGCACGGCAAGTTCAACGTGATCACCGGCGTGTCGGGTTCCGGCAAGTCGACGCTCGCGTTCGATATCCTGTTCCACGAAGGCCAGCGCCGTTACCTCGAATCGCTGAACGCGTATGCGCGCTCGATCGTGCAGCCGGCCGGCCGCCCCGAAGTCGATGCGGTGTACGGCATTCCGCCGACCGTCGCGATCGAGCAGCGGCTGTCGCGCGGCGGGCGCAAGAGTACGGTCGCGACCACGTCCGAGGTCTGGCACTTCCTGCGGCTGCTGTACGTGAAGCTCGGCCTGCAGCATTGCATCCACGACGGCACGCCGGTTACGTCGCAATCGGTCGAATCGATCGCCGCTCAGTTGCTGCGCGATCATCGTGACGAGCACGTCGGGCTGCTCGCGCCGCTCGTCGTCAACCGCAAGGGCGTATATACGGATCTTGCGAAGTGGGCGAAGGCGCGCGGCAGCACGCATCTGCGCGTCGACGGCGAGTTCGTGCCGGTCGATCCGTGGCCGAAGCTCGACCGCTTCCGCGAGCATACGATCGAGCTGCCGGTGGCCGATATCGTCGTGTCGCCGGACAACGAGGCCGAATTGCGGCGCGTGCTCGACGAGACGCTCGAGCTCGGCAAGGGCGTGATGCATCTGCTCGCGCCGCTCGACGGGCTGCACCATGCGATGCAGAACGATCATTCGACCGCGCGTGTCGGCACGGTCAAGGTGCTGTCGGTCAAGCGCGCGTGCCCGGTGTGCGGCACGAGCTACCCGGAGCTGGACCCGCGGATGTTCTCGTACAACAGCAAGCACGGCTGGTGCACGACCTGCGTCGGCACCGGCGTCACGCTCACGCGCGAACAGCGCGCCGCGTACGACGACACGGTGCTCGCAGGCGACGATCGCGGCCGCGAGCAGACGCTGCCTTCCGACGAGCAGGAACCGGAAGGCGTGGGCAACGAGCCGTGCCCGGATTGCAACGGTACGCGGCTGAACCCGTCCGCGCGCGCGGTCACGTTCGACGCGCATCCGATCGTCGAGGTCGCGCAATGGACGGTGTCCGACACGCGCCGCTGGATTGACGAGCTGGAACTGACGGGGCGCGACGCGCAGATCGCGCGCGATATCGTCAGCGAGATCGGCAGCCGCCTCGCGTTTCTGGAGGAAGTCGGGCTCGGCTACCTGAGCCTCGATCGCGCGGCGCCGAGCCTGTCGGGTGGCGAAGCGCAGCGCATCCGGCTCGCCGCGCAGCTCGGCAGCAACCTGCAGGGTGTCTGCTACGTGCTCGACGAGCCGACGATCGGCCTGCATCCGCGCGACAACCAGATCCTGCTGGATGCGCTGCGCAAGCTCGGCGACAAGGGCAATACGCTCGTCGTCGTCGAGCATGACGAGGACACGATCCGCCGCGCCGATCACATCATCGACGTCGGCCCGGGCGCCGGCAAGCGCGGCGGCACGCTGGTCGCGCAGGGCGCGGTCGCGGATCTGGCCGCGCAGTCCGATTCGGTAACCGGGCGCCTGCTTGCACAACCGATGACGCACCCGCTGCAGCCGCGCCGCAGCGTGAGCCTGCCGGGCAAGAAGGGCGGTGCCGCGGTGCCGGATGCGTGGCTGACCGTGCATGGCGCGCGGCTGCACAACCTGCGCGACGTCACGGTCGGCATTCCGCTTGCGCGGCTCGTTGCGGTCACGGGCGTGAGCGGTTCGGGCAAGTCGACGCTCGCGCGCGACGTGCTGATGACGAACCTGCTCGACGCGGTCGGCCGCTCGGTGCTGTCGTCGCCGGCCACGCGGCGTGCGCGCAAGGCCGCGCAGCAGGACGCGCCGGCCACCAACCGCCGTTCGAGCGTGCTGGCGCGCAGCGCACCGCGGCCGTCGCTGAACGTCACACATGCGTGGCAGGGCTGCGAATCGCTGAGCGGCTGGGAACAGATCGATCGCGTGCTGGAAGTCGACCAGACGCCGATCGGCAAGACGCCGCGCTCGTGCCCGGCCACCTATATCGGCGTGTGGGACACGATCCGCAAGCTGTTCGCCGATACGCTGGAAGCACGTGCGCGCGGCTACACGGCGTCGCGTTTCTCGTTCAATACCGGCGACGGGCGCTGCCCCGCCTGCGAAGGGCAAGGCGTGCGCACGATCGGGATGAGCTTCCTGCCCGACGTGAAGGTGCCGTGCGACGTGTGTCACGGGCAGCGCTTCAACCCCGAAACGCTCGCCGTCACGTGGCGCGGCCGGAACATCGGCGACGTGTTGACGATGGAGATCGACGAGGCGGTGGAGTTCTTCGCGCCGATCTCGAACATCGCGCATCCGCTACAGCTGATGAAGGATGTCGGCCTCGGCTACCTGACGCTCGGCCAGCCGTCGCCGACGTTGTCGGGCGGCGAGGCGCAGCGCATCAAGCTCGTCACCGAGCTGACGAAGGTGCGCGACGACATCACGCGGCGCGGCCAGAAGGCGCCGCATACGCTGTACGTGCTCGACGAACCGACGGTCGGCCTGCACATGGCGGACGTCGCGAAGCTGATTCGCGTGCTGCACCGGCTCGTCGATGCGGGGCACAGCGTCGTCGTGATCGAGCACGACCTCGACGTGATCGCGGAAGCCGACTGGATCATCGATCTCGGGCCGGAAGGTGGTGTGGGCGGCGGCACGATCGTCGCGGCGGCGCCGCCGGAAGCACTCGTGCAGGTGAGCGCAAGCCATACCGGGCAGGCGCTCAGGCCCGTGCTTGCGCGAACGGGGTCGGACGAGGGGGAAGCCGCGTGTGAGGGAGAAGCGCGGGTAGGGTGAGCGTGATGCTTCGTATCGACGGCTCCGGAGCCGGGCGATGTTTTCCCCGCAGCTCACTTGCAAGTGGCTGCGGGGAACCGCTATCCGGCCCATGCACCCCTCTTCGAGGGGTGTTTTTTTTCGTGCGGCGGTCAACGCCCAGTGCCGCCGGCGTGATCGCGCGTCGCGCAAGCCGTCACAAGCTGGCAGGTCGACACAACGGTCGACCCGACCGGCGTCACACACCATCAGCTCACGCGCCCGACCGAACGGGCGCATCCATTGTTAATCCGGCTCGAATACTGAGTTGGATACAGGGGTATACGAGAAAGCACACCGCATGGTTAGGATGATTGCCGTTGGCCGACGGACGTCTCCGGATCGTCCAGTCATTCTCGAACCGCATCAGGAGTGCAATCTTGGCGACCTATATCGTCTTCACGCGTGAAAGCACGCAGGATCAACACGAACTCGACATCTACCAGAGCAAGGTCGGCGCGACGCTGGCCGGCCACCCGGTGAAGGTGCTGGCCGCGTATGGCCCGCAAGAAACGCTCGAGGGCGACGGCCCGGAAGGCGTGGTGATCGTCGAGTTTCCGTCCAGGGACGCCGCGCACGCGTGGTACGACAGCCCGGCATACCAGGCCGCCGTCCAGCATCGCTTCAAGGGTGCACGCTATCGGGCCGTGCTGGTCGAAGGGGCCTGACCTGGCCGGCGGGGGCTGCTCGCCGGCCGCCGCCACGACCATGCCATCGACCGGGCCGTATCCGTGCATTCAATTTCGTAGTCATCCTCATTAAAATTCCGTGGATGGAAACGGGATGCCGAAAGTCTCGTTGACTATCGATAGCGCCCGCGGTCTCGGGGGTGCCATGAGACGTCGGATAGCATCCGGGGCCGCAGCAATCAAGAAACGTTGTTGCATAAATACAGGCGGGTCCCCACGGCGGCCTCCGCCGCGACAGTCATGCGCGGCCGGCGCCGCATTCCAACCTCGATTACAGGCTTGCGTCATAACCTGACGGTCAGCTGCCATCCCCGAATGGAGCGGCTGCGGTGCCCATATCGACAAGGCGCCAAGTGTGCGACGCAAGTAAGATCAGCAGTTCGCCGAGCAAATCGGCCTCATCGAGCCTTTATGGAACCGTCTCTCATGTTTTCGAAAAAGTCCCGTATCTTCATTGTGGCCAGCGCCATTTTCACCGCCCATGCCGCAGCACAATCCCCCGCACCGGCACCGATTCCCGAGCAACTCCCGTACGACATCCCCTACGGTCCGCCGATTACGTTGGCACAGGCGCGCACGGCCATTACGGCAGCCGAAGCAGAGGCCCGGCGCCGAAACTGGAAATACGCGCTCGTCGTCGTCGACAGCGGCGGGAATCTGGTCTCGAGCGACAAAATGGATGGAACGCAACTCGCATCCATCGAAATCGCGGAAGCCAAGGCGCGCGCATCGGTGCGTTTCCGCAGGCAGACCAAGGACATGCAGAACGCGATCAACAACGGCGGCGCGACCGGCAACCTCAGCATTCCGGGCATTCTCGCCGGAGAGGGCGGCATTCCGATCGTGGTGGGCGGGCAACTGATCGGTGCGATCGGCGCCAGCGGTGGCGCGGGTGTGCAGGATAGCGTGATCGCGGCCGCGGGGGCGGCGGCAATCCGGTAAGTCGCCGGGCAACAGGCAAGCCGTCTATACGTCGATTATCCTTTCAAATAAATAATGTAAATCTGACGTTTTAATTTCATCTGGTTTTGCGCGTACCCGAGGCCGACTGCGGCCTGACGGATTCGCCCCGCGTCAGCCGGGATTGACTGCTCGACCCGGTCGCGAAAATACGCGATTCGATCGATATCGCTACACTTCCCCCTTTGCGATGAAAATTTGAACCGGTTGCTGGATGCAAAAATGGAACCGGTTCCATTCGCTGGCCGGATTATGCATAATCCGGCCAGATAAAAATTCGCATTGCATGGCATGTGCAATACTTGGTTCAGCCGGGCATGGTCGTTTGCCGGTGCTTTCGGACGGGTTACGCACTGCCGGTGGGGGAGGCATTCCGTCGTTTCGCGCGGAGCGGCTCCCGCCGCCGATTATTTCGAAGCAAGAAAGCCTGCGAGCAACTTCTCGCCAAAAAGACGAAAACGACATGGCCCCAAACGATCATGAAACGCGCGTCATCGCGCGCGCCGGCATTACCCGGCGAGCAGCCCTGAAAGTGATGGCGGCGGCACTGACGCAAGTCGGGCTGCTCACCGCCGCGCCAGGATCCGCATTCGCGCAGCAGCCGTCGCTCGACGCCAAGACCTTTCTCGCACTGTCGCAAGCGCTGACCGGCCACGCGAATCTCGACCCGATGACGGCCCGGCGCCTCATCGACGCGTTCCACCGCACGGACGCCGGTTTCGCCGCGCGTGCGGCCGCGCTGGCGCAACGCATGCGCGCCGGGCAGACCCCGGCACAACTGCTGGCCGATGCCGACGGCGCGGGCCTGCACGACACCGCGCTCGCGATCGTCGCCGCGTGGTACACGGGCACCGTCGGTCATGGCCAGAAGGCCGTGATGGTCACGTATGCGGATGCGCTGATGTACGACACCGTCCACGACGGGATGAGCGCGCCGACCTACTGTTCAAACGGCCCGCTGTGGTGGACCGCCGAACCGCCGCCGGCCGATGTCGCGCCGCCGCGCAAAGCCGTCGCGTCAGCCACTTCACAGCACCCGCAAACGCACGCCTGAATCTCATGAAAACTCCTGTATTTGAATCGAACGGCGACGTGTCGGCCGACGTCGTGATCGTGGGATCCGGCGTGGTGGGCGGCTTGATCGCCGACCAGCTGGTGAGCCAGGGCCATTCGGTGCTGATCCTCGAATCCGGCCTGCGCATCGAGCGTGGGCAGGCGGTCGAGAACTGGCGCAACATGCCGTTCGACAACCGTGTCGGCTCCGACTTCCAGGGGCTCTACCCGCAGGCGCCGAATGCGCCGGCCCCGCTGTATTTTCCGAAGAACAACTACGTCGGCCTGAGCGGTCCGGACGGCCAGAGTTTCCAGCAGGGCTACCTGCGCACGGTCGGCGGCACCACGTGGCACTGGGCCGCGTCGAGCTGGCGGCATCTGCCGGTCGATTTCCGGATGAAGTCGACGTATGGCGTCGGCCGCGACTGGCCGATCGCCTATGAGGATCTCGAGCCGTACTACTGCCGTGCGGAAGACGAGATGGGCGTGGCCGGGCCGAGCGACCCGGCGATGCAGTCGCCGTCGCAACGCAGCCGCCCGTATCCGATGGACATGGTGCCGTGGGGGCATGGCGACCGGCGCTTCGCCGAAATCGTCAACGCGCACGGCTACCGGTCGATCCCGATTCCGCAGGCGCGCAGCACGCGGCCGTGGCATGGCCGCCCGACCTGTTGCGGCAACAACAACTGCCAGCCGATCTGCCCGATCGGTGCGATGTACAACGGCATCCACCACATCGAGCGCGCGGAGCGCAAGGGTGCGAAGGTGCTCGCCGAATCGGTCGTCTACAAGATCGACACCGACGCGAACAATCGCGTGACGGCCGTGCACTGGTACGACGCGTCGCACAAGTCGCACAAGGCGAGCGGCAAGCGGTTCGTGCTCGCCTGCAACGGCATCGAGACCCCGCGTCTGCTGCTGCTGGCCGCGAACGAGCGCAATCCGCACGGCATCGCGAACGGCTCGGACCAGGTCGGCCGCAACATGATGGATCACTCGGGCTTCCACTGCACGTTCCTCGCGAACGAGCCGATGTGGCTCGGCCGCGGCCCCGCGCAGAGCAGCTGTATCGTCGGTCCGCGCGACGGCGATTTCCGCGGGCAGTATTCCGCGAACAAGATGATCCTGAACAACATCTCGCGCGTCGGGCCGGCGACGCAACAGTCGCTGAAGCTCGGCCTGGTCGGCAAGGCGCTCGACGAGGAAATCCGGCGGCGCGCGATCTACGGCGTCGACCTGTCGATCAGCCTCGAACCGCTGCCGGATCCGAACAACCGCCTGACGCTCAGCAAGACGCGCGTCGATCCGCTCGGCCTCGCATGCCCGGACATCCACTACGACGTCGGCGACTACGTGCGACGCGGCTACGACGCGGCATGCAAGCAGCTGTCGCACATCGGCAGCCTGTTCGACGCGGTCGAATTCAACATCACGACGACGCTGAACGCGAACAATCACATCATGGGCGGCACCATCATGGGCTCGGATCCGAAGAACTCGGTCGTCGACGGCGACTGCCGCGCGCACGACCATGCGAACCTGTGGCTGCCGGGTGGTGGCGCGATGCCGTCGGCGTCCGTCGTCAACACGACGCTGTCGATGGCGGCCCTTGGCCTGAAGGCCGCGGATTCGATTTCCGCCAGCCTCGCGAAGGGTTGATGCGATGACACACACGATTCAACGACACCGTCGCGCGCGGCGCGGCACCGGATATCGCGCGGCCATCGCAGCCGGCCTGTTCGCGCTCGTCGGCAGCGCATCCTCCCTCGCGCAGGATGCGCCGGCCGGCACGGCTTCGACATCGGCAGACGCCGCGCTGATCGAAAAGGGCCATCAGCTCGCGATCGCGGCGGACTGCATGGCATGTCACACGGCGCTCGATGGCGGCAAGCCGTTCGCGGGCGGGTACGGCATCGCGTCGCCGATGGGGCAGATCTATTCGAGCAACATCACGCCGTCGAAAACGGCCGGGATCGGCAACTACACCGAAGTGCAGTTCGCACGCGCGCTGCGCGAAGGCGTGCGCGCGGATGGCGCGCACCTGTATCCCGCGATGCCCTATACGTCGTACAGCGGCCTCAGCGACGACGACGTGCATGCGCTTTACAGCTACTTCATGCATGCGGTGAAACCGGTCGACGAACCCGCGCCCGCGACGAACCTGCCGTTCCCGTTCGGCATGCGCATGGCGATGGCGGGATGGAACATGCTGTTCCTGTCGAACAAGCGTTTCGAAGCCGATCCGGCCCACGACGCGCAGTGGAATCGCGGCGCGTACCTGACCAACGTGCTCGCGCACTGCAGCGCGTGCCACACGCCGCGCAACGTGCTGATGGCCGAAGACTTCGGCCGCAACCTGGGCGGTGCGCAGCTCGGCGCGTGGTATGCGCCGAACATCACGTCGGATCCGGTGAGCGGCATCGGCGCGTGGACCGACGCCGAGCTGGTGTCGTACCTGAAGACCGGCCGCGCCCCGGGCAAGAACCAGGCGGCCGGGCCGATGGCGGAAGCCGTGCAGAACAGCCTGCAGTATCTGTCGGACGCGGACCTGCAATCGATCGTCTCGTATCTGCGCAGCACGAAGCCGATCCGCGACGACCGCGAGTCGGTGCCGGCATTCGCGCACGGGCAGGCGGTCAGCAGCGAGGCGACGTTGCGCGGCGCATCCGCGCTGAATTCGAACGGCACGCTGACGACGGGTGCGGCGCTGTTCAGCGGATACTGCGCGAGTTGCCACCAGGCCAACGGCAAGGGCAGCCCGAGCCAGGCGTATCCGTCGCTGTCGAACAATACCGCCACGGGCTCGCGCAATCCGTCGAACCTGATTGCGGCGATCCTGTACGGCGTCGATCGCGAGGTCGGAGGCGAGCACGTGCTGATGCCGTCTTTCGGTGAGGATTCCTACGTCCAGCCGCTCAAAGACGATCAGATCGCTGCGATCTCGAACTACGTGCTTGCGCAATACGGCAATCCGGACGTGACCGTCACGGCCGATGACGTTGCGGTCGTGCGCAGCGGCGGCCCTGTTCCATTGCTCGTGCGCGTCCGGCCGCTGATGCTGCCTGGTGCGGTGGTTGTCGTGCTGATCGCGCTGTTGGGCGTCGCATTCTGGTGGCGCCGCCGCCAACGCACGCCGCTGGCCAATCCGCCGCACGGCAAGGCCGGCTGATTCGGCGAACCGCCGCGTCAGTGCGGCGCGGAAGCAGGCATCGATCCCGTTTCGCAAGCCGACGGGTATCGAGCCTGCTTTCGCATTTCAGGTCAACAGCGGGGCGCGCGCAGTCCCGGGTCGCTGCGTCACGCCGTATGCCATCACGCTTGCGGCGCGACGGATGCGCCGGTGATGCCATGCCGCCGCAGCGAATCCGCGACGAAGCCCGATGCCTTCATTTCCTCGACGAACGCATTCAGTGCCGCCGTGGCCCCTTCGCCGCGACTCTTCGGCACGCCCATGGCCTGCCGGATCACCATGAACCGCTCGTCGAGCAGGCGCAAACCGGGCGTCTTCGCCGCGTCGGCCTCGAGTTGCTGCTTCACGCCCGCCGCGACTTCCAGCTGCTGCTCGACGAAGGTCTGCACGACGGCCTGCGACGTCGGCGCGCGCACGATCTGCGCGGCCTTCAGTTCGCGCGTGAGGAACAGGTCGTAGGCGCTGCCCTTGCCGACGGTCACGCGGTTGTCGGGCTGGTCGACGTCCGCATTCGTGCGGATCGGCGAAGCTTCGCGCACGAGATAGAACCCCTCGATCAGCACGTACGGTGCCGTGAACGCGACCGTTTCGCCGCGCAGCGGATCGACCGCGAAGAAGCCGAAATCGGCCCGCTCGTCGGACAGTGCCTGCACCGACTTTCCGGCGGCGTCGAACACCACGAGCTCCAGCTCGGCTGACAGTCGTTCGGCGAACGCGCGCGCGAGGTCGATCGATACGCCGAACGGCTCGCCCGTCGCCGGGTCGCGATTCGCGAGGATCGGATTGCCGAGATTGATCGACGCGCGCAGCTTGCCGGTCGGCGTGAACGCGGAGAGGACGGTAGGGGCGAGGGACATGGGGAGCTCGTTGCAGTCGTAAAGGGCAGGGTTCGACGCGCGTCGATACGCGACAGTGCGCCGGCATCGAGCTTATCACCTGGCTTTCGTCACGGAACAGCGTCGAGCGGCTCAAGCCCGCCTGCGTCGCCGGTTCGGCGCTGCGATGCATCGACCTTCACCTGACCTTGTTGCCCGAACCATAAACGATGAGGTGATAGCCAGGTAAAGGGCCGAGGGGCGACGAGGGGCGACCGGGTGCCGGAAAATGGGCTGGATCGGGCTGCTTTGCGTCAGCGTCTGCTTCCGGTTGGCCGTATCTGCCCCCCCACCGGCGGCCTCCAGCCAGGCGCGGCGGGCCTTGAACCGCCCGGCAACCGCTAGAATTGCGGTTTTAGCCCGGAATACGTCCATGTCTTTTGCCTCGCTCGGCCTGATCGATCCCTTGCTGCGTAATCTGCAGGACCTCAATTACCAGGCCCCGACACCGGTGCAGGCCAAGGCGATTCCTGCCGTGCTCGATGGCAAGGACGTGATGGCGGCGGCCCAGACCGGCACCGGCAAGACGGCGGGTTTTGCGCTGCCGCTGTTGCAACGGCTGGTGCAACACGGCCCGGCGGTGTCCAGCAACCGCGCGCGCGTGCTGGTGCTGGTGCCCACGCGTGAGCTGGCCGAACAAGTGCTGCAGAGCTTCGTCGCTTACGGCCAAGGCCTCGACTTGCGATATCTGGCGGCCTACGGCGGCGTGAGCATCAATCCGCAGATGATGAAGTTGCGCAAGGGCGTCGATGTGCTCGTGGCCACGCCAGGCCGTTTGCTGGATCTCAACCGCCAGAACGCGGTGCAGTTCGATCAAGTCCAGGCGCTGGTGCTGGACGAAGCCGACCGCATGCTGGATCTCGGCTTTGCGCGCGAACTCAACGCCGTCTTTGCCGCGTTGCCGGCGCAGCGCCAGACCCTGCTGTTCTCGGCCACGTTTACCGACGATATCCGCGCGATGGCGGCGAGCATCCTGCGCGGCCCGGTCAATATCAGCGTCAGTCCGCCCAATGCGACGGCCAGCAAGATCAAGCAGTGGGTCGTAACGGTCGACAAGCGGAACAAGCCCGACCTGTTCATGCACCTCGTGGCCGAGAACAAGTGGGAGCATGCGCTGGTGTTCGTCAAGACCCGCAATGGCGTGGACTACCTGGCGGCCATGCTGGACGAAGCGGGCTATGCGGTCGACACCATCCACGGCGACAAACCGCAGCCTGCGCGCCTGCGTGCGCTGGAACGCTTCAAGGCGCGCGAAGTACAGATGCTGGTCGCCACCGACGTGGCAGCGCGCGGGCTGGATATCGACGACCTGCCGCTGGTGATCAACGTGGATCTGCCGATCGTGGCGCAAGACTATGTGCATCGTATCGGCCGTACTGGCCGCGCAGGTGCCAGCGGCGTGGCGGTGTCGCTGGTGTGTGCCGACGAAGCGCCGCAACTGGCCGCGATCGAGGCGCTGATCCGGCAGACGCTGCGTCGTGAAGAAGAGCCGGGTTTCGAGGCCGAGCACCGCGTGCCGGAAACCAGCGCGACGGGCCAGATCATCAAGAAACCGAAAAAGCCCAAGAAGCCCAAAGTGCCGCAAGCTGGGTCGGGTGCCATGCCGGCGCCCGCCAACAAGCCGCGCCCGCAAAGTGGCGAGAACAAGCGCAAGCCTGCGGCACAGCGGGCTGGGGCTGGGGCTGCGGGTAAGGGCGCGAGCTTGTCCAGTGGCAGCCCATTCAGCGCGCAGAAGCCGCGCAGCAAACCCGCCGGCAAGCCCGCCGCAGGTTCGCGCAAGCCGGCTGGCAAACCCGCCGGCGGCCGCGGCAAGCGCCAGCCCTGATTCGTGGGGGCGTCAGGCCGGCGATGGAACGTGGCTGGCCATTTTGCAAACGTGGATGGATGCGCGCGAAACGTGCAGGCCGTGGTACCCGTCGTTGACTCGGTCAATGGCGCCAGGGCCTGCGTTCGGGATCTTCATTCGGCTCGAATTCAGGATCAAAGTCGACGGAACACCAGGCTGGCATTGACACCCCCAAAACCAAAGCCATTGGAGATCGCATATTCCGTCGATATCTGGCGGGGCGATCCGCCGACGATGTCGATGCCTTCCGCCGCCGAATCCGGCTGCGTCAAATTGAGCGTAGGCGGCGCGAGCTGATCGCGCAGCGCGAGCACGGTGAAAATGGCTTCCACGCCGCCGGCTGCCCCGAGCAAATGCCCTGTCGACGACTTGGTGGCGGATACGGCGGGGCCTCGACCTGTTCCGAATATCGCCTTGATGGCCGCGAGCTCGCTGATGTCGCCTACCGGCGTGGACGTCGCGTGTGCGTTCAAATGCCCGATCATCCCGGGTTCAAGATTCGCTTGCCGGATTGCCAGCGCCATCGCACGTCGCCCGCCAGCGCCGTCATCGGGTGGAGACGTCATGTGGTATGCGTCGGCGCTTGTGCCATAACCGAGCACTTCCGCGATCGGCGTGGCGCCTCGCTGCAATGCGTGCTCCAGGTCTTCGATGACGAGCATGCCGGCGCCTTCTCCCATGACAAAACCGTCTCGTCCGGAATCGAATGGGCGGGATGCCTGCGCGGGATGATCATTGAAGCCGGTGGACATGGTTCTTGCCGCGGCGAACGACCCCAGGCTGACTCGATCGATGCAGGCCTCGGCGCCACCACACACGGCAATATCGGCTTCGCCGGCCCGGATCAGGCGCGCTGCGTCACCGATGGCCTGTGCGCTGGCAGCGCAGGCAGTCACCGGTGCGCCGAGCGGGCCACGAAGGCCGTGACGGATGGAGATATGGCCCGCGGCCATATTGGCAAGGAAACTGGGAACGGTAAAAGGAGAAAGCCGCCTCGGTCCGCGGTTATCCGTGATTCTGACGGCCTCCACGATCGCGCCGAACCCGCCCACGCCAGACGCCACGATGGTCGCCGTCCTTTCGCGTGCGTTTTCGGATTCAGGCTGCCATCCGGCTTGCGTCAGGGCCTCTTGCGCCGCGGCGAGCGCAAACAGGCTGAACCGGTCCATCTTCTTCTGGTCCTTGGGCTCTACCGCGAGGTCCGGATCGAATCCCCATGGGCAATCTGACGTCAACACGGGCACCACGCCGCCGACCTTCGATGCAATCCCTTCCGTGACGTCGCCGGGCAAACCGGCCAGGCCTGAATGCCCCTTCAGGAGACGGTTCCATACCGATTCAACGCCGCATCCCAACGGCGAAACGATACCCATCCCGGTCACGACGATACGTCTCGTATTCAAGCCATGCTCCCCTTTTGACTGACGTAGAAATGCCACCAGCGATTGGCGCAATGCGCCATCTGGCGATGCTCTCAAACTTCAAGAATCGCGGAAATTGCCTGCCAGTATAGGCATGGGGCGGGTGAAGAACTGGCGCATCGTGCCAATCGATATGCAAAATGCGCCATAATGAGCGAATCATGAACCTGTCCCGGCAAAGTTCTCTCACCGTTTCGGCTCACTTCCTGCACGGGATGCTGCGCACCGTTCGCACCCGTCACGGAGAAGACGTGGCTGCACAGCTACTCGCAAGCGCCGCCATCCCGCAGTCGCTGCTGAATCAGCCGGATGCGCGAATCACGCGCCAGCAATACGTCGTGCTGTACAAGACGGTCGCGGCGACGCTCGACGACGAGATGCTGGGACTCTGGTCCAGGCCGATCCGGGGCGGCACGTTGAAGTATCTGATGCTCAGCCTGCTGGATGCGCCTACCGTGCTGGTCGCGTTCAATCGGTTTGTTCGTTTCTGGAATTTGCTGCTGGATGACTACCGGTTGCAGATTTCGACGAAGAACGATCTGGTGCGACTGGCTCTGGTGGAAAGGGCGCCTGATACGCAGGTCACACCGCTTGGGCACGAGTTGATGATGAAGCTGGCGCACGGCATCGCATCGTGGCTGCTAGGCAGGGAGATCATCCTGCACCGGGCCGAGTTCAGTTTCGCCAGGCCGAGGCACGTCGAAGACTATGCATTCCTGTTCCCCGGAGCGGTGCACTTCGATGCCGGGATGACGAGCATTTATTTCTCGTACCAGGATTGTGCCGAGCTGTTCAAGCGCGAGAAACACGAGCTATGGGCGTTCCTGAAAGGCGCGCCGGGGGACTGGACATTCAGCGCATTTCATCATGGTTCCATTGTGGCCAAAACGCGCGAGTATCTTGAGCGGAACATAGCGCAGCCGCTGACGATTCAGGGCCTTGCGCAGGCGCTGCATACCTCCGTTCGCACGCTGAATCGCCGATTTGCGGAAGAAGGCACACATTTCCAACAAGTGAAAGACGGGCTGCGACGGGATATCGCGGTCGATCGGCTGACGAACTCGAATACGAGCGTGGCAGCGCTGGCGTTTGATCTTGGCTTTTCCGATGCCACCGGTTTTTGCCGCGCGTTCAAGCACTGGACGGGTAGTAGTCCTTCCGACTATCGCAAGGACACCCGTCAGGGTGAGTGACGAGAAGAAGTTAAGCCTGACGCTATTTTCAGCGACTTTGAACGCCGTGTCGAACGGCCGGTTGAATCCGCCGCCGAACCGAGTCAGACGATCTGACGTTGTCTGTTTGGTCCAGTTCAGCCTTGTACACGTCAAGACCGGCTTCGACAATGCACTCGTCGCCAAGTGAATTGCCGATGCCTGCGTTCGCTCCGGGCAGGCTGCGCTCCCCGATGGCGTTCTTGCTCTTGCCTCCGCACGACAGCGTTCCCATGATCGACGCGCCAGCGCCGACGTCCGAATTTATGCCGACCGTCACACCCGGTGTCACGCGTCCTTCGATCATCGATTCGCGCAGGGTGCCTGCCCGGGATCACGATTGACGTCATCGACATATCGACTATGCGTCGCCACGATGGTGGTGATCCCCACTTCCGGTAAAAAGGCGTACAGGTCGGCCAAGAACCAGTCCGTGTTACGCTGCCACCGAGCATGCTTCGGTACCATGCGAGCGGCAATATCGGGAGGAACGTGGGTTCCCCTATGCGGGATTGTCGCCAACACGGGAATCGTATTCCTGCGGCCATTGCGAACCTCGAAGGCAGGCACGTAGCTAGACGACATGCTGCGATCCTCCACTCGCATTCGTGAAGACATCGGCCCATTTCGGCCGCTCGACGTCGACATCAACATCAAGATCGTTCGCTCACGGCCGATTCTGAAACAGGGTGAGCGTAGGTCGTGAAGGCGCTTGGTGCGATCATGGTGCCGGTACTTTGGCCTCGCACAATAAAGCCGTGATTGCCTCGGCGAGCGGCAGCGTAACCTGATCGCCATTGCGGTTGCGGATACTGACCGTTCCATTCCGTTCGTCGCGTGCCCCTACAGCAATCAATAACGGAATCTGCAATCTCCGGGCGTCCATGATTTTTCGCTCCAGTCGCTCGGCACGGCAATCAGCGACGACGCGCAGTCCCGCGCCATCCAGCATCTGCACCACCCGCATGGCGTAGGGTGCGTGCGTATCGCTGATATTCGCCACGACAATCTGTTCGGGCGCGAGCCATACAGGCAACCAACCGTCGTAGTGTTCAAGCAGTATCGCGATGAAACGCTCCATGCTGCCAAGCACGGCGTGATGCACCATGACCGGCGTCTCTCGTACGTTTTCCGCGTTGATGAAATGCGCGGACAGCCGCTCGGGGAGCACGAAGTCCAGCTGAATCGTGCCGCATTGCCATTCCCGGCCACGACTGTCAGACAGCTTGAATTCGAGCTTGGGTCCATAAAAGGCACCTTCGCCCTCGGACAGTTCGAATTCCAGACCGGCCGCACGAGCCGCGGCCGCGAGCGATGCTTCGGCTTGATCCCAGACTGCCTCGTCGCCGGCCCGTTGAATTGGCCGCGTCGCCAGCGCCACCGTGACGGACGAAAATCCAAGGTCTGCGTAGACTGCTCTCAGTAACTCGCAAAAGCGCACGACTTCATTTTCGATTTGCGATTTCGTGCAGAACACATGCGCATCGTCTTGCACAAACGCACGTGTGCGCTTGAGCCCTTCCAGCGAGCCAGAGGGTTCGTCCCGGTGACACGCACCGAATTCGCTATAGCGAATCGGCAACTCACGGTATGAACGAAGCCCCTGATTGAACACCTGCACATGGCATGGACAACTCATCGGTTTCAGACAAAGCGCCAGCGCATCGTCGTGATCGACACCTGCCGATGGATCGATCATCGATCGCTCGGGTAGCGCATACATTTGCGAGCCGAACTTGTCCCAATGTCCACTGCGTTCCCACAACGCGCGCGCCAGTAGTTGCGGTGTCCGGATCTCGCGAAAGCCTGCGCGACGCATGCGCATTCGCACGTAATCTTCCAGCACGCGGTATAGCGCCCAGCCACGTGGGTGCCAGAAAACCATACCCGGACCTTCGTGCTGCTGATGGAACAGGTCGAGATTGCTGCCGAGAATGCGATGATCGCTGTCGTTCATGATGACTCCGTGCAGGTGTGTGCCGGTAACACACGGAGCGCCATAAACGCGAAGGGCCCCGTCCGTTGCCGGCGGGGCCCTTGAAGGTATGCAATTGCTGAAACTACCGCGTGCACCCTCCAGACGACCCGCCGTTGCCGGTGGTCGTCGTGGTGGTGATGCTCGCGAGGGAAATCAATTGGCGTTGCATGAATCCACGATAAATCAAGTGAGCAGGTCGCGTCAATTGTATGGAGATCATTGACTCGGTACTTCAGCCGACGGTGACTTCTTCAAATGCATGCGAGTGGTCACCGCAACTGGCTGTGCCGGCGATTGCGCTGCTTCTGGATGTGCGGGAATGACCGAGTCCGGATGTGTCGAATACTTCTTCGGGGTCACTTCCCCAAAGCGCGCGAGTAGATCCAGACGTAGCTTTTCCGGTGGGGCCTTATCAGATAAAGCTACTGTTGCATCATTGGATGCCGCGTTCGCGGGTGCTGCAGTCAGTTGCGTGCTCATGCGACCGGGAAAAGTTGCGTTGTCCGCCGAAGTCGACAATCGCTCTGACGTGAGCGCGCGAATTGCGCCTTCTGACCAGGTTGCCGTGGTCGAAACAATATGTCTTCGGCATGGTAAAGGCGTTCATCACGGCGATCTGGCAATATGCATCGACAGACTTCAGACAGGGCGCCCCATGCACATCGCGATTCTGACCTTCCAGGGCTTCAACGAACTCGATTCCCTCATCGCGCTTGGCGTGCTCAATCGGATCAAGAAGCCCGACTGGCGGGTAACGCTTGCATGTCCGGAGCATTTCGTCACGTCGATGAATGGTGTGACCGTGCAGGCGCAGTCGACCTTGGCGGATGCCTGCACGGCGGATGCCGTCATCGTCGGGAGCGGGATTCAAACCCGGGAGGTCGTCAACGACGCAACGCTGATGGAGCAGTTGAATCTCGATCCTGCCCGGCAACTGATTGGTGCCCAATGTTCGGGCACGCTGGTTCTCGCAAAGCTCGGCTTCCTCGGCAACATCCCGGCCTGCACGGATCTCACGACCAAACCCTGGGTCGTCGAGGCGGGCGTCGAAGTGCTCAATCAGCCATTCTTCGCGCAAGGTAACGTCGCAACGGCAGGTGGCTGCTTCGCTTCGCAGTATCTGGCCGCATGGATCATTGCGCGCACGGAAGGTGAGGAAGCCGCGCGGAGCGCACTCCACTACGTTGCGCCGGTCGGGGAGAAGGACGAGTACGTTTCCCGTGCGCTCGCAAATATCGCGCCTTACCTGCCGTAGCCGTCGTGCACTAGAAGAGGGCGCCACCGCCATTGCAGTGAGCCGGGTTCGGCAGTATCGCCGTGTTCCCGATAGCGGCTTCTCCGGCGCGCCCGGTCGCCACGGCGGTGGGCTGCCGTGTGGAAGAGGGGGCGAGAATGTTCGATGCCCCGTCCAGGCAGAGCCATTCGGTGCCTCCGGCTTGCACGGGGTCGCACTCCAGCAGCCAGTTCGTCTTGCAAAGACGGCAGCGATACTGCCGCACGACTATTGCCGGGCGTCCCAGCGGCCGCAACTTCGTTGGCTTGTGCAATTCCACCAGTTCGCCATGGGCGACAGGATCGGACATCGTGCGCATGGTCGTGCAGGCTTCACAAGGCATGTGCGTCAGCCTTTCAGGAATGCGTCGGCGCGAGGAAGCGCCTCTGCGCTCATGACTCGAATGGTCCGCGGATTGTAACGTGATCGGCGCATCCGGCCCAAGTGCAATTCAAGCATGCTCATGATCGCGACGGGCGTCGACTGTCGGCCATAACGAACATGCTGGAAGCTCATCGGAGGGACGATCTTCTCCGCCGCAGTGCGAAGGCGGGCAAGGGTGCGTCCCACCTGACGCACTCAGTTTGCAATCGCCTTACCGGAGGCATCCTTGATTTTCTCTTTCCATTGCTTGCGGATTTCAGCCACCACCGAATCGGGAAGCGTGATGTAGTCCAGCTCCGTGGCGGCCTGGTTGCCGTTGTGGAATGCCCAGTCGAAGAACTTGAGCGCTTCCGCCCCTTGTGCTGGCTTGTCCTGCTTCGCATACAGCAGCACGAACGTCGCGCCGACGACCGGCCATGCGTCCTTGCCCGGCTCGTCCGTCAGGATCTGGTAGAACGACTTCGACCAGTTCGCGCCTGCGGCAGCGGCCTTGAACGTTTCGGTCTTCGGCTCGACCACCGTGCCCGTCGAGTTCTTCAGCGCGGTGTAGACCATGTTGTTCTTTTTCGCGTACGCCCATTCGACGTAGCCGATCGCACCCGGCAGGCGTTGTACGAAGGCTGCGACGCCGTCGTTGCCCTTGCCGCCCGTGCCCGTCGGCCAGTTGACCGTCGTGCCTTCGCCGACCTTCGACTTCCATTCGCCGTTGACCTTCGACAGGTAGTTGGTCCAGATGAAGCTCGTGCCCGAGCCGTCCGCCCGGCGAACCACGGCGATGTCGGTGTCCGATAGCTTGACCTTCGGGTTCAGTGCGGCGATCGCCGGGTCGTTCCACTTCTTGATCTTGCCGAGGTAGATGTCGCCGAGCACCGGGCCCGACAGCGTCAGCTCGCCAGCCTTCACGCCCGGCACGTTGACCACCGGCACCACGCCGCCGACCACCGTCGGGAACTGGAACAGTCCTGTCTTCGCGAGTTCGTCATCCTTCAACGGAGCGTCCGAACCGGCAAAATCCACCGTCTTCGCGTTGATCTGCTTCAGGCCGCCGGATGACCCGATGCCTTGATAGTTGACCTTGCCACCGCCCGCCTTCTTGTACGCATCGGCCCACTTTGCGTAAATCGGCGCGGCAAACGTGCTGCCTGCGCCGGTGATATCTGCCGCTTGAGCACTGAGGGCAACAAGAAATACGGTGCAGGGAACCAAGATCCGGATGTTCATGTAACACCTCCTGTCTGCTGTCGGCATGCTGGCCTGCAAGCTGGCCTCGGTTGAGAAGTCTGACGTGTCGAGTGGGATTCGCCGGCCGTCTTTCGTCGACGTCGGTCGGTTGACCGTGGCCGTGATCTGCTCTCGATTGCTTTCAGCCACGGTGAGGAATTGCGTCGGTGTGACAGTCTGCGCGCCGCGCTTTTCTCGAATGACGTCTGACGGAAGCTTGATTGCAACGTACCCCAGCCGGGGCCGCAGGCAGAGAACGGCCGGTCTGGATCGTCACCGACGATCGGGTCAGTCAGACAAGTGGCGGAGTCCGTCATCGTGCGCGGTACGCGGTCTCGCATCGAAGGGTGCTACGAGTATTGCATCTGCCTGTGAAAACTCAAGGACAGTGCAATGGCTCGATTCGCGTTTCAATGCACGTCACTTGCAACGATGGAGGCCAACGCCCGATCGCCGTCGCGTTGGGCCGTATCTTCAGTGCAAAAGATGTGGTGACTGAATGCGATCAGTCTGAAGCCGGATCCCGCGGCGCGAGGAACCGTGATGCCCCAGTGCCAGCCGCCATCTTGCTGGAACACGTGGAGGGCGGGAGGCGCTGGGCTCAGTGCGGGTGAAGAAGTCGTCATGGCGTGCTCTCCCGTCATGGGGCGACTGCGGGGCAACTACATTGAATGCGAACCCAGTCTACGGGCACTTTTGCTGCGGCGCAATATGCGGATCCCGCGAAAACGCCGATGCGTCGAACGCCACAATTTTGAAATACAAATATGCAACGTCGGAGATGACTGGCATATTGATGTGACGATTATGATTTCTCGGAGGCTTCATGGATCGCAGTTCGCTCGTATGGGCGGGGGTGCCGCATAGCAGCGATGGCGTCGTGTTTCAGGTTCGGGTCGGCCGCGGGCTTCAGCGTTTTCATATTGCCCGGTTGATTCTCGAGAAGGCGTGCGACCTCGAGCGACTGGCATCTGACGCGCGACAACTCGAATGCTTTTACGAGCACTTGGCGCCGATCCTGACAGTCGCACGGAAGATGCGTTCCAATGCGAAGGCCGATACGGTTTCGCTGAATGTTTCCGATTTTGTTCGAACGGGCAACGCGCGGGCCGAGCAGGGTTCTTGGGCAGTGATGCGATGAGCACCGCAGGGAGGCTGAGCGCGCGGCGTGCCCGGTTTCGGAAAGGGCGGGTGCAGGACTTTGCGTAACTTCTCGTGTTGGGTGTTGTCAGGGACGGTGCAGGTCGCGCAGCATCGTCGGGGTGACGTTTGCGGGTGATGCGGTGGGGTGGGTGTTCATGCGAGCGCGAAAAGTTTATTTTGTTATCCGAATTGAATGGCGGCCAGAAAGGAATTTCTCGAAGTGCGCCAACCGGCCAGTTTCCGCCGATGGAGAACGGCGGTGATCGACTGCGGATTCAATTCGGCGATGCAACGAATGGGGGAAAGCGCTCAGTCGGTGTATCGAAGTCCCGTGTCTTTCGCGGACGTTCATTGCGCCGCCGGGCTAAAGCGTTGAGCTTGACCCGCCAATAGGTCGAAAGTCCACCCTCTTGGGGAATACCTGTCTCAGGCGTCCTTTTGTGTCTCGTTCGAGCCATCTGGCCACGTAGCCACGAGCCCTGCTGACCACAAAAATAAATCTCGATGCCGGTGGCTACGATGACGCGTGTGCGATCGGCCATCTCATTTCTGATTGCTTCGCGGATATCCCACGCGCGTTGCCGCTGGGCGGTAAACCCGCCGTGGTACCGGTCCGCTTGGTGGCGCCCATTATCGGCCATACATTTTTTCATGCGATCAAAAAAAGTTTGACTGTCATATTTTCTCTTGATACGTTTCGTCCACGTTTAATCAGACAAATAAGCTTGCTGATTGACGTCATGAGCGCTCGTGCATTCCCGAAACGACGGCAATGTCGAGTCGTGTCATGAAGAATCCGTTCCGAGTGAAACGGGTCTGGCATCGAGTGTTGGAATTGATCCGACATCCACGCTGGAGGCATCCTGTTCTTTTAGTTTGGATTCCAGAATAAAAGATATGATCAGCTACTTCGAAACCAAGGAAGTCCAGGCCGTGCCGGTGCAGATGGGCGTCTGGTAAGCCAGGATCGGGCGTTGAAAGAGGAGGGGGCATGCCCCTCCTTCCTCGCAAAAACGGGGGGGCGACATGAATTTTCTGGCAAGGGCATCGCTAGTCAAGTAGCAGCGGAGCGAAAGGAGGCAGGACCCATGATCGACATGCTCCGTCGTGAACGGCGATTCTCGGTTTTGCTGGCCGGCAATGCCATGTCCCAGATTGGCGATGGTGTTCACGAGTTCGTATTCGTCATCACGGTGCTACACGCCGCTCACAACAACGTGGCGCTCGCAGGCATCGTCTACTTCTTCCGTTTCATCCCGTATCTGGTGCTTGGGCCGCTCGGCGGCGCATTGTCCGATCGACTGCCTCGCCGCGCGTTGATGGTATTCGCGGATCTCTCCCGTGCCGTCACGACGGGACTTTTCTGCGTGCTGCTCGCGATCGATCGTGTCGACCTCGTTTCACTGGGGCTGATCGGCATGGCGATGACCTCGTTCCGCACGCTGTTCCAGCCGGCGTTTCAGGGGACGATTCCGGCGATCGTCAAAACCGAGCACCTGCCTGCAGCCAACGGGGCAACGCAAATGGCGGCCGAAATGGGCGGACTCGTCGGGCCCGCGCTCGGCGGCATCATGCTGGCGGCCGTTGGCAATCCGGGCTTCGTGTTGATCATCGACGCCGCGACCTATTTGCTGTCGACGCTCTGCGTCTGGTGTGCCATCGCGGCGCACATGCGCGACGACGCCACGCTTTCCCAGGAGAAACTGACGATCCGGAGTCTCTACGGCGATTTCGGACAGAACCTCCAGGGCGCGTTACAAAAGCGCGAATTGTTCGTCACGATCGGATACTCCGCGCTTTGCATTCTGTTCGTCGGTTCAGCCTTGCGCATCCTGATTCCGGCGTTGTTGAAAGGCAGCGGCTACGCGGACAGCATGGTCGGTTATGCAATGAGCTTCATCGCGTTCGGCGCGCTGGCCGGCGCCGTAGTGTGCAGCAAGGTGATGCAACGGTTCGATACGCGCAATCTGATGCTCTATTGGAGCATGTACGGCATTGCACTCGCGATCCTGCCGGCCTGTGTGGTTAGTACACCAACCATTTTTGCGGGGTGCTTCGTGCTTGGCGCGATAGGCGCATTCGCCGATGTCATTTTGCCGACCAACATTCAGAATCTCTCGACCGACGCGAACGTCGGCAAGAACTTCAGCCTGTTCTCCACATTGGCGAACACGAGTGAAGCATTGTCGGGTGGCTTGGCCGGCTTGTTGACGCTGATTTCGCCTGTCGGTGGCAGTCTTGTGATTACGGGGCTGCTGATTGCGTCGGTCGCCTATCTCGGCAAGATTCGGGTCGAGGTTTGAATGGACGGGCCATCGGATCTGGCTTGCGGTCGCCACGTCCTTGTCGACATGTCGGATACAAATCCCGAGGTGTTGAATGATCTGTCGTCGCTCGAACGGGCATTGACGGAGGCGGAGCGCAGGGCCTGCTGCAGGTTTGGGCGCTGAACGTGAACGGTGGCGATGGCCGACGTCTGTCGGCCGCGGTGTCGTTGGACCGCCTTCGCCTCTCCGATGCCTGCCGGCCACTCAGCCCTTACCGAGATCACCCGCCGCAGGCGCCAGCGCCCAATCGAGCGCGAAGTCGGCAACATCCTCCCAGCCTTTCTCGCCGCAGGTGTAATGGCTGCGGCCGGCGAACAGCTTGTAGGCGGATATGGCCCGTGAGCGCTTCGCGTTCTTCTCGAAGTTCTCGCGCTGCACGGCCGGCGGCAGGATGTTGTCGTTGCCGCCAGCGATAAAGAGGAGCGGTGCCCGATTGTCGTTCGCGAAGTTGTAGCGCGTCGGGGCATTCGGGCTAACGTTCGCGAACCCGCCTTGAAACAGGATGCGCCCCGACACGGGAACCGCGTAGCGGTCATAGACCGGCTTCGATTCCTCGAGGCTCAGGTTGTTCGTGAATGCGTAGTGAAATTCTTTCTCGGTAATGGGCACCGCACGATGCAGGTTGGCCGGATTGCGCAGGACCGGGAACGTCGCCTTGATCTCGCTGAACGGCAGCGCCCATACGCCCTTCACCGCGGCGCCGTCGATCGATACACCGGCCGAGCCATAGCCCGCATCGAGCAGAAGCTGGGCGAACGCGCCGCCGAACGAATGCCCCATGATGATCGGCTTCGTGTCGAGCGCCGCGATGGTTCGGGCCAGGTGATCGAAGATCTCGCGCACGCCCAGATTCACCAGCGGCGACGGATCGCGGCGGAGTGCCTCGACGCCGGCCGTACCCGGCTGCACGCCCGGATACCCCGGCGTAATGACGCGCATGCCGCGCTGCTCGTAGCGGTTGACCCAATGTTCCCATGACAACGGCGTCATCCACAGGCCGTGAATCAGTACAACCGTGTCGGTACGCGTTTCCGGATTCATATCCGTGCTCCTGTAGATCGCTGGAAGATGAAAATCACGCCCGTGGGACCCCGGAATTTCCGGGTCCGCCTACCCCCTGCCGTGCCAGCCTCGAAACGAGGGGGGACTACGCGGTTGCCGTGCGCCACGTACCTTGAGAATAGTCTTTGACACGGGCGTCGTTCGGCGTGAATGATGTGTCCATCATAAAGACCATCCGAGTACGCGACATGGCCCAAAAGCCGGAATTCTTTGCTCAAACGCCGACGGCGCTGGACGATGACGCAGATCCGTTCTCCTTCAAGCGGGATGCCTTTTCCGACGTGCTGGAGCTGATCCGCATCCGCGGCAACACGGTCTTCACGTGCGCGGCATCGGCACCTTTCGGATTGCGTTTTCCTGCCGGAAAGTATCGTTTGCATATCATCCGGAGCGGCAGTGTGGCGATCGAGGTGGAGGGGCTCGACGCGCGCTACCACGCTTCGCAAGGCGACCTGGTCATGCTGATGCACGGTCACGGCCACGTCATCTCCGACCGCCCGGGCCGCTCCGCCAGTCTCGTCACGGATCTCGCGCCAAAGTACTACGACCGCGAGCGCCTGACGATCGGGCGTGGCGACACCACCTGGCTCTGCGGCGACTTCGGATTCGACGGCGTGCTGTCGCAACGGTTGCTGTCCGTGCTGCCGCCGGTGCTGGTGCTGAAAGGATTGCGGGAGCGGCCGTTCGAGTGGCTGGAGCTGAGCTGCCATTTCATTCTCGACGAGGCATTGAGTCCGCGCGCGGGCGCCGCCGCGATGATCTCCCGGTTGCTCGATGTCATCTTCGTCCAGTTGCTGCGTACCTGGGCGACGGAGGGCTCGGCAGGGCACGGGTGGTTGTCCGGTGCGATCGACAGCCGGATCAACCCGGCGATGTCCGCGATTCATGCGGATCCCGGGCGTGCCTGGAGCGTCAGCGATCTGGCCGCGTTGTCGAATCTGTCGCGATCGGCGTTTGCGGACCGGTTCCAGCGCGTCGTGGGGCAGGCGCCGCTGAGTTATCTCACGACCTGGCGCCTGGATCGGGCGGCAGAGTTGTTGCGGTACAGCCGCGCGCCGATTTCGGATATCGCCGGGCGTGTCGGGTATACGTCGGAAGCGGCGTTCAGTCGGGCGTTTCGCGGACGCTATGAGATGTCGCCGATGCAATGGCGAAAGGTGAATGCGGAGTAGGGCGAGCCGGGTGCGGATCCCGGCCCGGTTGATGTTGGCGGCTAGGCGGTCTGCAACGTGTATTGCGTCAGTCCGGCATATTCCATGCGCGCTTTGACCGACAACCCATGGCGTTCGTAGAACGGGAGATTGCGCGGTTCTCCGGTTTCCAGGGCTATTTTCGCCGACGGATCGATGTCTCCAAGATGTGACAACGTCGCACGGAGAAGCACCGATCCGATGCCTTCGCCTTGCCGAACCGGGGATACGCCGATGAACTCAACCCGGCTGCACGCTGTGCCCGGAGCATTCGCGGCAGGCGTCTCGCGAAGCAAATCGATCCGGCTCAACGATGACGCACCGCAACCGATCGCGATGTCGCGCCCAAGCGCTGCGAGCATGCGGGGCGATTCGTTGCAGGAGGCGGGCGCAAAGTAGCTGACCGCAACGAGATCGTCATTGCGCCAGGCGCCCAAAGCCGGCAGGCATGCATCGTAGTGGTACTTCAGATAGCGCTCGAGATAGTTGGCGCGGCGCTCGTGGAATCCCGGCGTTTCGGAGAACAGGCACCAGCCAAGCGTCGGGTCTTGCTCGAATGCCGAATCGAGCAACGCCAGCGCTGCTTCGAGAAACTGCGATGGCAGCGAGGCCACCTTCAATTCTGTACCGTGCATGTTTGAGGCAACTCGGATGGAAAGTTGCGGGGGGGAACGCGTTGGCGTGATTTGCAGCGTAACGCATGACGCGATTCCTCTGCAGGAAAGGTGCAGGCGCAGCTGAAAAAATTGCGCTGCGTGCTTCGGTTTTCAGCGGCCATACGGACAATCGATCAGCGCGTAAACGACCTTTTTCCCTCATTTCAGGCCAAATGGCGCTATTTGAGGGTTCTCTATAAAATGCGACTTTCCGGGGTTTTCAGTTAGCGACTTCGTCATGCATCGAATCGGATTCTTTGTTTGCCGTGGCTACGATGTGCTTGATCTGGGTGGGCCACTGTCGGCCTTCAACCAGGTTGCCACAGCGGCGGGCCACACGCCCTATGATCTCCATGTCATCTCACAGTCCGGCGGCCCGGTTCCGGGCAATACGGGCCTGTCGATCGAAACCAGGCCTATGGGAAGGCGTACGTTCGACACAGTCGTTTTCGTGGGCGGCGATGTCGATCCGATGCAGACACCCGAGAATATCGCCGCCGCGAGGAAACTGGGCGCGAGAGCCTCGCGGGTGGCAAGCGTGTGTACGGGGGCGTTTCTGCTTGCGGAAACCGGCTTGCTGGACGGCTTGAGAGCGACGACGCACTGGCGATACGCCGCGCAATTGCAGTCGCGCTTCCCGCGCACGAAGGTCGAGGGCGACAGTATCTATATCGAGGAGGGCCGCATCTGGACGTCGGCTGGCATTGCGTCCGGAATCGACCTCGCGCTCGGCATGATTGAACGAGATATGGGCGCGGAGGTTGCGCGCGCGGTCTCCAGGCTCCTGGTTGTTCCGTATCGTCGGCCAGGCGGTCAATCCCAATTCTCCGCGATGTCGCAGATGGAGCCGGAATCGGATCGTATCCGCATCGCGCTGAATTTTGCGAGGGAACATCTGGCCGAAGCGTTGCCTGTCGAGCGGCTCGCCGATGCCGCACGATTGAGTCCGCGACAGTTCGGACGCGCATTTCGCCGGGAAACCGGTGAAACACCTGCCAAGGCGGTCGAACGCTTGCGAGTCGAAGCGGCGAGGCTGCGCCTGCAGGGCGGCAGCGAACCGATCGAACAGATTGCGCTGGCTGTCGGATTCACCGATCCCGAACGGATGCGGCGGGCCTTCATCAAACTGCACGGGCACCCGCCGCAAGCGATTCGACGCGAGAGTCGCTCGAACGGCGCGCGCTGATCGACTGCTGGCCGATCAGCGCAATGCCTGGTCAACGACCGTCGAATGGACTAGCGACGCTTTGGGTCCGTCACTGTCCGTTGCGCCGGATGATCACGGGTTATCCGTTGTGAGCGGAGCGTAGTCGTTCCACATGTCGCGATGCAACTTCCAGGCGCCGCCCTGCTTCAGAAACACGAGGATCTGCTTGCCGCGGTATTTGAGCTTTCCATCGTGGTCGTGGATCTCCGCATCCGAAACCTCCGTCACGACCCGATCGTTACCGTAGAACTCGTAGTTGCTGAACGATACGGTGGCCGGTTTTGATCCGGCGTACCCCTTGGTGAAGTACGCGGTGATCGCGCGGCTCCCCGTGACCTTGTCGCCTCCGGGCGGCAAGAGCGTGCCGTCGTTGGTGTAGAGGCGGCCGATCGTCTCGTAGTCGCCTCGCGCAAAAGCATCCGCCCATCGCGCGTTCTCGGCTTTGATCGCCGCTTCGGGCGGACGTTGCACGCCACCGGCAGTCGCCGGCGCGGCAAACGCGAAAAAGGTGACGCAGGCTGCAAGCGCAGCGGTACACATACGAATTTGTTGCATCGAGTGATTTCCGGTCGTGAATCAAATTGATTTGAGAGGACTACGAAGATTGTCGGATGGAGCAGGCAATGTCGGCTGCGGTAATCATCGAGACCCGAAGATAGCGGTGCTTACATTGCCTGCAAGCGCTTCAACGAACGCCTGGGACGCGTGCGAGCCCCCTGGATGCACCGGGCAGCTTCTTGTCGACCATCGCGACGACCTCCGGCCGCGCATCTCTGGGATGGCCGGAGTGGAACGGCGGCGCGGGATCATATTCGATCGCGAGTTGTGTGAATTCGGCGGCCTGCTGACCGCGCAGCTTCGCTGCCACGCGCAGTGCGAAGTCGATGCCGGCCGTCACGCCGCCGCCGCTCATGAACCGGCCGTTGTCGTCTTCCACGAAGCGATCGGGCACGGGGATCGCGCCATATTCGGCCAGCTTGTTGACGAAGGCCCAATGGCAGGCGCTGCGCTTGCCCTTGAGAACGCCCGTTGCGGCGAGCACGAGCGAGCCGTTGCAAACCGACGTCACGTGTTTGGCGCTTTCTGCCAGACGCCGGATTTGCGCTTGATACGCGGGGCGCATCGGCGCCGACAAATCGGACCCGCCGGGGACCAGGAGCACGTCGGTCTGGTCGATATCGGCCAGCCGTTCAGTCTTGCCGTACACGACGCCGAATTCGAGCGTCACGTTGCCGCCATCGAGGCTCGCGTAGCGAACGTTCGTATTCGGCAGCCGATGGAAAATCTCGCTGGGGCCGGCGAAGTCGAGCAGCGTTCCGCCATCGTAATTGACGATCAGGATATTGAGCGGGTCGTTCGGGGCAAGTGCGCCTGCGCTGCCTTCCTGTGCAAGCGCAGGGGGCGCGTGCCCCAGCAACGCTCCGCCACCCAGGACGGCGCCGAGGGTCGCGACGCCGCCAAACTTGAGAATATCGCGGCGCGAGCGGCCTGTTCGGGTGAGCGGCTGTCCGGAAGCCTGGTTTTCGCTACTGTCGGTCAAGATCGTTTCTCCTTGCACGTCGGCCCCGCTGCGAGTGCAAGCAGGCTGGGCCGGATGGAATAACCGCCGCGACGCAATGCGTGGCGGACGTGAGATCAGGTAGGTGGATGAGCCGGGATGACATGCCGGGCTCTGGAATCGGGCGCCGCAGGCTCAAAGCTGCGAGGCACCGCCATCGACGACCAGCTCGGTGCCGACGACGTACGAGGATTCGTCGCTGGCGAGATAGAGTGCCGCGTAGGCAACGTCGTCGGCATTGCCCAGGCGACCGACCGGAATGGCTTTGGCGAACTCGGCCTTGCGGTCGCGAACCCATTCGTCGGGCATGCCCCACCTGCCGAGCAGCGGCGTGTCGATCGGGCCGGGCGCGATCGCGTTGAAGCGGATTTTCCGGTCGAGAAACTCGTAGGACCAACTGCGGGCAAGCGATCGCACGGCCGCCTTCGCTGCCGCGGTCAACGAGATGCCGTGCTTGCCGGTCTGCGCGACGAACGAGGTATTGAGAATGACCGACGCGCCTGCTCGCAATTCCGGCAGCACCGCCTGAAGCGTGAACACCACGCCCTTGACGTTGATGTCCATGATCTCGTCGTAAAGTGCGTCGTTGATGTCGTTGACTGCGGACGGGAACGCCCAGCCGGCGTTCGCGAACACGACATCCAGGCCACCGAACTTCTCGTTCACCTCAGCGGCAATCGCGCGCATGTCCTCGATCGAACGGACGTCGCCCTTGAGAACGAGCGCATGCTCGCCGAGTTCTGCCTTCACACGTTCGAATGCCGCTGGGTCGCGACCCGTCACCGCGACACGGGCGCCTTCCGCAATGAACAGCTTCGCGGTTGCGAGACCGATGCCACTGGTGCCGCCCGTGATTAACGCCGACTTGTTTTTAAGCCTCATCTTCCACTCCTTTTTTGCGCGTGATGGATCAGGCCAAAGGTTCAAAGCGCGATGGCTTGTGTGCGCTTTCTCCGGCTTGATCTTCCACGGGGAGTATGGGACGGGAAGTGAATGGCTCAAAGGTCGTATAACCCTCAAAAAACGCCAATCAGCTTAAACAGGTGACGAATGCATCCCGGGCTCAGGTGGTGGCATCGAACGTCGGTACACGTGTGGCTTCATCCTTGGTTCTCGTAGCACAACTCATATCCGCCACGCATGCGCTTGATGCGTGCGAACCCGAGTTCCCCCAGATGCATGCCAGCGATCAAAAGCCCCTCCGCGCTGACCTGATCGAGAAGCCGTGACCGCGTCTCGACTGCCAGCGACGCATCGTGATCGAAGGCAATCGATACCTCCGGCCGTTGAACCTGGATATGCGGAAAATGAACCACATCGCCCCACACCAGCAGGCTTTGATCGCGGGATTCGAGCACATATCCGGTGTGCCCGTCGGTGTGTCCCGGCAGCGGCAGCGCGCTGATGCCGGGGAGCACTTGACCTGCGTCGAACAGACGGAGCGTGTCGCCATAGGCACCGAACACCTGGCGCGCTTTGAAGAAGTTACCGCGCGCCCGCTCGCTGGCGCGGCTCAGATTGGCGTCGTCCTGCCAGAACCTGACCTCGCGCCGATGCACCACCAGTTCCGCGTTCGGAAACGCGGCCTGTCCCACGCTATTCACCAGCCCCCCGACGTGATCGGGATGCGCGTGGGTCAGCAGGATGGTGTCGATCGCAGCGGGTTCGATACCGGCAAGCACCAGGTTCGTCTTGAGTTGGCCGCCCCATTGCTTGAACCCGCCCGCGCCCCCGTCGATGAGAACGGTGCGGCCCGCGCCGCGTACGACATAGCAATTGATATGCACGGCGGCGGGCGCTTTCTGTCCGGCTTCATGCTGGATTCTTGACGCGTCGGCCGAATCGATATTCGACAGAAAGTCGAGGCTGGCGGTGAGATATCCATCGCTGATGGCCGTGATCGTGAAATCCCCGACTTGCTGACCGGGAAAGGTAAGGGTGGACATCGTGTTTCTCCGGATCGGCTAGTTGCGGGCGTGAAGGTTCGACGCGGTGTAACCAAAACACCGAATGCGCGCGGTGAGACCGGTGCGGCGAACGATCGCGTGATCCAGCGCTTCCATGAACCGGTTCATGACTGCCGGCGTGCGAGACGTTCCGTCGCGATACCGGATGTCTGCGAAGACGGGATGTCCATGCCCATGCCGAGCTTCCAGAAAAATGACGTGGACGTTCTTGAGCTCCGCCTCGAGCACTTGCGTACAGAGCTCGACGCAGTCGCGCGACAGCTCGGCAAGACTTTCGTCAGCCGGCATCCGGCTCGCATCGATCGAGAAAGTGACGTTCGGCATCGCGGGCTTACTCCTGCGCAGCGGAAAGGGCGCGGGCGCTTGTCAGTTGCGACGTCATCGGCGCGTAAAGGTGAACGCCTGCAGGAAGAGGCTCGACAAGCTGAGCGCGGTGCCGTGGCAGTACCGCGAGCCACCGGCGCTCCGGAAACTTCTCCAGCGCAACGGCCTGCATGGCCAGCGGTTCGAGGCCCAACCGGATCAGCGGATCCGGGCCGCCGGCACACAGCGCGAGGTATTGGCCGTCCTTCACCGCCGGGGCGCAGCCGATATCGCTGTAGAGATTGCGATGCCAGTCGGTGATGTGCTGCTGCCACTTCGCGAAATTGCCGCCGCCTTTCCGGCGATATTCATCGCTGGTCAGGACATCGAGCCCGTCGATCGTGTGGATCGCCAGATAGACGGGGCAACCGCCGCTGATCGCCTTGAACCGCTGCGACGTGTGAAACCCCGTCACCGAGATCAGGGCCGGCAGCTTTTCGAGGCTGTAGAAGTCGTTCCATTCGGCCTCGCTGCCGAGGTCGGCGAAGCTGCATTCCACGGTGTAGATCATCACGTTGTCCTTTGAACAGGATGCACATCCATCTGCGAACCGTCGATGTTCAGTGCGGTAACGTAATGCTAAGCTCGCATTTCCACCCGATAAAACGAAATAAAGTCAGCCTTCAGTGACATTTACTCAAGCTGACGGTAAACACATCCCGACCGGCGAGACACCCATGCCCCGCAAGATCCCAAGCAATTCCGCGCTCCAGGCGTTCGAAGCCGCGGCCCGCCACGGCAGCTTTGCCCGCGCCGCCGAAGAGCTGGCGCGGACGGAGGGTGCCGTCAGCCGTCAGATCGGCCGGCTGGAGGCGTTCCTGGGCGTCACCCTGTTCGAGCGGATCGGCAATCGGGTGCGGCTGGCGCCGAACGGCGCGCGATACGCGGTGCAGGTTCGCGAGATTCTGGATCGGCTGGAACGAGACAGCCTGTACCTGATGGGGCAGCCCATCGAAGGCGCGAGCATCGATATCGCCGCCATTCCCACCTTTGCTACCCGCTGGCTGATCCCCCGGCTGAAGCACTTTCAAGACCGGCATCCGACCATCACCGTGCATATCGCCGAGCGGATGGAACCGTTCCTGCTGGCCGGGAGCGGTTTCGACGCCGCCATTCATTTCGAGCATCCGGCGTGGGCGGGGATGCATCTGCATCCGCTGCTGGAGGAAGTGCTGCTGCCCGTCTGCAGTCCGGCGCTGCTCGCCGGTGCCGGCGCGGACCCGTCGCTGGATGCACTGCCACGTCTGCACCGGCGACAAAACCCGGACGCGTGGCAGGCTTATGCGCAGGAGTCCGGCATCGTGCTGACCAATTCGGCGGTCGGCGCGCGTTACGATCTCCATTCGATGCTGATCGAAGCGGCGCTGGCCGGCCTGGGTGTCGCGCTGGTGCCGCGCCTTTACATCGACGCGGAGCTCGAGCAGGGCCGGCTGGTCGCGCCCTGGCCGGCGGGCAAGTCGATTACGAAAAACTTCTGTCTCGTCCTGCCCGAGCCGATCGAGCTCGCCGATGGGCCGTTGCAGGCATTCGCGACATGGATGCTGAACGAGGCCCCGGGGATTCGCATCGCGCGGTAGCGCCTGACACGCGCCGCCAAACCGTCACCCCTGCGCAGGCGGCCTCACGACGCCGATGCGCCGGGTGCGGGCAGGGCTCGGGTACACTCGTGATCCCGTCACGCACGCGGTACCAGCATGGACAGTCAGCTTTGGATCATCTGCGGGCTTACCTTCGTCATCCATGTGATCGCGACACTGGCGTATGCGGTGCGGATCGCCGGCGTTCGCACGCGTCGCATCGCGTTGTCGTTCTCGTTGTTCGGGATCATCGCGCTGGTGTCCCGAACGGCCAATTCCTTTCAGGGGCCGTTCATCGCGAAACGGGTTGAAATGGACATCGCGCATCGGGTGGGCAGCGGATTGCTGACCGACTTCCGGTGGTTCCTGCTGTCCGCAACCCTGGCAACCATCGCCGGGTCATTCCTGATCCCGATGTTCCAGCGTTATTTCAGTCGCGCCGTCGAACACTTCCAGGCGAACCGCTCGATTCCCCGCCTGCTGCTGCACGCGTGCAGTCGCGCCGGCATCAACTATCTCCGCGTCGGCGCACGACTGCCTTCGAGCCAGAACGTCACGCAATTGACCGCGAACACGGGCGTGTCGTGGCGCGTCATCGCGTTGAACGTTGCCGCGATGGCGATCTGGACGGTCGGCGTGTTCGCCTCGCTGTATGCGGGCTACCTGAAGCCCGAGCTGAGAGTGACATGCGCGAACCTGTCGTCCGTCATCAACGGTTTCGCGACCGTCGTGCTGGCGGTCGTCATCGATCCGCAGGTGTCCGTCATGACCGACGACGTCATCGAAGGGCGGATCTCGGAAAACAGCTTCCGGCGGGCCATCACGACACTCGCGGGCGCGCGCGTGCTCGGCACGTTGTGCGCGCAGGCGCTGCTCGTTCCGGCCGCGCTCGTCATCGTGCGCGTCGCCGAGCTGATCTAGCGCGGCAGGCTTGAACGGCGCGAACGGGCGAGATCGGATCGAGGTGTCGGAATGGCGCGATCCCGGTTCGGATAGCAGCTTGTTCGCGGCCTCGCGCGATGCGCATCGATACGTCGACATGCACGCCGGAGGAGGGTGCGCGCCGTATACGTGCCCATGTCGACGCCGAGCGTGGGTGAGTGTTGCGGGGTTTTACCGGAATACGCCACATCCTCGTTTAAACTCGGTCGCTCGGAATATCCCTGGCGATGCAGCGTGCGTCGCCAGAGCGCGACACATCGCATCGTGCCCGCGAGCGGGGGATGCGCGATGAAACCGATTCCTGCCGCGAGGTCTCGCTGTCGTGGCGTCAAAAAATCAGCAGTCTTGCACAACTCGAACTACGTGCCTCAGGGAGCCAATCGAATGAATTCCCCGGTGATTCGGGCCGCCGTCGCAAAAGACGTGGGAGACATCTACGCGGTACACCGCGACTCGGTCGTCAATCTTTGTGCCGGCCATTACACGCAGCAACAGATCGAAGGCTGGCTGGACGGGCGTGATCCTTCGATGTACCTGGCCGCCATCGCCGATGGCTCGATCTGGGTTGCCGACGACGGCGGGCTCTGCGGCTTCGTCGAGACGGCCGGCGACGAGGTCACCAAGCTGTTCGTCCGTGGCGGTTCTGCGGGCGGCGGCGTTGGCGCCATGCTGCTCGCGCATGCGGTCTCGGAGATCGCGAACGGCGGCCATGCCCGTGCGTATCTCGAAGCCACCACGAACGCCCGGGCTTTCTATGAGCGACACGGGTTCGAGGTCGTCGGGCAGGGGCGTTTTTCGCACGGGCGAAGCCAGGTCGAACTCGAGATCGTGAAGATGGAGCGACGCTTGGCGCAGGTCTAGACGGCGAGTGGGGCGGCTCCGGCGAATGAACGGGAGGTGGCCGGCTCGTCGTGTCCAGACAGGGGATTCATGGATTGAATGCGCGTCGATTCAAAATATAAATTTCGGGAAGACTCTGGCACGGGATATGCTTCGCAGTTCTTATCCGATCGGAACACCGGCCGGGTATTCGTCAGGAAAATCGGACCAGGAGCATGAACCGGGCTGATCTGACAAGACGAACATCTAGAGGATGGATCGTTTGTGCAATCCGCGCGGCAGTGCCAAGCTGCGCGCGAAGCAAAGTCGTACACGGATGGATTGAGTTGGGTGACGTGAAACGCAGGCCGTAATTCCTTGCGACGGCCACTACTGACAGTTCAGGATATGACATTACAGATTGGGGTCCCTCTGGAGACGGCCCACGAGGAGCGGCGCGTAGCGACCGTTCCCGACGTGGTCGAAAAGCTGATCAAGCTCGGGTTCTCGGTGGCCGTGCAAAGCGGTGCCGGCACCGGCGCGAACTTCAGCGACGACGACTACCGTACGGCCGGGGCCGAAGTCGTGCCGACGGCCGCCGATCTATGGGGCCGCAGCGATATCGTTTTCAAGGTGCGCCCGCCGAGCAGCGAGGAAGTCGCGCTGATGCGCGAGGGCGGCACGCTGATCGGCTTCGTCTGGCCGGCCCAGAACCCTGAACTGATGCAGCAGCTGGCCGCGAAGCGGGCCACGGTGCTGGCGATCGATTCGCTGCCGCGCACGCTGTCGCGCGCGCAGAAGATGGATGCCCTTACGTCGATGGCCGGCGTGAGCGGCTACCGCGCCGTCATCGAGGCAGCCCATGCATTCGGCCGTTACTTCAACGGCCAGATCACGGCCGCGGGCAAGGTGCCGCCGGCGAAGGTGTTCATCGCCGGCGCGGGCGTCGCCGGTCTCGCGGCGATCGGCACGGCCGCGGGCCTCGGCGCGATCGTGCGCGCCAACGACACGCGCGCGGAAGTGGCCGACCAGGTCAAGTCGCTGGGCGGCGAATTCGTCAAGGTCGACTACGAGGAAGAAGGCTCGGGCGGCGGCGGCTATGCGAAGGTGATGAGCGAAGGCTTCCAGCAGGCGCAGCGCGCGATGTACGCGCAGCAGGCCAAGGAAGTGGACATCATCATCACCACCGCGCTGATTCCCGGCAAGCCTGCGCCGAAGCTGATCACGGCCGAGATGGTGCAATCGATGAAGCCGGGCAGCGTGATCGTCGACATGGCCGGCGAGCAAGGCGGTAACTGCGAGCTGACGGTGCCGGGCGAGGCGGTGGTGCGTCACGGCGTGACCATCGTCGGCTACACGGATCTCGCGTCGCGCCTGGCAAGGCAGTCGTCGACGCTGTATGCGACCAACCTGCTGCGCGTGGCCGAGGAGCTGTGCAAGGCCAAGGACGGCACGATCAACGTCGACTTCAACGACGACGCGATCCGCGGCCTCACGGTCATCAAGGAAGGCAACGTCACGTGGCCGCCGCCGCCGATCCAGCAGCCGGTCGCCGCAGCGAAGCCCGCGGCGGCGCCGGTCGCGGCAGCCGCATCCAAGGGCCACGGCCACGGCAGCGGCGCACCGATGTCGGCGAAGTCGCTCGCGATCACGTTCGCCGTCGGCGCACTGGCGTTCCTGCTGGTCGGCCAGTTCGCGCCGGCCACGTTCCTGTCGCACTTCACGGTGTTCGTGCTGGCCTGCTTCGTCGGCTACATGGTGATCTGGAACGTCACGCCGTCGCTGCATACGCCGCTGATGAGCGTGACCAACGCGATCTCGTCGATCATCGCGATCGGCGCGCTGGTGCAGGTCGCGCCGCCGTTGGGCGACGCGGCAGCGGAGGGCCGTCCGTCGGGGCTGATCCTGGGCCTGGCGGTGGGCGCGCTGACGCTCACGGCCGTCAACATGTTCGGCGGCTTCGCGGTGACGCGACGCATGCTGGCGATGTTCCGCAAGTAAGGAGACGACCACAATGACTTCCAATCTGACTACCGTCTCCTATATCGGCGCGGCCATCCTCTTCATCCTCAGCCTTGGTGGGCTGGCCAACCCCGAGACCGCGCGCCGCGGCAACCTGCTCGGCATGATCGGCATGCTGATCGCCGTGCTCGCGACCGTGCTCGGCCCGCGTGTGTCGGCCGAGGGCATTCCGTATATCGTGGCGGCACTGGTCGTCGGCGGTGCGGTTGGCCTCTACGCCGCGAAGAAGGTGCAGATGACGCAGATGCCCGAGCTGGTTGCGCTGATGCACAGCCTGGTCGGTCTGGCGGCATGCCTGGTGGGTTTCGCGAGCTATATCGATACGTCGGTGCAGTTCACGGGCGCCGAGCACGCGATCCACGAAGTGGAAATCTATGTCGGTATCCTGATCGGTGCTGTGACTTTCGCGGGCTCGGTCATTGCGTTCGGCAAGCTCTCCGGCAAGATCGGCGGCAAGCCGCTGCTGCTGCCGGCACGGCATTGGTTGAACCTGGCCGGGCTCGTGGTGGTGATCGTGTACGGCCGCGCGTTCCTGCATGCGGAGACGATCCAGGACGGCATGACGCCGCTCATCGTGATGACGGTGGTGTCGCTGCTGTTCGGCGTGCACATGGTGATGGCGATCGGCGGCGCGGACATGCCCGTCGTGGTGTCGATGCTCAACAGCTACTCGGGCTGGGCGGCGGCGGCTACCGGCTTCATGCTCGGCAACGACCTGCTGATCGTGATCGGCGCACTGGTGGGCTCGTCGGGTGCGATCCTGTCGTACATCATGTGCCGCGCGATGAACCGCAACTTCATCAGCGTGATTGCGGGCGGCTTCGGTACGGGCAGCGGTGCGCCTGCAGCGTCGGGGGCGGGTGCGCAGCCGGCCGGCGAAGTGGTGGCGGTGAGCGCGCTGGAGACGGCCGAGCTGCTGCGCGATGCGAAGAGCGTGATCATCGTGCCGGGGTACGGGATGGCCGTGGCGCAAGCCCAGCACACCGTGCACGAACTCACGAAGGTGCTGCGCGAGAAGGGCGTCGACGTGCGTTTCGCGATCCATCCGGTGGCCGGGCGCATGCCGGGGCACATGAACGTGTTGCTGGCCGAGGCGAAGGTGCCTTACGACATCGTGATGGAGATGGACGAGATCAACGGTGACTTCCCGGAAGCCGACGTGTCGATGGTGATCGGCGCGAACGACATCGTGAACCCGGCGGCGCAGGAAGATCCGGGCAGCCCGATCGCCGGCATGCCGGTGCTGGAGGTGTGGAAGGCGAAGACCTCGATCGTGATGAAGCGCAGCATGGCGTCCGGCTATGCGGGCGTCGACAATCCGCTGTTCTACAAGGACAACAACCGGATGCTGTTCGGCGACGCGAAGAAGATGCTGGACGAAGTCTTCGGGGCGTTGAAGGCCTGACGGGGCGCTTGGCCGGGCACGTGCGCGGGTCGCACGATAACCGGCTGAGGTGTCGGGCAGTCGGTTGATCGGGGCCCGGCACCCCGGACATGCGCATCGAGGCGATCACGGAAGTGCGGGGCGGGATGGTCCGTTTTGCACTTCCTTCCTTCCGTCCGTCCTTCCGGAAATTGACGGCGATCGATTGTCGGCGCGCAGATCCTCGTCCGTACAGCCGCCACACCCGATCCATCCCCGTGACGGAGTCGGCGACGATACCGTCTATCCAGCGAATCCAAGCTCGGCAAAACTCGTGATCCTTGCGTCGCACGCGCGTGCCAGTGCCGGATCGTGACTCGAAAAAAAGACGGCCCGGTCTTTAGCCAACGTCTTGAACAGATCGATCAGCACCGCACGCGACGCAGCATCGAGCCCGTTGCCCGGTTCGTCGGCGATCACGACGGTGGGTGTGCCGAGCGTCGTCGCCGTCAGGAACAGTTTCTTGCGCGTGCCGAGCGACATCTGCTCGAAACGCTTCTCCATATGCGGTGCCAGCCCGAATCGATCCGCCAGTTCGAGCGTGCGGGTATCGACAGCCGTCTTCTTGGCCGCCGCCACGAGGTCGAGAAATTCACGACCGGTCTGGAACGGATACGCCAGGCAATCGTCGGGCACGTACGCCAGTGCGGATTTCGCATCGAGCGGCGCGGTGCGCAGCGAATGGCCGCCGAGCCACACCTCGCCTTCGTCCGGGTCAAGGGTGCCGGCGAGAATGGCGAGCAACGTCGATTTGCCACTACCGTTTTCGTCGCATAGCGCGACACATCCGGCACCGGATGCGTAGTGGAGTCCTTGGAAGATGACGCGCTTGTCGTAGCGCTTGCCGAGATTGTCGAAGCGGAGCATGGATCGGTCGATCAAACGAAAATTGGCCAGGTGAGCGTGACCCAGATCACGGTCAGCAGGACGCCCAGCAACACGGATTGTCGGGGCGCGTAGCGTTGCGGCAGATAGTGTAATGCGAGGAGCGGTGCGCCCGAGCACACCAGCGCCGCCGCCATCTGCCATGACAGCACGCCGTGCAGCGCCAGCAACAGCGGTGCGATCGCGGCGAACGGCAGCGCCAGTGCGGCAACGGTCAGCCAGTCGGCTCGGCGCTTCGCAAAGGCCGACAGCGGCAGCGACCGCATGAAGTGAGCCGCACGCAGGTGAGCCGCACGCACATCGCGATAGGTCGTCGCCGCAATCAGTGCGATGACGGCCTGCGCCATCAGCGTCAGCGGAACCGCGCGCTTGTCGAAACCCCAGAGTGCGAGCAGGAAGCATGTCGCGACGGCGACCGCACCCATCATCACGCAGCGTCCGACGGTGCTCGCGGCACGGTCCCGCAGGATGCCGATTTGCAGCCCGGCGATGGGCGAAAGCCCATTCCGCGCACGGGCGCGGATGGCATGCGTGACGCGACGCGTGCATGCGCCCGGTGTTCTCGACCGGGCGGACGACGCGCCGGCGGTATGCGCAATCGTGAACGCTGCGAGCAACAATGCCACGATCAGCAACACCGGACGTAACGCGCCCTCGGCATGAAAGCCGCCGACGAGGAAGGCATTGGCAACGGTCAACGCGATTGCGTTGCGGATATTGCGCGACAGCGCGGTCAGTTGCCATCCCAGCGTAATCAGGAACAGGTCGAGCACGAACAGGTAGTTGACCGCCTTCTGCGGCACAAAGGCGAGTGCGATGGCGGCCGCAAGTACGGGCAGCAACAGTGGCGTACTCGCGATGATCACGACGAGGGTGTCGACGAAACGACGGCGGCTGTCGGGGACTGGCAAAGACGCCAGGAAGGTGACGAACGGCCCTCCGGTGATCGCGGTACGCTGCGCCAAGACCCACACGATGCCCACGGCTTCGAGCAGGTGCACCCACGCGAACCGCCATTCGATGCCATGCGACGGCGCCAGCGCTGCGAGTACGGGCGCGCCCAGGATGCGTGTCTGCGAAAACACCGGCATCGCCGGCAGCAGCAACATGGCCAGCAGGAGCAGTGCCTGCCAATGCCTGCGCAGCAGGCTGGACGTCGCGAGCGCGTACCACCTCAGTCGGCAAGACAACATCGCTTCCAGCTCCCTTTTACCGAGCAAACGAACCCGGCATCCTGCCACGACGGTCGCCGCGCCACAACCTCACCCGTCTTCGATGGGCGTGTCGACAGGCATGAGATCGTCGGGCCGTATGAAAAACCTCGCCGCACATGGCCGCAACGGCCGTGCAAACGGGCGGGCCGCGGCAGCTCAAGGCATCCGTCAGCGTAGCATCCGGATCCGAGTCTTGTCGGGCCCGTGAGCAAGACTCCGGCGCCGATCATTCGGCAGACGCCGGACAGGTACGCCAAAAGTCGAGACGCGTGCGTCATACGGCTCGGGTATGCTGGATGAATGCCGGCCGGGTGAACGCGCAGGACGGCAAAACTGCACACAATCGCCGCGATCGTATCGCAACCACCGGCCGCACCGGGCCGATTTCAACTCCGGAACAGGGACTCGACATGGCAGAACTGGACAACGCGCTGTACGAACGGATCGGCGCGCTGAGCGACGCGGGCGATGCATTGATGGAAGAGGGCGACTACGCAGGCGCGCTGGAGAAATTCTGGGCGGGTTTCGACCTGCTTCCCGAACCCAAGACCAATTGGGAAGCCGGAACCTGGTTGATGGCCGCCATCGGCGACGCGAATTTCTATCAAGAGGACTACGCGGCCGGACGCGACAATCTCGGCGAGGCGATGCATTTCCCCAACGCGATCGGCAACCCGTTCCTGCACCTGCGGCTCGGCCAATGCCAGTTCGAACTCGGCAATCTCGATCGCGCGGCCGACGAGCTGATGCGCGCCTACATGGGCGGCGGGCCGGAGCTGTTCGAGGACGAGGACGGCAAGTACCTGCGATTCCTGGCGACGCGGGCGGAAGGTATCGAGACGCCCTGACGCATGCCCGCATGCCCGCCCGCCGGCCCGCGTCGCGAGAAGGCTTCGACGCCCGCGCCGCGATCCCGGGCGTTTTCTTCGCATGAGCACAACCTGCCCATGAACCTGACCTTTCCTCTCGCCACCCCGACCGACGCCGAAACGCTGGTCGCGATCCGCATCGCCGCGATGCGCGACAGCCTCGAGCGTATCGGCCGCTTCGATCCCCAGCGTGCGCGCGAACGCTTTCTCGCGTCGTTCGACCCGGCGCTATGCCGCTTCATCGAAGCCGAGGGTTCGAACGCGGGATTTTTCGTGGTTCGCCCGCAGGAAGACCACTGGCTGCTCGACCATCTGTACATCGCACCCGGGCATCAGGGAAAGGGCATCGGCGCGGCCGTGCTGCGCAGGATCTTTGACGAGGCGGATGAGAAGCGCGTGCCCGTCCGCGTCGGCGCGCTGCGCGGCAGCGCTTCGAACCGCTTCTATATGCGGCACGGCTTCGTGCAGACCGACGAAGCGGAGTGGGACATCTACTACGTGCGCGAACCGGGTTCGGCGACCGGGTAGATCGCATACGGCCACGCACTGCGGCGACGCATTCGCGGTGCGGTCCGGGTGAGCGCGTCAGCGTTTTCCCGGATACGGAATGCGCGGCGCCGGCCGTTGATGCAGAGAGACTATAAATACGTGATCCGAGGCCCATCATGACGACATCTGCAACAAACGGACCGAATGCGGTATCGCCTGAAACGACCGGGGCGGCAACGACCTCCGACGATGCGGGTGGCGTACCGTCGATCCTGCTGGTCGACGATGAGCCGAGCGTGCTGTCGGCGCTCAGGCGCGTGTTCCGGCCCGCGGGTTACGCGATCCTGACCGCGGAAAGCGGCGAGGCCGCCCTCGAGATACTGGCGTCGACCGAAGTCGACCTGATCGTGTCCGACATGCGGATGCCGGGCATGAGCGGCGCGGAGTTCCTGGCCCGTGCACGGGCGCGCTACCCGGATACGATGCGCATCCTGCTGACGGGCTATGCGGAGATCGCGTCGGTCGTGCAGGCCGTCAACGATGGCGGCGTGTATCGCTACCTGAACAAGCCGTGGGACGATCACGACCTGCTGCTGACCATCGAACACGCGCTGGAGCAGCGGCACCTGCGGCGCGAAGCGGCCCGGCTGGCCGCGCTGACGGAAGCACAGAACGAAGCGCTGCGCCGTTTCAACACGGAACTCGAGACGCAGGTTCGTGCGCGCACGGAGGAGCTCGGCCAGACCGTGCTGTTCCTCGAAGCCGCGCAACGCGACCTGAAAAGCAGTTTCACCGCGATGGTCCAGGTCTGCGCGAGCATGATCGAGATGCGCTGCGGGTCCGCCAGCGGTCACGCGATGCGGGTCGGCGAGATTGCGCGGCGGCTCGCGCTGGCATCCGGGATGAGCGAGCTGCATGCGCAGGACGTCTATTTCGCGGGGCTGCTGCACGGCATCGGCAAGTTGTCGCTGCCGGACGAATTGCTGCGCAAGCCGCTCGCGAAAATGACGGCCGAAGAGCACAGCCTGTTCCAGCAGCATCCGCTGCGCGCGCAGATGGTGCTGACGCCGGTCGCGCAACTGCACAAGGTCGCGTCGATCGTGCTGCACCAGTACGAACGCTTCAACGGACGCGGCACGCCGGAGGGGCTGGCGGGCGACTCGATCCCGCTCGGCTCGCGGATCGTGGCGATCGTGCGCGACTTCGAAGGGCTGCGCAACGGCGACATCGGTGCGCCGCATTCGGTCGAGCAGGCGATCGACGCGTTGCGCTCGCAGGCCGGCGTGCGTTACGACCCGCGGATCGTCGACCGCCTGAGCGAGTTGCTGCGGGACCCGGCGAGTCTCGGTATCGCGGCGTCGGTCGCCGAGATCAAGTCCGCGCAGCTGCGCGAAGGGATGCAGCTCGCCGACGATCTGCGCACGCATCGCGGCGTGCTGCTGATGACCAAGGGCAGCGTGATGTCGGCGCACCAGATCGAGCTCGTGCGCCGCTTCGAGACGCGCGAGGGGACGCCGTTCGACATCCTCGTACTGGCCGGCCAGGCCGCGGCGAAACCGGTGCCGAACGCGCCGAATGCGGGCACGGCCCCTGCCTGAGCGCGGACGCGCGGCCTGATGGCCGCGGTGCGCGATCGCGCGCCGCGGCGACGCACTCACCTCGATTCGGGCGCTCATCATGTACGGCACCTACAATCTCCCGCTCGTCCTGCTGTCGCTCGCGATCGCGACGCTGGCCTCCTATACGACACTCGACCTGGCCGCCTTCATTTCGCTGCTCGACAATCCGAAGCTCAAGCGTGCGTGGCTGGGCGGCGGCGCGGCGGCGATGGGTACCGGCATCTGGTCGATGCATTTCGTCGGCATGCTCGCGTTCTCGCTACCGATTCCGCTCGGCTACGCATTGTCGGATACCGGCGCGTCGCTGGCGATTGCCGTGCTCGTGTCGTACTTCGCGCTTACGGTCGTCACGCGCGCGCGGCTGGGCTGGTGGCGGCTGCTCGCGGGCGGCACGCTGATGGGCGGCGGGATCGCCGGCATGCATTACGCGGGGATGGCCGCGCTGCGCATGCAGCCCGGCATTCGCTACGATGCGGCGTTGTTCGCCGCGTCGATCGGGATCGCGGTGATCGCGTCGACGGCCGCGTTGTGGATCGCACAGGCGCTGCGCGTGCAGCAGGCGCGCCATGCGACCGCCCAGCGGGTCGGCGCGGCCTTCGTGATGGGCATCGCCATTACCGGCATGCACTACACGGCAATGGCGGCCGCGCATTTCGCGCCGGACGCGCGGTGCGGAGCCGCGAACGGGGTCGACACGCCGTGGCTCGCGACGACCGTCGCGCTGTTTACGACGGGGACACTGGTCGTCACTTTGTTGTTGAGCCGATTCGATGCGCGCACAACCTTCCTGCGCGGGATGACCGATACGCTCGAGCGGCTCGTGCGCTTGCGCACCGTCGAACTGGAGCGCGCGCTGCACCGCTACGAACAGACGACGGCGATGCTGCAGCGGACGCGCGAGAACATGGCGACCGAGATCGACGAACGCAAGGCCGCGCAGGCGCGGCTCGAACAGGAGAAGGAGGAGCAGCGGCGCCTGTTGCAGGCGCTCGAGGAAACCCACGTGCAGTTGCTGCAGTCGGAAAAACTCGCGTCGATCGGCCAGCTCGCGGCCGGTGTCGCGCACGAGATCAATAATCCGATCGGCTTCGTCAGCGCGAACCTCAATACGCTGAAGACCTGGGTACGCAGTCTGCTCGACGTGATCGCGGCGCATGAAGCCGCGCTGCCGCAGCTCGCCCCGGCCACGCGCGACGCGCTGACGGCGATGGGCCGCGCGGCGGATCTGGACTATGTGCGCGACGAGATCGTGACGCTGATCGACGAATCGATCGACGGCGCGCTGCGCGTGCGGCGCATCGTGCAGGACCTGCGCGATTTCTCGCGTCCGGCCAGCGGCGAGTGGAGCGTGGTCGATCTTCGCGCGGGCCTGGAAAGCACGCTCAACGTCGTCCACAACGAACTCAAGTACAAGGCCGAGATCGTGCGCGATTACGGCGACGTGCCGCAGGTCGAATGCCTGCCGTCGCAGTTGAACCAGGTCTTCATGAACCTGCTGGTGAATGCGGCGCATGCGATTCCCGAGCGCGGCGTGATCACCATCCGCACGTCGAGCGACGGCGAACAGGTGTCGATCGCGATCAGCGACACCGGAACGGGCATGACGCCCGACGTCGTCCGGCGGATCTTCGATCCGTTCTTCACGACGAAGCCGGTCGGGCAGGGCACCGGGCTGGGCTTGTCGGTATCGCACGGCATCGTCGAGCGCCATCGCGGCACCATCGACGTGACGAGCGAGCCCGGGCGCGGCACGACGTTCTGCGTCCGGATTCCGATCCGGCGGGCCGGCGATCGTGCGAACGCGGCAGCGCTGGAGCAACGGGCGTGATCGTTTGACCGCCCCGTGCGCCACCGGCCGGCGCGGTTGTCACGCGGTCATCGCAGTTGCTTGCGGCGTTGGCGACGAAAGAATTGCCAGAACATCGCGGTGGCGTCCGGTCCCGTGGCGGAGTGAAACGGCTCGTGCGGATCGCCGCCGCTCCATGCATGCGGCAGCCGGCGGACGATGCAGACCCTGACGACGAGCCTTCCGGCCTTGAGATAGTCGATGTAGTCGGCGTCGTCGCGCGCATGGATGCGTTGTTCGCCAACGCGCATCGCGCCATGTTCGTCGACGAGCCGGTTGAGCCGTGCGAACGCGATGCCGAGCTGCGTCGCGTTCCGGTCGGTCACGACCGTATCGAGTGCGCCATGCATGACGAGGACCGGCATGCCGGGATAGGACGCGACGTCGGCGCAGGATTCGACCATGCGTATTGGGTCGTCGCGGAGGCCTCGACGCATCAGGTTCATCGCCATCATTGACGACGACGGCGGTGCGATGGCGGGGCCGGAGTGCAGGCCGACTGCCGCGAATCGATCGGGATACCGTATTGCCAGTGCCGCGGCGAGCCCTGCACCGGCGGACATGCCGGCCACGTAGATCCGGTCGCGGTCGAAGCCGTGCTGTTGCACGATTGCGTCGACCAGCGACGCGACGGCTGCGGCTTCGGACTGTATCGCGTCGCCATGCCAGTGCCAGCAGCGATGCGCATGGGCCGTCTTGGCTTGCTCCGGAAACAGCACGGCGAACCCCGAGCGCTCGGCGAGACGGCACACGCGCGTGCCCGCGGCAAACGATTCGGCACTTTGCTTGCAGCCGTGCAGCATGACGACGGCCGGCATGCCGGCTGTCGTCGCCGTCGCGGCGGGGAGATACAGCGCGTAGGCAAGGTGGTTCACGTAGCGGCCGGCACTCGGGCCGGCGGAATGAAACGAGCGGAGCCACGTGCCGGGCGCCTTGTTCGTCGCTGCGCGGGCGGGATGCGCGGTGCCCGCGTGTCTGGCGCTACGAACGGTGACGGCTGGCCGGGCGGCAGGCTTGATCGCCCGCTTGGTGGTGGGGCGCGGCTTGCGCGTGCGCTTCGCCGGGCGCGTGCCGGTGGCGATGGCAAGCAGTTCGAGATGCCGTAACCAGAGGCTGGCTTTTTTCCTGGGCATGTGCAGTTTCGCGCCGGCGGCCGACCGTGGCAGGAAGATGCGGCCGAATCCGCTGTCGAGTTGAAAATCGAAATGGGACGCGGAGCAAGATTCGTGCTGCCGGCCGCGTGCGCATTGAACCGGTTGAGCGGTCGAATGCAACGGAAAGCGCGATTCTGCCTCACCGTGGCGATTCGAGTCTGCCATCGACGATGCTAATCGTCCGATGTGACGTTGCTGCGAATGGGCGGCTGCTTCTATCCTGTCGCGCGCAGGGCTAACGCCGATCGAGCAGCGTATCGCTCAGCACACTGAACGCCGCGCCCGGCAGCTCGTGCAGATGCTCGACCACGCTGCTGACCGGATAGAACGCGTCGACCGAATCGTCGAGGATCCCGACGCCGATCAGTTCGACGCGCCGCGCGCGCAGCGCATCGACGCGTGCGCGCAGGTCGGTGCGCAGGATCGCCGGGTTGCCGTCGCCGGTCGCCGGGTAGCCGTCCGACAGCACCATCAGGATCCGCCGCCGCGCCCGCTTTGCCAGCAGCCGCTCGGCGGCCCAGCTCAACGCCTCGCCGTCGGGATTCTCATGGCCGCATTCGATGCAGGCGAGGCCGCTCGGGTGGTCGGAATCGAACCGCTTGTAGATGCGCAGGTCGAGCCGTTCGACGAACCGGTTATAGCCGAACGTGTCGCGGCCGGCGTCGATCCAGCGCTGGTAGTGCGTGCGCATCGCGGCATCTTCGACGGAGCTGTAGCCGAGCACTTCGCACGCGAAGCCGAGTTGCGTCAGCGCATCGCACAGCGCCGCCGTGCACAGCCTGGCGAGCTCGATCTTCTTGCCGGCCATCGACCCGCTGCAATCGATCAGCAGGCTCACGGCGGTGTCGCGTCCCGGTGCCGCGCGCCGGACGCGGAACGGCGTGCGATAGCCGGGAGAGGTGACGAGGCGCGCGAGCGACGTCCGGTCGAGCTCGCCGCGTTCCTGTTCGCGCTTCCAGCGCGTCTGCTCGTCCACTTTCAACGCGCGTTCGAGTCGCAGCTTGAGTGGTTCGGTTTGCGCGCGGGCGGCGCTTCGCAGGCGGTGCCAGCGAGCCGGTTCGCCTTGGCCGGTAAAGTCCGTCACCGTGTCGAACGCGGTGGTCAGCGGGACCGACAGCAGCGGCCGGTTGTCCGCGGACAAGCGGATCGTGCCGGGCGTCGCATCGCCTGGCGTTGGCGCTGCCGCCGACGATTCCGTGTCGGCGATCGCACCGGCACTCGATTCGGCCGAAACCGGCCCACGTGTGTCGTCTGCCGCGCCCGGTCCGTCGGAGTCGAATTCGGCGGCGACGCTGTCGCTGTCGATCGTGCTGCCCGGATCGGCCGTGAACATCATGTTGTTCGCACCGGCCGACGCCAGCGCACGTACACGTTCGACGATCCGGTACGCGGCGCGGATGCTGTCGGCCGTCGAGGTCGCGGCGCGCGCTTCGTCGACGAGATCGTCCGACGCGGCCATCGTCGCGTCGAGCGACGGCACGCGCTCGAGGGAGGATGGCGGTTCGTCCCATAGCGCACGCTCGATGCGCCACACCAGCCTGTCGCGCCACGCGATCCGTGGCCACCGGCGGAGCGTGTCGGCGGCTGATGCCGCCCGCATCCGCCGCAGGAACGTCATCG
>NZ_CAJNKE010000003.1 GCF_905232215.1 Burkholderia sp. LMG 13014
GGTGAAGTGCACGCGCGCCCGCATCTCTTGATTCAGGCCCCCCGCGGCATATTGCAGCTCGCTTTCATGACCGAAGGCGACCAGGCCAGGGATCAGATGGCGATGAGCGAGTTGTCTCATCGCTTCGGCGTTGCCGAACCCGACCATACTACGCCGCTCCACGGCGTGACATGGGATGAAGGAGACCTGCACTGCGAAAAGCACACCGAGTTCTCGACGTATCTCTGGTGCGCTTCGCTGGATTCCGAGACGGGAGAGCCGTGCGGCGAAAATCCGTTCAAGCATGGATTTGTTCCTCCCGGCCCGGTCGTATCCGGCATCCGTTTGAGACTTCTTCCGTGGACGCCGGAAACGGAGAAGGAGGTCGATCGCTTCGATCCTGCCAGCCTGTGCTACTCGCTGGTGGAGAACGGCTCTGCCGCCATCCTGACCGACTTTCGACAGGATGAGGATGGCCTGACGCAGATCCTCGTCCTGGCCCGCGATTTGACCCCGGCGCGGGCGGGTGCGCTGGCTCAACGTCTGCTGGAGATCGAGACTTACCGCACCTTGGCGTTGCTGTCCCTGCCGTTGACACGATCGATGACGTCGGAACTGCGACGCATGGAGTCGCGCCTTGCGGCGATCACCGACGAGATGTGTACGAGCTTGGTGGAACGGCGCGACAGCGACGTGCTGCTGTCCGAATTGACCGGCCTGGCTGCCGAGCTGGAAGCTGGCGTTGCGGCGAATCTCTATCGCTTCGGCGCCAGCCGTGCCTACTACGAGATCGTCGAGGAAAGGCTGGCAGCGCTTTTGGAAGAGGCCGTATCCGGGTACTGCACCTGGGCGGATTTCCTGCAGCGTCGCATCGCTCCCGCCATGCGGACATGCCAATCCGTAAAGGAGCGCCAGACCAAGCTCTCCGACAAGCTGACCCGGGCCATCGCGTTGCTGCGTTCCTGGATCGACGTCGAGCTTGAACGCCAGAACCGCGATCTGCTTGCGTCGATGAACAACCGGGCCAAGATGCAATTGCGCCTTCAGCAAACCGTCGAAGGCCTGTCGGTCGCGGCAATTTCTTATTACGTCGTGAGTCTTCTCGGCTATTTGCTCAAGGGCATTCCGATGGTTCACGACAGCGTGGCGCCGGTGATGGCGGTTCTGGTGCCTGCGGTGATGCTGACGATCTGGTGGATCGTGCGCAGGATCAGACACGCCCACGGCGACACGGCAGCGGAAGAGAAATCTTCCTGACGAGCTGCCGTCCTGGCGCGCGAGAGCTGCGCCGTTCCTTTGAACATAGGAGAACTACATGGAACGCATCGAACATCACGCCAGCTTTGATGGTTGGCAGGACGTTTATCAGCATGAATCCACGACGCTCGGTTGCACGATGAAGGTCGGCGTCTATCTGCCTCCGCAGGCACAGCACGGCAAGGTGCCGGTGCTGTACTGGCTTTCAGGCCTCACCTGCACCGAGCAGAACTTCATCACCAAGGCCGCCGTCCAGCGCTACGCGGCCGAACATGGCATTGCCGTCGTCGCGCCCGATAGCAGTGCTCGCGGCGAAGGCGTTGCCGACGATCCTGCCTATGACCTCGGACAGGGGGCGGGTTTCTACGTCAACGCCACACAGGAACCCTGGGCTGCGAATCATCGGATGTACGACTACGTCGTGCAGGAATTGCCGGCGCTGATCGAGGCCCACTTTCCCGTGACAGCGGAGCGGAGCATCAGCGGCCATTCCATGGGAGGACACGGCGCTCTGGTCATCGCCCTGCGCAACCCGGGCCGTTATCGAAGCGTCTCGGCCTTCTCGCCCATCGTCGCCCCCACCCAGGTTCCCTGGGGGCACAAGGCCTTCGAGGCGTACCTGGGCAGCGATCGGGAAGTGTGGAAGCAGTACGACACCGTGGAGCTGATTCGCACCGTGCAGGAGCGTTTGCCGTTGCTGGTTGATCAGGGCTTGGGCGACGAGTTCCTGGAGAGCCAGCTTCAGCCCGACCTGCTGCGCAAAGCCTGCGACGAGACGGGGCACCCGCTCACGTTGAATCTGCGCCCAGGCTACGACCACAGCTACTACTTCATTGCCAGCTTCATTGGCGAGCATATGGCACACCACGCATCGGCGCTGAAACGCTGAGAGAGGAGATCAGGTCATGACAAAGACCTCCAAAAACCGACATCACGTCGTCATTATCGGAGCGGGCTTCGGCGGGATCGAGGTTGCCAACCAGCTTGCTGGTGTCGAGGTCGATGTGACGATCATCGATCGGCGCAATCATCACCTGTTCCAACCCTTGCTTTACCAGGTCGCAGGTGCGTCACTTTCGACATCCGAGATCGCCTGGCCTATTCGCTATCTCTTCCGAAATCGCCCGGAAGTGAACACCTTGATGGCGGAAGTGGAAGGTATCGACCAGGACGCGCGTCAGGTCATTCTCAACAATGGAATGCGGCAAACCTACGACACGCTCGTGCTCGCGACAGGTGCTACCCATGCCTACTTCGGACACGACGAATGGGGGGCTTTCGCGCCGGGGTTGAAGACGCTGGAAGATGCCACGACCATTCGGGGCCGAATCCTCGCGGCTTTCGAGGAAGCTGAGCGCACGAGCGATCCTCAGCAGCGTGCCGCGCTGCAGACGTTCGTCATCATCGGTGGTGGTCCCACCGGGGTTGAATTGGCCGGAACCATCGCCGAGCTGGCACGAGACACGCTGGCGCGTGACTTCCGCTCGATCGACCCGAGCACATCGCGGGTTGTACTGATCGAGGCTGGCCCGCGTCTGTTGTCGGTCTTTCCAGAGGATCTTTCGGCCTATACGCGCCAGGCACTCGAAAAACTCGGGGTCGAGGTCGTGCTGGGTACTCCGGTCACCGAATGCTCGGCCGACGGCGTGGTGTATGGCGGCAAGCCCCTTTCGGCCAAGACCATCGTCTGGGCCGCCGGAGTCCAGGCGTCTCCCGCGGCTCGCTGGTTGGGCGCTGCGTCTGATCGTGCTGGTCGAGTGGTCGTTGGCCCTGACCTGACGGTGGCCGGTCGCCCGGAGGTCTTCGCCATCGGCGATACAGCCTCGTGCACCATGGCCGATGGGAAGCCCGTGCCGGGCATCGCCCCGGCCGCCAAACAGCAAGGGAAGTACGTCGCTAACCTGATTGGACGGCGTTTGAAGGGCAAGCCCGCTGACGGGCCTTTCAAATACCGGCATCAGGGGAACCTGGCCACCATCGGCCGCAGCCTGGCGGTGATTGACATGGGGCGGGTGAAGCTGCGTGGTGCCTTTGCGTGGTGGATCTGGAAGCTGGCGCACATCTACTTTCTGATCGGCACGCGAAATCGTCTCAGTGTCGCTTTGAGCTGGGTATGGAACCACAGCATCGGCTACCGCGGCTCTCGCATCATCATGCATGCGATTGCCGACAAAGAGCCCACGGCGTTGGATAAATCCGGCTCTCTGGATTGAGGTGCCCACCTTATCGGAACGTCAACTATCAGAAATGCCAGGGAGAGGAACTTGACCGATCTATTCACGACAAAGCCCAAGCCTCCCTTGGCCGAACTCCTGCGGCCCAAGACGCTGGACGAATTCGTCGGGCAACGGCACTTGCTCGGCCCCGGCAAGCCGCTGCGTCTCGCGTTCGAGGCGGGCAAGTTGCACTCGTTCATCCTCTGGGGGCCGCCAGGCGTGGGCAAGACCACCCTAGGGCGCCTGGCCGCCAGTGCGACCGACAGCCGATTCATCGCCATCTCGGCCGTGCTGGCCGGGGTGAAGGACATCCGGCAAGCCATCGACGAGGCCCAGGCCGAACTGGACAACCATGGTCGATCGACGGTGCTTTTCGTCGATGAGATCCATCGCTTCAACAAGGCGCAGCAGGATGCCCTGCTGCCCCATGTCGAGTCGGGGCTCCTGACCCTGGTGGGGGGGACGACCGAGCATCCGGGGTTGGCGGTCAATTCCGCACTGCTCTCGCGCGCGCAGGTCTATACCCTCGAACCGCTGTCCAGCGACGAACTGAACCAACTCTACGAACGCGCACTGCCGCATCTCCAGGGCGTCACGTTGGACGCGGACGCGCTGGATCTGCTCAAGGGCTTTGCCGATGGCGATGGCAGGCGCTTCCTCAATCTGCTTGAGCAGGTGACGAATGCGGCGTCGGGCGCTGGCAAGACCGTGGTCGATGGCCAGTCCGCCAAGCTGTCCACCAGTCCATCGCTGCGCAGGTTCGACAAGGGCGGTGACGAGTTCTACTGGCAGCTCTCAGCCTTCCACAAGTCGCTACGGGGCTCCGACCCTGATGCGGCCCTGTATTGGCTGGCCCGCATCCTTGACGGTAGCGGCGACGTCAGCCAGGTGACCCGCCGCATGGTGGTAGTGGCCAGCGAAGACATCGGCAATGCCGACCCGCAGGCGCTGCAACTGGCGCTCAATGCCGCGCTGGCTTATGAGAGGCTGGGTTCCCCCGAAGGCGAAATACCGATTGCCCACGCGGCGACCTACCTTGCTGCCGCCCCCAAGTCGAACGCTGCCTATGCCGCCTGGAACAAGGCGAAGACCTTCGTCAAGAACAGCGGCTCCCTGCCTGTGCCTCTCCATCTTCGCAATGCGCCGACGAAGCTGATGCAGCAGATGGGGTATCACGAAGGCTACCGCTACGCTCCTGACGAGCCCAACGGCTACGCCGCTGGGCAAAGCTACTTTCCCGAGGGCGTGGCGCGGCCGGGCTGGTATCAGCCAACGGACAGAGGTGTTGAGCGCAGGCTGGGAGAATGGCTTACTTGGCTGCGCTCGCTGGATGATGGGACGCTGCCAGAGGCGGACGCCTGACCGGTCGCCTCCGAAACCTGCCCATCGTGATCTCACAAACTACAGGATAAGCACATGCCAGCCTCTTCTTTTGGTGAGTCCTCGGCGCATATCAGACGGAGACGCGTTGCCCACTATCTACGCACGGAGTCTGGCGCTGCGGTGCTGCTGGTGATCGTCACGGTTGTGGCGCTCGTGTGGGCGAACTCGCCGCTATCTAACGCCTATTTCGAGTTGTGGCACCTAGACGTCGGGTTCAACTTCGGGCCACTGCGCCTACACATGGATCTGCATCACTGGGTCAACGACGGCCTGATGGTCGTCTTCTTCTTCCTGATCGGACTGGAGGTGCGTCAGGAGTTCGCCCACGGATCGCTCCGTGACCGCAGCCGTGCCCGCCTCGCCCTGATCGCGGGGGTCACGGGAGTCGTGCTTCCCGCGCTGGTGTATGTCCTGATCGTGAAACTAGCCGGAAGTGAGGGCCTGCACGGGTGGGGTGCGGTGGTCGGCACCGATACGGCGTTCATGCTGGGCACCTTGGCGATCGTCGGCCCGCGGCTATCGGGTCAGTTGCGCGTGTTCCTGCTCACCCTGACCGTGGTCGATGACTTCCTCGCAGTGTCCATCATCGGCATCGTCTATAGCGAGGAGATCCGGATCGTCCCGTTGCTTATCGCCCTCGCCAGCCTCGTTGGATTGTGGTTGTTGGGGCGCACCCGCCAGTGGCGGGCGACGCCGTATGTGTTGATCGTGATCGTGCTGTGGTTCGCAACCGTGTACTCCGGCATCCATGCCTCTCTCGCCGGGATGGCCGCGGGGCTGCTGATCCCCGCCTACGCGACGCAACGTCACAAGGTCGTCGCGGCAAAACAACTGTTCCGCGACTTCTGGCAGTCTCCGAGTGCCGCATCGGCCCGCGCGGTGGACTGCGGGCTGTCCCGGGGTATCTCGGTGAACGAGCGATTGCACGAGTTCCTGCGGCTGCCGACGGCGCTGCTGATCGTGCCGGTGTTCGCCTTGGCGAACGCCGGAGTGGACGTGCGTGGCGGGCTGCTCGCCGAGGCCTTCGGCTCGCCAGTCACGTGGGGCGTCATCGCAGGGCTCGTGCTCGGCAAGCTCCTGGGCATCGGGCTCATCACTCTCATCGCCGTCCGTCTCGGCCTGGGCCGGCTGCCCGAGGGCGTCGGGGTGGGCAGCGTGTTCGGTGGTGCGGCACTGTCCGGGATCGGGTTCACCGTGTCGCTGCTGATCATCGGGCTCGCGTTCGGCACGACCTCCGACTTGGGCCGCCAGGCGACGGTCGGCGTGCTCGTGTCGATGGTGTTCGCCACGTTGCTCGGGTGGCTGATCTTCAAGGTCGCCGCCCAGCGGTGGGGTGAGAAGACCGCTGACCTGCCGATGGTGCTTGAGCCACCGGTCGATCCGGAGATCGATCACATCCGCGGGCCGGAGGACGCCCAGCTCACACTCGTCGAGTACGTGGACTTCGAGTGCGCGTACTGTGCGCACGCCACCGGTTCGTGGGACGATCTGCGCGCCCACTTCGGGGACGACCTGCGGTATGTGGTGCGCCATCTGCCGCACCACCCGCACGGGCCGATTGCCGCGCGGGCGTCCGAGGCAGCGGCGAACCAGGGGATGTTCTGGCCGTGGCTGGACTTCGTGTTCACCCGTCAGCATGCGCTGGAGCGCGAGCATCTGATCGGCTACGCCGCCGAGCTTGGGCTCGACGTCGAACGGTTCATCGCGGATCTCGACAGCACCGCGGTGATCGAGCGTGTCGAGCGCGACCTCGCCAGTGCCGTCGCCAGCGGTGCGCACGCCACGCCGACGTTCTTCGTCGAGGGTCGTCGTCTGCGCGGCAGCTACGACGCCCGCACTGTCACCGCGGCGCTCGAAGCCAGTCGCCGCGGCCCCCGAACTCAGGAAGTCCCGTCCTGAGCGGGACGAACTACAGGATAAGAACATGCCAAACAATTCTTTCGGTGAATCCTCTTGTACCGCTGCGGCCAGCGGCATGGTGGAAGTGCGCGGCGCGCGCGAGAACAACCTCAAAGAGGTGGACGTTTCCATCCCGCGTAACGCGCTGGTGGTGTTCTCCGGCGTTTCCGGCTCCGGCAAGTCCTCGCTGGCCTTCGGCACCATCTACGCCGAGGCGCAGCGGCGCTACTTCGAGTCGGTGGCCCCCTATGCGCGGCGCCTGATCGACCAGGCCGGCGTGCCGGACGTCGATGCGATCGACGGCCTGCCGCCGGCGGTGGCGTTGCAACAGCAGCGGGGCTCCAGCAACGCGCGTTCCTCCGTGGGCAGTGTGACCACCCTGTCCAGCCTGGTGCGGATGATGTATTCGCGCGCCGGCGCCTACCCAGCCAACCAGCCGATGCTGTACGCCGAGGATTTTTCGCCCAACACGCCGCAGGGAGCGTGCCCGACCTGCCACGGCCTGGGCCATGTGTACGAGGTGACCGAGGCCATCATGGTGCCCGATCCCTCCCTGAGCATCCGCGAGCGGGCGATCGCCTCCTGGCCCCCCGCCTGGCAAGGCCAGAACCTGCGCGACATCCTGGTCAGCATGGGCTACGACGTTGACCGACCGTGGAAGGACCTGCCGAAGAAGGACCGCGACTGGATTCTGTTCACCGAGGAAACACCGACAGTGCCGGTGTACGCCGGCTTCACGCCCGCCGAGACCCGCACGGCGCTCAAGCGCAAGATGGAGCCGAGCTACATGGGCACCTTCACCGGCGCCCGGCGGTATGTGCTGCACACCTTTGCCAATACCCAAAGCGCACTGATGAGAAAGCGCGTGTCCCGGTTCATGGAGGGCAAGCCGTGCCCCACCTGCCACGGCAAGCGGCTCAAGCCCGAGGCGCTGTCGGTCACCTTCGCCGGCGTGGACATCGGCGCGTTCATGCAGATGCCGCTGGACCAGTTGGCGGCCTTGCTCGAACCCATTGCCCAGGGCGATTTCCGCGCCCATGCAGCGGGGGCGGCTACGGACAAGGAAGCGACCCGACGCGACCGTGCCGAACGCGCGGCCTCCGGCCGTGCCGTCCATGCGGTATCGCCCGACGTGCGCCGCACCTCCGCGCTGTCGGAAGAAAAGCGCCTCGCCGCGCAGCGCCTGGCCGGCGGTGTGATGGCGCGCCTGCGTCAACTGCGTGGGCTGGGCCTGGGTTACCTGACGCTGGACCGGGCCACGCCGACGCTTTCGGCCGGCGAGTTGCAGCGCCTGCGGCTGGCCACGCAATTGAGTTCCCTGCTGTTCGGTGTTGTGTACGTGCTCGACGAGCCCTCGGCGGGGTTGCACCCCTCCGACAGCCAGGCGCTGTACGACGCGCTCGACCGGCTGCGTGACGCGGGCAACTCGGTGTTCGTGGTCGAGCACGACCTGGACCTGATGCGCCGCGCGCAATGGCTGGTGGATGTGGGGCCGGATGCCGGGGAGCGTGGCGGCCGCGTGCTCTACAGCGGCGAGCCGGACGGCCTGCGCAAGATTGCCGAATCGCGCACCGCCCGCTATCTGTTCGACGAAATCGCCGCGCCGGGAAGCCGGGCACGCGAAGCGACCGGCTGGCTGGAGCTGCAGGGCATCCATCGTCACAACCTGCATGGCGTGGACGCACGCATTCCGCTGGGCGTGCTGACGGCCGTCACCGGCATCTCCGGCTCGGGCAAGTCCAGCCTCGTCGCGCAGGCGCTGCCGGAGCTGGTGCTACTGCACCTGGGCCACGAGCCCGAGGACGACGCGGCCGAAAGCGCCACCAGCGAAGGGCCGGCAGTGATCGAAGCGACTGGCGGTCATCTGGCGGGCGACGTGGACGCCATACAGCGCCTGGTGCAGGTGGACCAGAAGCCGATCGGGCGCACGCCCCGGTCCAACCTGGCCACCTACACCGGCCTGTTCGACCACGTGCGCAAGCTGTTCGCCGCCACGCCCGATGCGCGACGCCGCCGCTATGACGCCGGGCGCTTCTCGTTCAACGTGGCTAAGGGGCGTTGCGAGACCTGCGAGGGCGAGGGCTTCGTCAGTGTGGAGTTGCTGTTCATGCCCAGCGTGTACGCCCCGTGTCCGACGTGCCATGGCGCACGCTACAACGAGGCCACGCTGAAGGTGCAATGGAACGGGCGCAACATCGCCGAGGTGCTGCAGATGACCGTGGACGAAGCCAGCGAATTCTTTGCGGGTGAAGACGCCGTGGCCCGGCCCCTGCAATTGCTGCGCGATATCGGATTGGGCTATCTGCGCCTGGGGCAACCGGCCACGGAACTTTCCGGTGGCGAGGCGCAGCGCATCAAGCTGGCGACCGAGCTTCAGCGCAGCCAGCGCGGCCGAAGCCTGTACGTGCTCGACGAGCCAACCACCGGGCTGCATGCGTCCGATGCCGACCGGCTGCTGGTGCAGTTGCAGCGCCTGGTCGATGCCGGCAACACCGTGGTGATGATCGAGCACGATATGCGCGCGGTGGCTCAGGCCGATTGGGTGATCGACGTGGGGCCTGGTGCAGGCGCTGCCGGCGGCAGCATCGTGGTGGCGGGCTCCCCTCAGCAGGTGGCCCGAACGTCTGGCAGCCGAACCGCTCCGTTCCTTGCGCAGGAGTTGGCGCGGGCCGAGTAGCTCAGTTCGCCAAATGTTGCCAGCTTTCGCGGGGTATTGATCGTCGCCAAACGACGGTGGCGATCAATGCCCGAATCGCGTCATCCTTCCTGAGTCAGAGCAAGATAGGGATTGTTGGGCGGTATTTCGGGGAATGCCAAGGACCCATCTTCAAGGAGGTAGCCATGCAGTCGGCGGGACTTCCTCGGGCCCGTGACTTCACAGGTCCAAATGTTCAGGCCATTGGGGTGCTTGCGATGTAGCTGCAGCTTCTCGAAGCGCTTCTGCACCCACTGCCAATCCTGTTGATTCTCCTGCTTGGCGAGCGCGGCCACTTCGGGATGCTCCTGCGCATAGCGTTGGAACACACCCGGGCTGACCAGGTAGGCCGTGTCATTCACCGTATGCACGAGCGCCTTCGCGTCGTTGATGATGAGCCGTCGTGAGGTGATTCCCTGCTTCAGCCAAACCATGAACTGTTCCGTGGATGGCTTCGTTGCCGATGACCCAGGCGTAGGCGCGGGTACAGGTGATGGAATGGACGTCGCGGCTGTTGCTGGCGCGGGAGGGTGGAGGAACTCTTCGGCATCCTGTCCAACGCCGGCCGACTCACCTAAGCCCACCATCGCGAGCAAGTCCTCCATGACGTCGGGCACGGGCTGGGCCGCGGGCGGTGAAACGATGGTGGTGCTGTCGTCCTCCCAAATTGGAGGCTCTTGACCTCCCTGCGCTGGGTTCACCGAGACGGTTGGCACGGGAGCCGACATGCTGGCGTCGTTTTCTGCGGGCGTCGCGTCGATCTCTACCGTGCCTGCGAAAGGTGCTGGTCGCTCGCCAGACTCCCAGATCAGCGCGGGAGCGAGACGCAACAGGGTGAACGAATGGGACCAGCCGGTCGTGCTGGTGACGGTCGCGCGCCAGACCGCTTTGCCGTCCGAGGTGGGCTGGAGCATGCCGTGGTCCTGCAGCACGTTGAACACGGCGGTGTTGTTCGCAGGAATGCCATCGATCCCCTGAGACAGGAGGTGTGCGCGCAGTTTGTCCGAGACCGTCTTGCTCACCAGCCACAAACCATCCTCGGTGAGCCAGCCATCGGAGGCTTCCGGCTGGTTCAGCTTCAACTGTTCCTTGAGCAGGTAGCGCAACCCGTCCAGCAGCTTGCGTTGCAGTGCGTGCTTAGGCGCGGCCATGGCGCGCGCCGGATCGCCGCCCAGCTCCTGGGCCACCGACGCCCGGTCTGCTTGCACGACGAGTTCCCCCAGTACACCGGCATGTTCGTACTGACCGGCCAGCACATAGAGCAGCGGTGCCCAGAGAGCCGGATAGTCGCTGAGCCAGTCCAGGACGTGGCGGTCGAGCAGTTGGCGATAGAGCAAGCCTGTTGCGGCGCTGTGCAGGCGGTATTCGCGGTCGTCACGGTAGCGAAATCGGTACGCCTGGTGCAGCGGGCCATGCCACGGATGCCAAGTACTGCCGTCGGCCAGTTCGACGTGTAGATCGACGGCGATCTTGCCAATATCGTGGAGCAGCGCAGCATAGGCGACGGCGGCGGTCCAGGCTTCGGACTGCGCCGCCTGGTCTTCGGGACTGGCACCGATGGGCAGCAGATGGGACTGCCGCAGTTTCAGGCTGTAGGCCACGATCTCCAGGCCGTGGTCGAGCATGCCGCCCGGATAGGCATGGTGATGCGCTTCGGAGGCCGGAAAGGCTTGGACCAGTTCGGCGTAGCGTTCCAGGGGCGTGCGGTACAGGGTGACGAATTGCCGGTGTGAGAGCGACGTGCGCTGCCAGATGTGCTCCAGCAGCTTCTGCCGGCGTGGGGTGGCCAGCAGCGATGCGGCCGACTCAGGACGCAGCAGCCCTTTCGGGAGGTCGGTGACGGGTGATGGCGTCGGTGCGGCAGCGACCGGGGGCCGTTTTCGCTGGAACAGGGAGAGCATGTGAGGTGTCCTAATGACGGGCCGACCGGGAGGCCTTTTGGCCTTTTCGAGGTAGGGCCTTTCCCCTTGCACCCCATTCCCTTGCCATTTCGACCCTTTGGCCTTTAACCGTTTCGGTATAGCGGGGCCTGGATCGCGGCTCCACCGTCAATGTGGAACCCGCTCGAATGCATTGGACGGCGACCAGGCGCTGGCCTCGGTCTATGCTGCGAAGGCGCTGCTTCCGCCGGGTAGGTTGCTTTCTAGGCGTCAAAGTTGACAAACGCGACAAAGGCGACTAGAGTGAAACCTGTCTCAAACCTACTTGGGAGATGACCATGCCCACTGCCATTGAATTCATTGCCGACCGTCTGCCGCGCGTCACGGTGGAAGATGTACGCCGCTTCGCGGATACCGTCGAAATCCGGGATGCCACGGCTTTCGCGGCCGAGTTGCAGGCGTTCGTCCACGAGCGCGTGGAAGCGGTAACACTGCCCGCCAACTTGCAGGGGGAGACCGTTGGGCAGGCCCTTGCACGCAAGGCGGCCGCGCTGCGCGCCGACACGCGCTGGGCACCGAATGAAACCGACGTCCAGCGAGGCCGTGCGGTGCTACTGGAAACCTTCAACCAGCCGCACAACCTGCCGCCCGCGGAGTTCGCCAAGCTGGCGGACAAGTCGCGCCAGCAGATCTACAAGGACATCCTCGCGCGTCGGCTGCTGGCGCTGAACGTGGGGCCGCGCGGTCAGAAGCTGCCCGACTGGCAGCTCGACCCGGTAAAGCAGCAGTTGACCCAAACCGTGCTTCAGGAGGTCGAGGGTATCGATCACTGGACGATCTACCGCGCACTGTCCGAACCGCTCGAAGGCTTGGGCGGTCGCTCGCCGGTGGATGCGGTGACGCATGGCACGATCGACGCCGTGGCCGAGGCCGTGTTTAACGTGCTGGGCGTTCAGGTGCATTGAAGCGAGACTGCCATGAACCACGAGCTGCCTTCTTTTCTGATCGATGCCGGTGAACTGCTCCAGCATGTGAGCCGCGTCGTCTATCGGGGCAGCCCGCTGTACTATGGTCGCAGCAGCACCAATCGCTACGACGACCCGGCCCGAGCCTACGGCGTGCTCTACCTGGGGCGCGACCTGCCCACGGCGTTGATGGAGTCGGTGTTTCACAAGCATCAGTGGCTTGATGACGCGAAGCGCTCGATCGCATTGAAAGAAGTCCAGGGCAGGATGGTGCGCGCTGTAGGGGTGGTGGCCGACGTGCTTCTGGCCGATCTCACGGCACCGAGCGTCATGGCGGGCTACTTTGGCCTGAACCTGGAGCAGTTGGCCAGCCGCGACTACACGCACACGCAGCAGGTGTCCGCTCAGGTGCATGCGATGGTCGGCGACGACGGCCAACCTCTGTTCGACGGAGTGCTCTATCCGTCGCGCAACAACTATCCCGCCAAGAGCATCGCCCTGTTCGAGCGTGCGGGAGCGAAGGTCAGCGTCATCGAGGACATCGATCTGGTTGACCATGTGGATTGGCCGCGTTTCGTTGCCACCTACCGCATCGGCGTGGAACCCGACCCGGGCCCGGTGGAACCGGATGACGAAGCGTCCTGAAGCAGCGAGAAAACACATTGAAGCCTGAAACGGAATGAAGTGGAGCACCCTGGAATAGACATCCCTCAGTAGCAGGAGACGACCATGAACACCACAACTCGTACCAGCACCGCAGAACGTATCGGCCGCGCATTTGGCCGTGTATGGCGTGCCTATGCGCGTGGCGAACGGCGGGTATCGAATTGGTTGATGGTCAAAGGGGTGCCTTCGGTTGGTGCCACAGTGCTGCTGTGGGCGGTCAAGCTGGCTGTGCTGGGCGCGCTGCTCTACGTCGCCTTCTGGTTCGCACTCGTGTTGTTGGGAGTCGTGGTGGCGGGATGGGCTGCTGCTGCCAATACCTCGGATGAAGACGAGTGGCCTTTCACCGACCTCACCGAACTGCGCAAGACGCCGGGCTACGATCCCAACCTGTACAACGATACGTCGCACGAGTTGTACACCGACGACTGACCGGCGCCGCGCTACTTCAGCTTACCTCCGGTAAGGGCCCCAGCGCCCTTACCGCCTGCTTGGCCGGCACTCTTGCTGCCATCCGAAAGCCCTTGGATGACGTGTCCAGCCCGAATCCCAACCCAAGTAAGGCTCGCAAGCCAAAAACCCGGCAAGACCAGGAACATCGTGCCCATGACGAACATCAGGAGCAGGTCGCCAAAGGCATTGTTCAACCCCACCAGCGGATCGAAGTTAGTGTGCGGCCGGTTCCAGCCGAAGCCCCACCCATAGAGCGCATCGAGGATGGTGCTGTCGATCCAGCGAGCGAGTTGGAACCAGAAATCGGTGAAGAACAGCGCGAACTGCACGACGCTGACGGTGACGACCGTCTTCAGGTCATAGGTGCCGACGACCAGCACGAGCGGGATGCAGATGACCAGCGCCATCTTGAGCAAGGCAAGCACCATGGGCAGCGCCTGGCGCACCACGTCCATGGCAGGGAATGCGGCAAGTGCCCCGACCGCCATTCCTACGTCCCCCGTGGCCCGCGTCACGATGTTCGGCAGGGTCTTGTCGATCTGGCCGCCGTAGTCGGTATAGACCGAACCCTGGTTGAGCTTCTGCTGTCGCGGTGACGCGATGGTACGGACCACCGAATCGTCCACCTCGGTACGGCTGAGGAACCCGGCCCAGCCCGCCAAGCGATTCAACAGGCTGGGGTCCACCTGGCTCAGCAGCCGTGCTCGCAGGCCGTTGCTGCCATCGGCCCACCACTGCCTGCAAGTCGGGTAGCCGCCGCCACTGGCCACCTGCGCAAGCCCTGCGTCGCGAGTGTCGTCATAGGGCCATGACTCGCGCGCCGTGCTGGAGCGGTAGCTGTCGTAGTAGCCGCCGGTGTCCGTGAAAAACCTCGAACCGATCCATGTCACGTCGTTCATTTGAGCTTCGTCCAGCTCCGGTCGCGCCATGAACAATTTAGCGCGTGCTGGCCCGTAGCAGTCGTGTGTGAAATCGGCCACTTCCTGAGCCAGCACCGGGTCGTTGATGCGGGTAGCGTCGATCTCCATGCGCATCTGTCGCAGGTCTGTTCCGCACGGGATCGCTGCCACCGAGGCACTGGTGACGGCGCGCGAGAGCGCGTGCATGAATGCCCACCAGACCGGCACCTTGGCACTCTGGTTGTTGATGGTGCTGAAGGACTGGGACCAGCCGGTATCCGTGGGCTGCGGCACGCTGACCTGGCATTGAGCCGAGCGCGAGCTGTCGTACTGAATGGTGTTGAGGTCCACGTCGATGAAGGGGATGCCGGCGAACATCACGACCACGATGGCGACGAACACCCGGTTCTCAATGCGTGCGGCCGAGAGCACGCCCTTATTGCCTTCGTCTGCACCCTCCCCACGGGCCTTGAGCCATTCCTGCACGATGATCGCCACGAAGGGCAGTGCGAATACCCCGCTGGATACCAGTACCGCCCAGATGCCGTTGTTGACGATCCAGGAAACCAGGGTCAGGTAGTACTCCAGGTAGTCGGTCGCGAAAAGCGTCATGGCTCGGATCTCCCCTCAGCCCTGCATCAACAGGCTGGCTTCAAGCGCCACGATGGCAACGACGCCGGCGATCTCGCTGCGCACCAGGCGGCGCCGCGCTTGCGCGTCGTCCTCGCGCGCCAGCAGTCGGCGACGCATCCAGACCCAGCCGTAGGCCGTCGCGCCGTACAGGCACAGCCGCCAGACCAGGAAGTAGCCCGCTGCTGCCGCCAGCCAACGCTCCCAGCCTGCGACGCTTCCGACGAGGTAGATGCCAACGATGTTGGCGCACACGGCGACGGCCGCGAGTACCACCGTCCACAGCAGCGCCTTTGCTGCGCGCCGGCTGAACAGCCAGCGCGGGCGCAGCCAGGCCGCACGCATCGGGCTCATGGCCGGCCTCCCGGATTGCCCTTCTGCAACTGATCGAGGCGGTCAGGCACCGGATCGCCTTCGTAGATCCCACGCGAGCCCGCCGCGCGCGTGCCGTGGCGCTGGATGATCGCCATGGGCGAATTGTTTGCCAGCTCCCGGCGCAGCTCCAGCTCGGTCTTGAGGTTGCGGATCTCGCGATCGAGCGTGTCGCTCTCGTGGTTCACAGCTTCCACGGCGAGCTGGTTGGCCGCCACGTTGGGCTCTTTCTTGCCGGTCAGCAGCGTGCGTTGCAGCAGTAGCGCTTTCTCCAGCACCGACGCCAGCGCAACCTCGGACGCCAGGCGCTGCGACAGCAGGTGCTGGTCCGGCTCGTCGCGCAGTGCCTCGATCACTCCGCGTGTGATGGGCAGCGACGCGCTGCCGGCCTCGCGCAGGTTTTCGGGCGTCGTGTTCTTCGCCTTGGAGACCAGGTCCTGGAGCGCCTGCAGCTTGGCATCGTACTCATCCTGGATCAGCGGCGTCAGCCCGACGCCGGGCACCGTCTCCGTCTTGGTGCAGGCGTCGCAGGTGCGCTGCTCCTTCTCGCCGAGCACCCGCGTCGCCCACTCGACGGCCGCTTGCGGCGTGGTCCAGGTCTGGCACGACAGGCTCGCGCAACTTGCCGGTGCGATTGCCGATGTGTCGGTCACACCGCGGCCATTGACCAGGTTGTAGCCCGCGCGGGTGACGTCGCCGACCACCTTGATCGCGGGCTGACCGGAGCCGCCGGCATTGCTTCCCCCGACCCAAGGCACGCCGTCGTTGCCACGGCGCGTCTCGGCTTGCTCGACGGCCGAGACGGCATCCGTGCTCGAAACAGCATCGCGCAGTGCCAACCCCTCTGCCATCTGGCTCCAGCCGAGCTGGCCGCCGGCCGTTTCGGCCATCTTTTCGGCCATGGCGCGGCACGTCAGCTTCGAGCGGTCGAAATCCAGCCGCGCTTGCAGAACGCCGTTGGTGAGCAGGTTGTAGAGGCCCGGATCAGCCCGTTGGATGATCAACGCCGGCAGGGAGGCCACAGCACTCGTAGCACTCTGGATCACCGAGGACATGATCTGCTGAAAGCCATTGGTCACGCCGTTGAGCTGATTTTTCAACGTGGTCTGGATGCTCATGTCACCGCAGATCAGATTGCTGTTCCAGCCGACACCCACGCCGAGCGAGCGCATGCCGGCTGCGCGACCCATCGAAACGGCGCTGCCGCCGCCGATGGAGTACATGACGTCATCGCCGATGACGTTGCCGCTGGTCTGGTAGCCCAGTTGGCCCCAGGCCACGCCGCTTGCCAGAACCAACGCGCCGGTGAGCGCCAAACAGATCCTCTTGCCACGAGCCGGAGGGGAGAACTGCATAGAGTCGAAACGCTTCATCGCGGCACCTCAAAGGAAATCAACGCTTCCAAGGAACACCTGTCCACGGCGTTCGCAGCAGGCATACGGCCGCCACAGTGCCCAGGCGTAGTCGCCTTGCTGGGCCTGGGTCAGGAAGCCGGTGCGTGGGAAAACCGTGCAAGACGAGGACAGGACGGGCGTGAGTTCCTGCCACTTGCCAGTCGAGGCATCACCCTCCATCAGCGCGCCGGCGGGCCAGTAGCCATCGCGGGCGTTGGCAAGCAGCGGCTGGTACACGTGCAACTGCCCCCGGCGAGTGACGATATCTCCCGCACGCTGGGCCACCACGGCCCCCGATTTGTGGTCGTCGGTCTGGTGCAGGAAGCCGCCGCGGGGATACACGTTGCCCCAAAGGTTCATCGTGGTGCGTGCGCCGACCTCGCGCATGCCGGGAATCAATGCCTCCGGGTAGGCCATCTCGGGCACGTTGTAGCGCCAGGCAAGCGTGTCCAAGGTGCTGAGCAGATACGGCATGAATGCCGTTCCTGCGCCCTCGCAGAAGTAGCCCGAGGACGAAACAAACTGGTTGAACACCTCGACGCCGGGATGGCCGATCACGTCGGCGTTCTTGAATTTCGCAAGATTGTTTTCGTGATCCTCGTTCGTCGTTCCATCGCCCCCCGCTTGGGCGGACGGATTGGCCGTACTCATCGCCCGGACTTCGACCCACGGGTTCTCGCCCGTGTTGCTGTAGCTGGAGACGACCGCATCGGGGATGTAGTGGCGCACCTTGACAGAGGTGCGCACCGTGCATCCTCCCCAGGTGCAGTAGAGCCAGTAGCAGATACCTACCACCCGGTACTCCAAGCAATCGGGCGAGGCCACCGAGGCAACGATGGCGGTGGTGTTCAAGGCGTAGCTACCCGTGGCGCTGAGCAGCAGCAAGGAAGCCACGCCGGCCCGCATGCGGCGCATCAGGTCGAATGGTCGCGTCATGGCTGGGTCCTCCGACGCTGCTCGATGCGCGCGACAGCGCGGGCCACATCCGGCTCGCCATAGACCACGTAGCGCTGATCCACCACGACAGCCGGGATGCTGGTGATGCCCAGGCTCCATGCGTCGGTGACGCCCTGGTATGCGGAAGCGATGCGGCGCTGTAGGTCGGCGCCGCCTTGGCTCAGCCGACGCTTGACGGTGGCCGCCGCCTGTTCGGGGGCGGCGGGCAGTTCCGCAGAAAGCTCCGCTTCAATCCGGCGGGCTTCGTCCAGCTCGATCAGCCGCTCGCCGCCCATGGTCTTGACCGGGTGGTGGCTGTCGGTGACGACCAGTACGTCGGCTGCGAAGGCGACGGGGCTGAACACGGCCAGGGACGCCGGCAGCGCCACGACGAGACCAAGGGTTCGCCAGCCCGACGCGAACGTGGAAAAGGATGCCGGCATGTCGCGTGCCCCGAAAGTTGATCAGGGCCATAGTCAAACGCGAACCCGATGCCACCCCAACAAACAATGCGCATCGCGGGCTGCCCGCATACCTGCTTGTCCCGCGCCATAAAAAAACGGAGGCCGAAGCCTCCGCGGGGATCAATGAAGCAATGCGACCGTTACAGCAGGCCTGACTCCGCAAAGGAGAACGGGGAACCTTGGCCTACGATGATGTGATCCAGTACCCGTACATCGATGAGCGCCAGCGCGGCCTGCAGTTGCTGGGTCAGCACACGATCCGCGCTCGACGGCTCGGAGATGCCCGAGGGGTGCTGGTGCGCGAAGACCACCGCGGCGGCGTTCAACTCCAGCACACGCTGTACGACGACACGTGGATAAACAGAAGTCGAGTTGATCGTGCCCCTGAACAATGGCTCGTAGGCCAGCACCTGGTGCATGCTGTCCAGGAACACAGCGGCGAATATCTCGTTGGGTTCAGCGACCAGTTTCACGCGCAGATAGTCCCGCACAGCGGCCGGTCGGCTGAGGCACGGTCCAGCTTTGAAAACCCGCCTCTCCAGCAGCACGATGGCTTGCTGGATGATCCAGTCCTCGTGTTGGGCAGCGGTGACGGAAAGCGACTCCGGGCAGGAGTCGTTGACGACAAAAGACATGGCGAACCTCCAGACGGTGAGATCGGAGGGCGCGCGCCCTAGGAGGGCCAGCCCTCCTAGGGAACGAACAAGGTGCATCCATCACCGCGGCAGCGGCGATCGTTCGCGACCAGGATGCGAGGCGAACGGGTTGCGGTCAGCGCAGCGGACTGCGCCGTAGCCTTGAAGACCGGGGCTACCTGGGCATGTCGCCGACGACGTCGGCAGGCATTTCGGATGTGGGTGTGCCGGTCGGACCGTCAGCCGTCAGCATGTCCATGGCAGACAACAAGGCGTCGCCCTCGATTGGTCCCTGCAGCAGGATGGCCTGGCCCGTCTCGCGATCAAGCAGACGCAGTGACGGTGTGGCGGTAACGCCGCTCTTGGTGGCTTCCGCGGCCTGGGCGCGGATAGCGGCACTGGACCTTTCGCTTGACATGCACTGCTCGATGGCTGGCGTCGATTCGGGGTAGCGCAAGCCATCCGGCAAGCCCAGGCCGTCGCTGCGCGTGTGGGCATAGACCCATTCGACCGCCTGCCAGAACGCGGCATGCCCGCCAGCTTCGGCTGCGCATTCGGCCAGACGTGCCTCGGCCGACGCGGCCGGCTCGTGCGCGGCTAGCGGCTGGTGGTGCCATTGCAGCGCCACGTCGGCGTTGGTGCCCACCCACCGTTTGAGCTGCGGAAAATATTCCCGGCAGAACGGGCACTCCAGGTCGGCATAGAGCGTCAGCGTGAAACGGCCTTTGGGGTTGCCCATTAGCCAGGGCGGCCCGGCCACCGGTGCCATGCTGACCGGCGTGGGCGGCTGCGGCGGGGATTCGCCGGGCGACCTCGGCACAAGCCAGATCAGCAGCAGCGCGACCAGCACAGCAACCAATGCCCAGGGCCAGCGGGGCCGCCCGTTGCGGCGGCGGAACGCCTGGACCTGCATCGGAATGGAAGGACGTTTCTGTTCCATGGCGTTCTCCGTCTTACGACAGTTCCAAGGCCGGCGACTCGATGCCGCGCGCCTGGTCGATCTTCTCGGCCACCTTGAAGGCCGCTTCCAGTTCGGTGCAGCCGTAGTGCTGCATGAGCTGGTAGCGCTCGGCCTTCTCTTCGGGTTCGGTCTGCGCCAACGCCAAGTACAGGCTGGGCGGCACGGCACGGAACAGCACTTCCATGCTCTTGGAAAGGATGACGCCCTCGGTGAACTTGCCCGCTTCTTTGCGCGCCGAGAGCATCAGCGCTTTCTGCGCGGGCGAGAGTTCGCGGAAGCGTGCAATCTTCTCGACCTCATCGGGCGGCATCGACAGGCAGATCCACCACTCAATCATGTTGAGCATGGGCTCCGCGGCACGCGGCAGATCGTCGATATTTTGTGTAGCCAGCCAGAACCAGGCCCCTAGCTTGCGCCACATTTTTGTAATTTTTACAACGTAGGGCGCGAGCAGCGGGTTCTTCGTGATGATGTGGCCTTCGTCGGTCACATTGATGATCGGACGGCCCAGGTACTGGTCGCGCTCGGCGATGTTGTTCACCGTGCTGATCAGGCTGATGTAGGCGATGGAGAGCTGCGCGTTGTAGCCCTCCCGGGCATAGGTCGCGAGATCCACCAGCGTGATGTCGGCCTCGGGCCACGGCGTGCCATCGCGATCGAACATCTCGCCGTCCGTGCCTTGGCAGAACATGTCCATCGCGTCCGCCATCTCCAGCAGCCGCACGCGCCGCATCTCGGGCAGCGTCGGGTCCTGGCCGCGCGTGCGCAGCGCGTTGCGCACGTCGCGCGTGAGCACCGTGCGTTTCTCGGCCACGCAGTGTTCGGCGGCATCGAGGATGCACTGGCGGATCAGCGAGCGATCGGCCCGCGTCATCCGGGCTTCTTCCTTGTCCTCGCCGCCTGTGATCATCAGCCGTGCCGTGATCTCCAGTTCACCCAGCACGTCGCGCTGCTCGTCCTCCTCCATGACCGAGGAATCGGCTGGCAATTCTTCATCCAGTGCATCGGCATCAAGCGTCTGCACGTTGCTGGGCGTTTCGATCAGCCGGCGAGCGTCGGCGAACGGCGCCAGGCTGATGCCTGAGCCAGGAGCCAGCTTGACCCGGTTTACGGTCAGACCCAGGCGCTTGGCGAAGTCGCTGAACAAGCCGAAGCTGTTGCCGGCTTCCACGATGAACAGCCGCGGCCGGTAGATGGCCGTGACCTGATTCAAGAGGTTGTTGAGCGTTGCGCTCTTGCCCGAGCCGGTGGGGCCGAATAGGAACAGATGGGCGTTCATCTGCCTGTCCAAGCGGTTCAGCGGATCAAACGTGATCGGCCCGCCACCGCGGTTGAAGAACGTGTTGCCCGGATGGCCCGTACCCTGGCTGCGTCCCCACGCCGGCGAGAGATTCGCCACATGCTGGGCGAACATCAGTTGGGTGAACCAGTTCCGCCGATCCTGCGCAGGGTTGTAGCAGCACGGTAGCCAGCGCAGGTAGCTGTTGAGCGGCGCAACTTCATCGTCCTCGCGCACGGGCTGCAACCCCGCGTTGAGCATCACGTTGGCGAGGTCCAGGCCGCGCCTGTCAAGCTCGGCTTCGTCGCGCCCGCGCAGATAGAAGGCCAGCGTGCCGCGGTAGAGCTTGTGCGCGCTGCCGATGAGCGAGCGCGCCTCCTGCACATCCTTGAGCGTCTGCTCCGATGCCAGTGTTTCGCCGACAGCCTTCTTCGCCAGGTGATTCAGGTGCGATTCGAGGATGTCCTGGGGCGTCGCCACCATGGTCAGACACATCGTGGTGTCTTCGGGCATCTGATCGAAAAGCGTGTTGATCGCATCGCCCTTGCGGGTTTCGCCAGTCAGGTGTCCCGTACCGGGCGGCATGCGTAGTCGGTCGGTGACCAGCACACGGTGCGGCATGCCGTCGAAGTACCAGGTACCGTGCCCGGCATCGGAGCGAGGCTGACCGAAGAACAGCCGTTGGCTGAAATCCCGACCACTCGCCAGCTCGATCTCGCCTTCCTCCACCTCGTCGGGATAGCGGGCCAGCGCATAGAAGCGCTCTCGATTCTCAGCGCTTGGCCCGAGCATCGTTGGGCGTGGGTTGAACCACCGCAGCAACCAGTCGTGAACATCGGCCGCGACCATGCGCCGGGCCTGGATGCCGGCGTTCGCCAGGCCGCCGCAAAGGCGATCGCAGACGATGTTCAGCATTTGCTCGGGTGTCTGGCCACGGCGGTTCGCCTGGCCGGTGGCCCGGCGATAGACCACCATGCGCACGCGCCGCGTCTGGCCGCGCCAGCGCAACCGCGTGACCACCGTGTCCTCGAACAGGCCGCCGGGCTTGGCCACCGCGCGCAGGTGGTGGCCGAAGAAGCGAAGATAGAACTCGGTGAAGGCTGTGCCGCGAGCGCGCGGCTGCACGTAGTTGCGCAGGGTCTGCATGTACTGGTCGAAGCTGGGTTCGTCCTGGGCGTAGAGCTGGAGCACCCAGGGGTTCTCGTCCAGCTCATCGAACGAATCCTGGAGCGCGTTTTCGAGCGCATCGCGGGCATGCGCGAGCCAGCCAGGCTCCCGACCTTCGGTGCCCAGCGGGACCAGCTCGTAGAAGGCTGCGACCGATTGCCCGTCCTCCAGCAGCATGGACTTCGACGGCGGCAGGAACTCCACCCACGGCAGCAGCTCCGCGAACGACTGCGCGACGTCGTACAGCGCCTGCTCGTCCGCCACGGTCGCCGGCTTGCGGCCCTGGATCGTCGCTCCGGGTTCGGCGATGCCGGCTTGGCGCAACGCCTCGACGTGGCGCTGCCAGCCGTCCGGCTGCTCGTCATTGCCACCATCGGATGCAGCCAGCTTCGGCCAAGGGAGTTTCCAGCGCATCAGTAGTCCTCCACGCGCTCGCCCGGCATGGCGTACTGCACGCGCTGGTACAGGGGGAAGACTGTCGTGTAGCCCGGAACAGGCACGGGGTCGGTACCCGCCAGGTGCGGGTACACATACATGACAAGATCGGGGTTCGGGAGGCGGTGGAACTGGCGATAGACCTCGTTTCGCGCCGTGCGCGTGTAGCGCATCTGTTCGGCGGGCGCGGCCTCCACGTCGGCCTCGGTCAGCGGCCGGCGCAGGCTCTGGCGTGCATCGAGCAATTGCCTGCGCGCCACCTGGCCGGCGCCACCGCTGCCGTCGCCGGCGTTCTGCTGCCAGATGTCCATCATCGTGCTGTCGCCGTGCGGGAGCAGCTTTTCCTTGCTGGTGGCACAGCCGCCGAGCACCGCGACGGCGAGGGCCAGCGCCAGGCCCTTATTCAAGTTCGAGAGCATGGCTTTCTCCTGCGCGGTGATCGACCTTGCGGCCTTCGGGATCGAAGTCGATGGCAAGCGGCTTTTCGAGGTGGACGGCGACCTTCGCGCCGGGCTGGACATAGACGGCGGCGAAGGCCTGGCCGTATAGCTTGTTCACCCAGTCGGCCATGTCGCGCACGCCACCGGCCAGGATGCGGCCCACGGCTTCATTGCCCGAGATGCCGACGCTCCCGATGGAGCCGTCGGCGCCGACGTAGGACATCTGGCCGCTGTCGCTGTCGATCAGCGAAGCGACGCCGGCACCGGCGGCGGTAATCAGGGCTTGCGAGCCGAGGTACTGCTGGGCGTTGCTGCGCCGCTCCCCGCTGACGCAGGGAATGCCGTATGGGTCGCTGATCCAGCCCAGGCCGTCTCGCTGCTGGTTGTTCTGCTGGTTGCCGTCGCGGTCTTCGGGGATGGTGCGGATCGTGCCGTCGTGGAAGACGAAGGTGATGCTGCGCACCTGGCCGCGCACGCACGAGAGCGTCCAATCTCCCGATGCGGTGCCGCTGAACACGGCACCGGCCACGTCGGGAATGTCGATGCCATTGGCGGTCAGGTTGTCCGGTCCGACCAACACCTTGAAGGGGTATGGATCGTTAACGGTTCCGTCGATCGGCACGCGGCCGATCAGCGCCGTCATCGCCACCGACCCCATCAGCGTCGAATTGGTCGGTACGGTATAGACCGCCTTGGCGCTCTTGACGCCTGCTGCGCGTGCGCCCGCGTTCGCCACGGTTTCCGCCGTGGTTTCCAACGTGCTCTGCGCGGGGCCGAAGCTCGTCGGGAAGCTCATGCCGCTACCCGTGCCACGACTGCTGTTCCGCCCCTCGGCCTTCCTCGCATCGTCGGGTTCGACCCATCGCACGCCGCCTTCCATGCCGGCCTCGTCGCCGTCGCGCAGCCCCAGACCCACCGGCAGGTCGGCATGGCCGCCGCCACGTCCGCCGATACTGTCCAGACGCCGCTGCAGGTCGGCAAGCAACCCTTCGGTCTGCTGGCGCGCGCTGGCTGCCTGCTCTTGGTCGCGACGCAGGTTGGTACGCTCGGAGTCGAGGGCCGAATTGATGCGCTGATCAATGGAGTTCTCGCGCTGGCGCAGTCGCTGGTTTTCTTCGCGCTGGGATTTGTTGTCCGAGAGCGCGGTCTGAAGCTCGGTGCGCAACTGCTTCACTTGGGCAACGAGCGTCGCCACGGTGTCGCGCGGGGTATCGCCCTCGATGCCCAACGCCTTCATTTCCGCTGGCGTGAGCTTGGCACCGGCATCCGCGGCCGGTGGCGCCGAACTGCTGCCACCCGAGAACAGCCGGATGGCAACGAACAGCACCAGCAAGGCAACCGGGACCATCAGCCACTTCAGGAGTCCATTACTGCGCATGGCGGGCCTCCTTGCGGTCTTCCGGTTGCGGGAGATGCACGGCCGGGTCGAAGCGGTTGATCGCCGGTAGCAGCGATTGCGCCAGGCCGCGCCCGCGCGTCACCAGGTACAGGACGGTCGTGTCCTCGGGCGTGCCACGCGGGCCAAGTGCCTCGTGTTGGAAGGTGGCGGTGAGGAAATCGCCTTGCAGGATGCGCGGATCGAGAGTGATCCAGCCGCTGCTGTTGTTGGTCAGTCGCACGGCAGTGACCCACTGGTCTTCCAGACGCCACGACGCGAGCGCGACCGCGCGCACGGGCAGCGTCGGCATCAGCGTGCCGAGGTCGAGGTCACGACGCAGGTTCACCCGCATGACGCCGGGCAACGGCTCCACAGTGCGCAGCGGAGCGTAGAGGTTCTGCGCGGCGAAGCGCGTCAGGACAACCGGCACCGGGGTCTCGCGTCGCGCCGCCCGCGCACCTGCCTGGTCCTGGGCGCGCGCCGGAGCTTCGTTGTCATCGCCGGGCTGATCGCCATAGCGCGCCGGGGTGCTGTTGCCCTCGACGATGCGCACTGGTTCCAGCTCGGCTTCGCCGTCCTTGGCTGGCTTCGCCGCAATGTCCAGCAGGATCAGCGCGCCCGTGTCGGCGTCCTGCAATTGCAGCCGCGTGGGCTCGATCGGCTCGCTGGCGCGCAGGTACACCGCGCCGCCCGCGCTCTGCACCCGTAGGCGCTCGCCGACGCCCGAGGGTACGCCCACGCGGACGTTGCGGTCGATGAACACGATACGCTCCTGGCCGACCTTCAGCGGCACCGCCAACGGCATACGTTCCCAGCGCAGGATCTCCACCGCCTGGACAGCAGGAGCCGCGGCCACGGCCAACAGCCCCAGCAGCGTGAGTACAGGATGCTTCATGGGGTTTCTCCTTGGGGCGCTTGCGGAGACAGGCCACCAGACGCCGGGCGCGTCGGCTCCGGCGTGCTGATGCGCTGGGGCGCGCCCTCATAGCAGTCGAGCGCCAGGCCGAACGGGTTGCGGGCAGGATCGACGTCCACCCGCGTGACCTTCACGGGATAGCGCACCAGAGCGCGCTTGACTTGCTCGGCGCCGTAGTACTCGTCGGCGGTGATGTCCAGCGTCACTACCCAGTCGCGGTCGGAAACCACGCGCACGCGGGCCGTGGGGTCGTCGCCGTAGCCGCGGCCGGGGATTTCGTAGATGCCGCGCACGCGCTGGCGCAACTCGCCCGTGCTGCGGCGGTAGTCGTAGTCCGCGCGCAGGAAGGCCTGGCAGGATGGGGTGAGGTACGGCGAGAGCGTGTGGAGGTTGCGCGCGTAGTCCTCTTCGCCATTCGTCGGCCAGCGGTTGAGCGTCTGGAACACGTAGAACGTGAACGCATAGACCGATTCGGGCGGCACTTCCCACCACTTCCTGGTACTGCCGGAGCGCAGGTCAGGCGGAACGTGGATGGTCAGATCGCGGGGAGCGCTCCACCAGCCGCCACCCATGACCAGGGCGACGATGATCAGGGCGCCAGCACCCAGGCGAAGCGTCTTGATGTGCGCCTGCAGGTGGGTGATCTCGTTCTTGAAGCGGCTCATCGTGCGCTCCTTCGGGTGGTCCAGAAGCCGGAGCGCGAGATCAGCACATGGCCGCCTACCCAGCCCGCCATCAGCGGATGGCGTGTGGCAATGCGCCATTGCAGTTGCCGATACAGCCAGGTGTCGGGACGCCCGCGCTTGAGGCGGCGAAGAATGCCGCCGCCGATGAACACGCCGAAGGCCACGCCCAGGACGACGAACGTGGGTGCTAGCGCGATCGTGCGGAACACCCACGACAGCGGTGCGCCGACCAGCAGACCGGCGGCGCCGGACAGGCCGCAGCAGATCCACAACTCGTCGGCGGTGAGACCGCGCACCACAACGGGATGTCGATTGAGCCGGTGCGGAAGGAACGTGACCGTCCCGTCCGCACGGACGTGCTGCTGCTCGGACATACCGGCCTCGCTTACAGGATGCCGGTGGCTTCGGTGAGCAGCCAGATGCCGATCACGAGCAAGACGGCGCCGATGGCGACCGTGAGGCCGAACTGGCCCCACGTCTTGCGGCCTGTGTGGATTTCCGCGTAGGTCCCGTAGGCGTGGTAGCACACGCCGATGAACATGGACGCCACCACCAGCAGAGCCACGAGCATGATGATGTCGTAGCCGTAGTTGCGGATCGTTTCCATGATGCCGTTGCCTGTGCCGCGGGTCGGGTTCTCCAACTGCGGCAGACCCTGCGCGAACGACAGGGCGGGCAGCGCTGCGGTGCCCAGGGCCACGGTGGCGCGCTGGGCAAGACGGGAAGTGAGGATGCAGTTTTGCATGGTCATGCCTTTCAGGTCAGGAGAGGAGGAAGAAAGTCAGGACGAGGTACATCGCGACGAATCGGATGCAGACGCCGAGGAACTGGCGCTGGTTGAGGCGGCTTTCGGACCACCCCACGTAGGCCGTTCGCATGGCCCAGACGCCCCAGACGAGCAGGACCGCGAACACGACGCCGACCAGGACGGTCGCCATCGCTGAAGGCGCGATGCCGCTGTTGGCTTGAAATGCCGAGACCTGGGCGCCGTTCATGGCTTGCCCTCCGTGGTCGTCGGCGGTGATGGCGGGACGACCCGCTCCGTGCGGTAGTCGCCGATCAGTTCGGAGGCGTCGCGCGGCTGGGCGCGCGACGGTGTGAGATGGGCCTGGATGCCGGCGCGCACGCGCGCCAGGTCAGCCAGCAGCCTCGGGTAATCGAAGTGGTAGCGCTCGCCCGGCTGGATGGGGGCATGCGTAGCGCTGTCGGCGACGGTGCGCTCCAGCGCGTCGAGCTGGCGCAGCGCTGCGACCAACTCCTGACGCTGCGCCGGGGACTCGGCCAACGCCATCGAGGACTGACCCAGTACAAGGGCCGTCACGAGAAAAGTGGGCACGCCGCGATGCGCGGCGCGCAGCCAGATCGGAGCCAACATCGCGCCATTCCTGTGTGATCAGCAATGGCTAGATCGTGGAGATCGGGGCTGTTTCAGGCCGCAAACAATAGGAACCTGCAGATGACCGGATTGATCTGCTAGAGGTACTTCTTGAAGCTGCCCGCAGTCAGGCTCACGGCCAGTCCCAGCAAGGCGGCGCTCGGCAACAGGATCAGCAATGGATGCACCGAGATCGGCAGCGCCAGGTACGTGATCCACGGCAGCACGGCCAGCGGCATGAGGCTGGCTTTTGCACGGTGGTAGATGAACCCGGATTCGCGGCCCGCGCCGAACCTGCGCACGTCGCGTCGCACCAGACCGTCAATCAGACCGACGAAGGCGGCCGTGAAGATCAGTGGCAGCGTGAGCACCAGGACCAGCAGGCGCACTAGGAAGGTCAGCGTCGTGAAGGCTGCGGCGATGAGGTAGCTCTCGGCCCAGACATAGACTTGGCTGATGTAGTAGCGGAAGTTGCGCGCCTGCTCGTGGCTGGGCGCGCGGACGCGCTCGGCGGTCTGGCTCATGCGCGCCAGCAGCCCCGAGCGAACGAACACCCATTCGTAGCCTGTATCCACCAACTCGTGCGCCGTGCGCCCTGGCTCCTGCACGACCACGCTGCGCGTGAAGTGGCTGGACAGGTGCCCAAGCTCGTACTGCAACATCTGCTGGGAATGGCGCCAGCCCTGATCCTTCCAGAACAGGTGCATGCCGACGCACTCCACCACGATCGAGAACAGCAGCGAGCCAATCAATACCCCGAGCAGGCGAAATGGCAAGGTGATGGTGCCGACGATCAGACCCTGGCGCTGGTTCTGCTCCCGCTGCGCGGTCGAGGCGGCGTCCTTCATGGCGCGGCCTCGTCGGTACTGTGGTCGGTGTCGGTGGCCACCGCAGCAGGCTCGGCTGGAGCAGCATCGTCCAGCAGGTCATCGGGCAAGGCCGCATCCTGCAAGGCAGGGGAGCTGGTGAAATCCCACCACTGCGTGGCCTCGCTGTAGCTCTGGCGCATGTATCCGGCCAGTTGCTGCAGATCCGCCGGCATCACTTCATCCGGGTCTGGTGTCGGCAGCGGCATGCGAACCTTCCAAAGCTGGCCGCCTTGCAGCAGCGCGAAGCACTGGCCTTTTGGCAGGCCGACTACGTGCGATGGCTCGATCATCGGCACGCTGGACATGCTGATGCGGTCCTGGGTGTTCGACGTGAAATCCGTCGCGCCACGGATGTCCGAGCTATCGGTCGCCCCGGAGACGATGGTGGTGGTATAGACCTCGACCTTCGGCAACTGCCGCGTCAGCAGTTCGGCGGTGGCCGTCTCGCGCACGCGCAGCATGAACAGGTTGTTGAAGTTGCCGATCACCTGGCCAGCTTTCGCGCGGTTGCCGATGCGGGCCTCGATATCCGAGAGGGTCTGTGTGTACGCCGTGACCTGTAGCCCGGCACCGCCGCCCTTGTTGATCAGGGGCACGAATTCGTCACCCATGAGTTCATTGAATTCGTCCGCATGGACATTGATCGGCACGCGCGTGCCAGCGGATGCGCCCGGCAGGCCATCGTCGATCCCGTGCTTGTAGATATGGCCCGCGACCGAAACCAGGTCGGAGAACATGGAGTTGCCGACCGCTGCGGCAACCTCGGCGTCGGACAGCGCGTCCAGTCCCACATAGACGATGGCGCGCTTCCTGATGACTTGCATCCAATCGAAGATCGGGCGCGGGTCGGTCAGGTCGGAGTAATTCGGGGCCAGGAGCTGGGCGATCTTGCCGCTGGTGAGCTTTTCCAGCAGCGGCAGCAACGATGCGACGATCTTGTCGAAGTAGGTCTTGTCGTACCGAACTGCCGAGCGCAAGCCGTCGAGCACCGGGTCGTAGTTGCGCGCCTGGGAAAGGTACTGCTCCAGCGCGACCACGCGCTTCTCGCGCCCGATCATGTTGCGCGGGATGTTCTTCTCGTTGAGCTTGGCCTCGATCTGGACGATCACCTCCCAGGCCTTGGGCTCGGTCTTGGCGAAGTAGTGCTGGGCGTACTCGATAAACAGTGCGTCGATGTTGATGACGTGCCGCTGGATCAGCATGTAGTCCGGGCGCTGCCCCAGTTCCACCAAAGCGCGGGCAATGATGTTGACGAAGCGCCACGCGAACTCCCGGAAGGCCGCGCTGTTGCCTTCACCGGAGAGTTGCCCTGCGATACGGGTGGCGACTTCCGAGATGCGACCGAAGCGTCCTACCGCGTTGTAGCGGGCGCTGATTTCCGGCCAACCGAGGTGGAAGATGTAGAACTCGCCTTCACGGCCTGCGCGCTGGGCTTCGACGTACATCCGCTTCAGGAGATCCGCGTCGCCCTTGGGATCGATAACGATCACGACCTCGTGCTCGCCGGCAGCGTTCTTGCGACGGATGTCCTGAGTCACAAACAGCTCGGCCAGCCGCGTCTTGCCCACGCGCGTCGTGCCCAGCACCAGCGAATGTCCGACGCGCTCACCCAGCGGCAGGCTGACGTCCACCTCGTCGGGTTCGATGCCATGCAGCCGCGGCAGGCCACCTACAGGTGGCAGCGGGCGCACAGGGTTGAACGGAACGTCCCAGCCCGTGAGAGCGGAGAGCCGGGACAGCGGGAACGGCGCAAACTCCAGCCGTTCCTCCAGCCGACGCGCCAGGCGATAGGCCGGTGTCGGCTCCGCGTAGCGGCGAAACTCCGGCCGGTATGTCTGCATGAGCCTATGGGTGTGCTTCTGCTCCCACAGGAATCCGCGCCCGATGAAAAGCCGCTGCTGGCTGACGGGCACATCCTTGCTCGTCATCACGTAACGCGGCAGGCGGCGGATGTTGCGCCTATAACGCAGGATGACGCGAGCGTCGCGGTAGCGGATCGCGCCGTAGGCGCCGAACGCCAGGGCGCTGCCGACGCCCATGGCCGGACTCAGCGCGAGCGACCACGGGGCCACCAGGGACAGAAACGCGGCGCCTGCACACGCTGCGACGGTGTATAGCTCCACCGCTGGGCGTAGCAGAACCTCGACCGGCTGTTTCCCCGACATGGCTTCATTGCTCGATGCCGGTGGCCGTGATCAGCGCCGGGTAATGCCGCAGGCCTAGGCGATCGGCCAGGTCGTCTCCGGCTACGGGCGCGAGCGGCACGCCCGGCACCAGGGCACGCAGCCCTGCCAGGCCCTGCGCGGTCTCGACATTGACCACTAGGCCGACCGCGCCGCGTTCGCGCAAAGCAACGCCGCGGCGCTGCAACCAGGCCCGGGAGGCGTCGTCGTCGCCGATGACCACGAACGGCCGCAGGCCGGGCGCTTCGATCACGCGCCGAGCGACGGTGCCAGGCGTGAGTTTGGTGCTGCGCACCGGCAGCATCGCTGCCTCGTCCGCGGGTGTGGCGGGAACCTGTGGCGTCGGAATGGGCGGCCGGGCCGGGACATCGGCGCGCGGCTGGAGGTTGAGGGCCTCGTAGTACGGCAGCGCCGACGTGCCACCGCGATCTTCGACCACGATCAGCGGATCGCCGGCACGCGATGCCAGCGGCAGACCCGCCAGCAGCACAAGCAGGCCCCGCAGGGCCAGATGGGATTTCGTCATGGGGAAGTCTCCTGGCGCGTGGCGAGCACCGCGGCGTTTGGGCGTGCGCCCTGCACACGCGCGAGATGGCGCGACACGCTGCGCCGGTAGCGGGCGGCGGGCTCGCCGCCCGCAGGACGGTGGTAGCGGCCGATCGCCAACAGCCAGTCTTCGCCGGACGTGTGCTGCTCCTTCAGGATCTCAGCGGCGATGGCGAGGTTGCGATAGGGGTCCAGCAGGTCGCACGCGCTGGTGAAGCGGTGCTTGTGGTAACCGAGGTTGATCTGGCCCAGGCCTGCATCGATGCGCGTGTGGGGCGTGGCGCGCATTGCCTGTTGCAAGCCCGAGCAGGCGTCGGCGCGCGTGGCGAAGCGGCGCGACTGGCCGGCGACATTGAGGGACCACGGCCACGGGACGATGCGCCCGTTGCGCCGAACACCGCTCTCCTGCAAGGCCACGGCGAAGAGCACGGTCGAGGGGATGCCCGCCCGCTGTGCGGCGAGTTGGTAGGCCGGTGGTGGAACCTCCTGGGCATGGACGGCGCAGGCGCACAGGCCGGTAGCAAGCACCAGTGCGCGCAGGAGCTGCGAGACGGAGGTGGCCGCTACGGCTGACGCTGCCATTGGCCGTTCACCTCGCGCACAGCCGCGGGCAAGTCACCGGGCAGGCCCAGCGACAGCCAGCGGCCGCCGTCGTGGTTGAGGGTAATGCTGCCGCTGCGCACGCGCGCCGGGTCGATCTGCGCGCGCTTGGCCCAGTCGCGGATGCGTGCATCGTCCTGGCGGCTGCCCACCATATACAGGTCGAACTCGGCACCCGAGGATTGCAGGCGCTGCACGAGCTGCCCACAGGCCGCGCAGCCGTCCTTGACGAACACCGCCATTCGGCCGCTGCCGCGCGCGGTGCCGGCGCCCGGCCCGTCGTCGGGCAGGTTCACGCGCTGCATGCCGGGGTTCAGGCGCTGCCAGGCTTCGTCGTAGGCGCGTTGGTAGGCGAGCAACTTCTCGACGCGGCGTGCTTCGATTTGCACCTGCAGCTCTGCATAGCGCCGCCGTTCTTCGTCGGTCCGTGCCTCGATGCCTAGGGCAGACAGCGGGTCCAGGTTGGGCGAGTAGATTCCCAGCGGCCCATCCATCAGCTCGCGGTAACGCACCCATTCCTGGGGTTGGAGGCCCCAGTTGCTTGCTACTCGGTCGTCCAGGACGCGGGCGGCCAGCGGGCGCTCCTGGCTCTGCGCATTGCGAGCGGGAGCCGTGGCTGACTGCTGCGCCCACGCGGGCCACTGGACTGAAGCCAGTAGGAGTGCGGAAAGGATGATCGACGGCTTCATGTGGTGTGCTCCGATCAGGGAATCGCCACGCGACGGGTCTGGTCGCCGGCTTGGAACACCGCGGCGCTGCCATCGATTGCCTGCAAGCGCCATGGGCCGACCGCATCACCGGGCAGCAGCACCTGAAGCTGGTCGGGCGTGAAGTCCCCACTGCTCGGCGCGACGGACACGCTGCGCTGGCCGGCGCGCAGTTCGGCGCCGACGATGCGGAACGGCAATGGCGGCGGTTCAGACTTGGCGGCGGGCTTGCTCGATGTGCGCGGCTGGACGGGGGCTGCTGCACGCGCGGCGGTCTGGCGCGTCTTGATCTGCTCGATCTCCGCGCGCAGCGCCTGAAGGTCGTCGGCGGCTGCGTAGCCGCTCAGTGTTTTCTCAACCTGGGAAGCGCGTGCTTCCAGGATTTGGCGGGTGTCTTTGAGGTCCGCCGCCGTTGCGACGGCCGGACGCTGCTGGATGGTCTCGATGGCCTCGGCCAGGGCCACCGCCTGCGCTTCGAGGCGTTGCAGACGGGAATCGAGCCGTTCCTGGTCGGCCTGGTCGCTCATCGCCTGGTAGCCGAGGGCCACGATGACGCTTAGACCGAGCAGCCAGAGCCAGAGCATGCTTTGCACCACCACGGCGGCGGTCGGGCGACGCGAAGATTGCGGAGCGTTCACGGCTGGCCTCCTGGAGTGGAAGGCATCAGCGGGAAGGTCTGCACCGCATCGGCGGCGGTCGGTTCGGGCATGGGTTCGGCGGCCACGCTGTCGCCGGGCCGCTCGAAGCAAATCTGTCGTGCGCGGTCATCCGCGTGCAGTTCCCAGGCCGGACCAGCCAGGGTGAGCAGCGCATCGCGCAAGGTCATGGGACCGAGATGCAGGTGCGCCGCCGGGAGCGGCAGCTCATACAGCTCGATCACGGCATGCGCCGTTTGGCACAGGCTGTAGCCGCTGCGCTTGAGCACATGCCGCAGCCCATCGCCGACCGTGGCGCGGGCATCCTCGGGCATCGACACGTCGATGGTCTGCAACAGCAGGTCGCGCTGCGCCGCTGTAGGGGCCAGTTCGACCAGCGTGTAGCGGGCGTAGCGCACGACCGGGATGTACTCGGGCGCTTCGGGTTCGGGCGCGGCCGAGACTTCCTCGATGGTGTCGGGCGCGACCGGCGCAGTCGTCGTCGCGCAGCCACCGGCCAGCACCGACCAAAGCAGGCCGAAAAATCCCGCCAGCAGGCGGCGTTCGGGATGGTGAAACCAGGGTGGAGAGGGGCACATAGCTCGGCGTCCTGAAACATCGAGCCCTCACCATCGCCGCTCGGGCTACGAGCGGCAGCAAACAATGCGAACCAGACAGCGCCCGATTTGCCGGCAGCGCCTTCACCAAAGAAAGGCCCCAAGTTGGGGCCTGTGAAAATGGGTCTCTTATTTCTCGTCGTCGATGCCCATGCGCTCACGCATTTCGGCGAGGAACGCCTCGGGGGCCATCAGACCATAGCGTGCCAGGCGCACAGGGATGTCCTCCGCATCGAGGTTCCCATCTTCGATGCGCTGCCGCAGGAAATCCGCAATCTCGGCTTCCAGCTTCCGTTGGGTGTCGATGGCTTCGGACGGTTGGGTGTTGGTATTCATGGAAATCTCCTTGGGATGAAAAAAGCGCAGCCACGTCCACGGAGAACGTGGGCGTGGCTGCAAGGTGGGAACAACAGAAATGCCGGCGGCGCTAGGCCGGCTTGTGGCGTGGGAATCAGGCGGCGACCAGTTGCCGGGCCAGTGCGACCTCGACGGAATCACCATCCTGGTTCAGGACATCCAGCCCCGATTCGGGTACATCGCCCGAGGTGGACTGCGAGACCATGATCTTCTTGGCCATCAGTTCGAGGCATGTCATCTGCGAGGAACCGGCGTAGCCGAGATAGATCACGCGCACGGGGTGCTTCTGCCCGATGCGCCAGGAGCGGCGGGCCGCCTGCTGGAGCGAGTACACGTTGTAGCCCGACTGCATGAACACGATTGTCGGGAAATCCAACAGGTCCAATCCCGTCTTGACCAACTCGGGGTTGGTGATGAGCACGTCGATGCCACGATCCAGTTGCTCGGCAATCCAGTCCTCGCGGCGGCTTGCATCCACGCTCGCGCGCAGCACCGCCACCTTGAAACCTTCCTGCTCCAGCAGTACCTTCAGGCGCGACGTGGTGTCGCGCGTGCCGGTATAGACCGTGTAGGCGAGGACCTTGCGGCCCTGCGCCTTCTCCTGTTTGCAGATATCGATCAGCTCACGCTCCTTGGGGCTGATCTCGAACTCGTTGAACTGAGCCGGGACGAACGCCAAGGTGTTGCGCGTGCGCGGATGCACCACGGTTTCCGACCGGAAGCAGCAATCCGGCCAGGCCAGCAGCACGTTGAGGACCACACCCAGCAGAGTCGTATCGCGTCGCGCCAGAGCCTGTTTCAGCTCCGCGGTCAGCCGGCCCGCCAGATCGCGGTAGGCCGCGGCTTGCGCCGTGTCCATCGCGACTTCGCGGAACTCTTCGTCATACGGCGGCAGGACGTTGCCGCCGATGTCCTTGAGCTTGAGGAAGATCGTGAACGGCAGGATGCAGCGCAAGACGCCCTTGGGGCCGAAGCCCGGGGCTTTGACCGTGCGCACCGATACCTTGGTGCCCTTGGCCGTCTTGTGCGCCGTGCCGGCGCTCTCGGAGTAGATGTCCTTCAAGACCCCGTGATCGCGCATGAACGCCATCGCGGCCGAGGTCATGCTGCCGCTCGTGGTCGGGCGGTAGCCGTCTTCGATCATCCGCCCGGGAAGGGCTCGGAACAGCAGGTAGAACAGGTCGTCCCCGTAGCCGCCCATCAACGTGCCGGTCAGCAGCAAGGTTTTGCGAGCCTTCGCCGCCAGCACGCCCATGGCTTGGCCCTGGGCACTGCCGCCGTTCTTGTACTCGTGTGCCTCGTCGGCGATGAGCAGGTCGAACGTGCCTTGCGGCAGGTATCTCTTGATGAACTCGGACGGCTGATAGCCGCCCTCGCCAAACCCGAACTCCATGTTGGCCATCGCGCGTTCCATGCGCGTGGCCTGACGGTCGGAGAACACCAGTTCGCCGTTGCCGTCCATGAGGTTGATGAACTCATGGATGTTGTCGCCGAGCATCGAGGCCAGGAAGCCGTCGCCGAACTTCTGCATCAGCTTCTGCGCGGTGACTTCCCCGATGGTCGGGATGCGCTTCAAGGCTTTGAGGACGGCCGAGGACTGATCGCTGCCGGACAGGCTTCTCGGGCGGATCAGCGTCCACAGGGGGGCGGCGCAGTGGCTGCACTTCCTGCGGGATTCCTCGGCTTCGAGTTCGACCGGGTTGACCGGCTCGCCGTCGAGATCGGTGATGACCGTGCCGCAGTCCGGGCACGCTGCCACGTTGCCGTGGCGGGTACGCCGCTGAGTGAAGACAGGCTTCCAGTGGAACCCCATCCGCATCCTGACGCGCCCCAGGACAAAGAACTCCTGGCCCGTGGGCTGCACGCCCAACTGCTCGCGTAGCTTGATGAGCTTGACCAAGGTATCGGGGCCGTTGAGCACCCACACCTTGGCGCCTGCTACCGTCTCCTGGATCTCGCGCCGCCACTTGTAAACAAGGTGCGGCGGCGAAAGAACCAAGGTGCGGCGGTAGCCTTCGGCGTTGAGCACGGCGGCCGTGGCGATGCCGACGGTCGTCTTGCCGCAGCCCATTTCGCCATTGACGATCGCGGCATGTTCGCCACGGTCAATCAGCAGCTCGGCGGCGGCATGGACGACTTCGGCCTGGGCCTGGAACAGCTTGCGCTTGAGGCTGGCGACGATGAGCTGGCGATGTGCCTGCGGTTGGCCGGTATAGACCGGCGGATTAGCGCTGTTGAGGGCGTCGAGCAGTTCGTCGCCGAACTCGCCGACGAAATCCTGAAGGCTCAGGGTCAGAGGGGAAGATTCCGCATCGAGCAGTTCGCCCTGTACGGGCGCGGCTTCAGCGGCATTGGTTTCGAGATCGAGGGACATGGTGATGCTCCAAAGAAAATGGGGCATGCACCACCCCCAGTGGGGCAGTGGCATGCCCCGTGGTGGGAAGTAAATCGGCGCGTGGCCGAAGGTGGTTGAAGGTGCTGGCCTGGATGGCCAGCGGGTGAACCGTGCTCAGTCCTCGGACGGCAGAACGATGACGGTGGCGCGGCGCTCCGCGTCGGTAACGATGCGAATGGCCAGCCCCGGGTGGATCACGTAGTGCGATGCCAGCGAAGCACCTGATTGAAGCGCGGTGCTGTTGGCCTGCCATTGCTGGACGTTGACGTCGCCCCAGTCACCACGGGTGTGGCGCCTGAAGTACGGGATCGGGTCGAGGCGACCCGAGCGGACCAGGCGGTCAATGCCTTTGCTGAAGATAAGCGCCCCGATGGGGAACGCCAGCCTCTGGCAGTAGGTTTCGATGCGATGTGATGCCATGGGCTCCTCCTTGAAAGGTTATTGAGCCACGACACCCCTGGCGGAGTGAAGTGGCTCCGTCAGGTGGATGAGAATGACGATGTGGGGCCGTCAAATCAGATCTTGCTCCTCGGATAGCTGGACCACCGTGGTTTCATGGTCCTCGCTGGTCTTGACGATCAGTGCCAGGTCCGGCGTGATCCTGAACTGCGAGATCATTAGGTTGTCCTGTTGGATTGCGACGTTGTTGGCTTGGCGGGTGGCCTCGTCGATCTCGCCCCAGTCACCGCGCACGTGGCGCTGGACATAGGCCAAGGGGTCGATCAGGCCTTTGCGTGCCAACCAATGCACCTTCTCGCTCAACTTCAGCGTACCCGGTGCGAACAACGGTTGCTTCTGCGGCGCGGGCCGCTTGAACGGGTTTGCGAACATGGTGTTTCTCCTTCGATGTGGGAATAGCAGGACGGCAGCGCGTCCGGTGAGTCAGCGGATGGTCAACACCTCGCCCCGTGTCGCGGAGCCAGGCGTCATGTCCCACGCGCGGATGACGGGCACAAACTTGTCGGTGAGGATGCGGGTCTCGGCGATCGAGCCGTCTTCGCGTTCGGTGAATTCACGCTGGAGCGTCTTGTCCTTGTGGGTGTCACCTTTGACGACGAGCACGCGCCCGGTCTTGGAGCGCACAACCCCCGAGATCGCGCCCGCGGCCAGAGCCAGGGCGAGATGCCAGTGGGACAAAGCCCGCGCCGGTGGACGCAGCGACTGCTGCGCGGCCCCCAGGTGCGTGTCCAGCGACGGCCAGAGGCCTTGCAGCCTGCCAACCTCGTCGGCGAACTGCTCGGGCTCCATCGTCACGCGGAAGAAATGCTCCGGCTCGGCCGGACTGGCGGGGACGATGTACGGCAGGAACGGCCAATCGCTCGGCAGCTCCTCGGCTTCGACTTCGCCAAGCCCAACCTGCAGCAGCAGATTGCGCACGGCCTTGACGCCATCGGGAGCCTGTTCACGCTGTCGCACCCTTCGGCCGAAGATCACCACCTGCTTGAATTGCGTTTCCACCGCTCGGTAGATGCGCAGGTCCGTGTAGTGGCGTGTCAGCCAACCGACCAACTCCGCGTCGAGCACGTAGCCGGGGACGATGAAGACCAGCACGCCGCCGTACTGCAACAGCGACAGCGAACGCTGATAGAACAGCTTTTCGAGGCGGGCACGGCCCTGGCCTTGGTAGCCGATGTTGCCGTTGACGTCCTTGGACAGGTCGCCATACGGCGGGTTGAGCCAGAGCAACCCGAAGGATTGCTTGGAGACCATCGTGTCCATCAGGTCCGCGTGCAGGCAGTGATCGACCAGGCCGCGGGCATGACGTGCCCGCTCCGGGTCGAACTCGACGGCGAACGCCTTGGCCTGCTCGCGCCCGAGGGCATGGGCGGCTTCGGCGATCGCCACGCCTTCGCCGGCGCAGGGATCGAGGATGCACATCGGCCCGTCGCTGGGCATCAGTGCGTTGAGGGCTCTTTCGAGCGTGGGTTCGTCGGTCGGGTAGTAACCGTTCTTGGCGAAATTGCGGGCAAGCCGCGGGAACATGAGGGCCATGGAAGTCTCCTGGTTGGCGGGGAGGAATGGCGGAAGCACGCCAAGGCGTGCCTCCGCAGGTGGGTCAAGCCGCTACCGCTTCCGGCGTCCAAATCTTGGCCGGATACGGATAGGCGGTGAGTACGTCACTTCGGATCAGGGAACCCAGCGCCAGGGTCAGCGCCGGCACGTCGATGGCGAGCCGATGGCCTTCCAACGGCCCGAGGGCGAACGGAAGGCGGGCCAGCATCTCGCGGGTTTGCAGCAGTTCCAGCACGGTCTCGCGCCAGTGGTCGAGCAGCGGCAACGGGCAGGTGTCCCGCACCAGCATCCACAGGCGGTCAAGCCGGTGGGAGCTGTCGCGTGGCAGCAATGCCAGCGCGCTGGCGTTGGCCTTGTCGGGCTTCACGCAACGCCGGTCGAACAGCCACACGTTGGACAGCGAACCGAACAGCGTTCGCCGGTAGGCGCGGGTCATGCGCTTTTCCAGGCGATCGACGTTGCCGACGAACACCGGGACGCTGCCGCCCTGGTCGGTGATGACGTGGAACTGGTCCAGTCCTTGCTCGTCGCGCCCGAGGGTCAGGCGAGCGAGGAACTGCTGGACGGCGGTGTCGCGCGCCCAGATGGACAGGAAGATCAGGTTGCCCTGGTCATCGCCGACGCAGGCGTCGGCCATCACGTCCGGGCATTCGTCGATGCGGTACAGCGTGGAAGAAGTGTTTGCGGGCATGGTGGTGTCCTCGGATGAACGGGAACAGCACCGCCCGCCGGGGCAAGTACTGCCCCAGGGGGTGGAAGAAAATCGCTCAGTCCGGCTCGAACTGCCGGGTGTGCGGGTTGAAGTGAAGCGCCTCGTCCACCGCGGTGATCGGCGTGAAGCCGTCCAGGTAGATGTTGTTGAGGTACTGGTCGCGGTAGGTCAGCGCCTGCCGCGCCTGTTCCTCGGTAAGGCCGTTGCTGATGAAGTACTCCTGCATTTCCTCGTCGGAAGACACTTCGTCGTTGGACAAACTGCCTTCAACGAGTTTCAACAGTGAGGCGGGGAGCGCAGCCAGGATCGGGTCCATGTCGGTTCCTCCTGACTCAGGCCAACAGCGCCGCGGCGGGTGCCGTGGATGCCGTGGGGGTGCGCCGCCGCGCGTGGTAGGCGCGAACGCCTGCACGCCAGTCGGCGGACTGCTCCGGCGTCATGTCGAGGTAGCTCAACGGGCACGAGTAGTAGTACGGGTGCATGGACTCGTCCAAGGGCTTGTAGCCCCATTGGCTGCCGCTGCGCTCCAGAAGATCGCAGCGGATGTAGCGCAGGGACTGGCCCGGTGCGAGATCACGATGCACGCCTTCGGCCCTGGCCGTCACTTCCGCGACGGACCAGAGGACGTTGCCGCGCAGCGTGTGGGCGATGACCTTCACGCTGGCGCGCTCGGTCTCCTGCGGTGCGATCAGTTCCGCGATCAGTTCAGACCGCGATTGGGGAGAGAAATACCAGCCCATGAGAGGCCTCCTGAAGAATGTAGAGCCAGAGGCCTCCCCGTGGGGAAGAACCCCCAGCGGGTGATGGAATGCCGCGTGTGCGGCGATGGAATGCAGTGCGGGCTAGGAACCGCAACCGGCCGGGCAGCAACCCAGCGTGATCCCATGCGAACAGCAGCCGTTTTCAGCGAGCCAGTCCTGGGTTTCCTGCCGTTCGGCGGGTGTTGCGTAGTCCCATTCCTGGGTCGCGATTTCCAGCGCATGAACGCGCTGGCTTTCCGGCAATCGACTGGCTTGCGCGTCGATCTCCGAGCTGAAAAGCGTGACCCAGTGATCCCAGGACAGGCCGCAACCACGTTGGGCATGCTCGGCGGCCGTCTTGCAAACGGCGCGCCACGCGGTTTCGTCCAGCGCGGAACGGGGTGTATCGCAAGTGATGATGGACATGATGGAGACCTCCAGAAGAAAGCCGAGGCCACCCCCGCATGGGGAAGGAACCCCGGCGGGTGGATGAAGAACACCGCGGATGCGGTGTCTGCAATCACGCAGGTTGCAGTTCGGCCTGGCGGCTCCACTCCTGCGTCTTGAAGTCCAGCGCGTAGCCCAGTTCGCCCAGGCGGGCGATCTGCGCGCGCAGGGTGCGGCGGTCGATGGTCGAATCCAGCTTCACAGACTCGCCCAGCGGCCACAACAGGCCGAACAGCGCGGCGTCGCCATCCTCGGTGCTGCCGGGGGCAGCAGCCGCAGCAGGCGGCGCGTCCACGCCGAAGGGCGTGGTATCGACCAGCGGGTCCGCGGACGTCTGCACGGGTGCAGGTTTGGCGGACCTGGATGCCTTGGCGGGCTTGGCCGGCGTTGTCGCAGGCTGTGTCCCTTGCTCTTCATCGAGCGGATCGACTTCCTGCGGAGCAAAGCTATGTGCTTCGGCCTTGCTCAGCTTGTCGATGCCGAAAAGTGTCATACCGTCCAGGTTGGCGCGCATCTCGAAACGCATGCTGCCGTCGCTGATCGGATAGCCTTTGAGGAAGATGTAGCGAAGAACGAATTCCCCTTGGTACTTGCCCTCGGGGTATTGCTCCAACTCCGCGTCTTTAATCGTGAACTTGCCGAGTTGGCATTCGAGCTTGCCAACGTTGAACTTTCCGTTGCGGCCGTGAATGGTGCGCAGCGCGAGCTGGCCCGGGACGATGATGGGCGTGGCCGATTTCTCGGGTGCCGATGTGACTGCCATGATGCTTCTCCTTGAGGAATAGGAAAAAGGCAAGGCCCCGTGAGGGGCCATGCCGGATCAGAACGAAGCAGCCAATGCCGGCTCCTGCTCTTCGACTTCACCTGCGGGCTCGCGCTCGGCGGACTCGATAGGCTGGTCGGCAGCGGTGTCGGCGGCATCCTCGGCTTCGGGCGCGGGTGCGTCCTCGGCCTGCGGCGCCTCGGCTTGCGCCTGGCTCGTCGGATAGACCTGGGTGCCGTCGATCTTGATCAGACCGATGTGGATCAGCGTCGATTCCAGGCTCGCTCCCGGCTCCCCGGCGCGCTCACCCTTGGTGCGGATGTACGGATCGATCTTCATGTCGTTCAACTTGAAGGCGATCAGCACCTTGCGGTCCCCTTCGATGGCCTGCACGCACCGGCGAACCAGGTGCTCGGCTTCAGGGGTGGCGACGATGGTGTCGAAGTACCGATAGTCCGGTTCACCGACAGGCCCGGCCAGAGCCGCGACGCAGCACGACAGGAACGGATCGCCATCCTTGGGGGTGACGTCCTTCGGACGGCTGAGGTAGCCGATGCCGCGGGTGATCAGCTCGTGCTGCTTGATGGAAGCCAGTTCGGCCCGGTCAAGCGGCTCGGCCTTGAGCAGTCGCGCCTTGAGGGACGCGGCGGCTTCACCCTTGCGCTCGCCCTTGTCGCGGATGTACGCATCGCCCCACAGGTCGCCGAGGCGGAAGCGCACCAGCGGGCGCTGCTTGGGATCGTCAACGCCGATGTAGCGCTGGACGAGGTTCTTGGCCTCGGCACCCGAGACCTTGACGTCGAAGTAGCGGTAGCTGGGGTCCCTGGCGGGGCCGACCAGCGCGGCAACGGTGCATGCCAGGAAAGGCTGCGCACGGCGGCCGCCCCGGACAGGCACTTCACGGACACGCTGGATGTAGCCGATGCCCGAGGTGTGGAGGTCGAAATACGATTTCTCGTTGGACGTGGTGTTCATGGTGAATCTCCATAGGGAAGAAGCGGAGACACACCAGCCCCACGCATGCGGGGAAAGGTGCGTAACCCCGCGGTGGGTCGATAAGGCGAAAGCATCCGCCACCAGAGACTGGTGGCCGCTCGCGGATGGATGCGGTGCGAGCTGGCTCGGTCACGCAGTGGGAACTGCGACGCAACCTCGAAGACCGATGGTTGCCTGGCATGTCGCTGACAACGTCAGCAGGCATGGGGTCAGCATGGCCGGGCCTCGCGCGCGCGACAGCAATCAATCGGCATCCGGGCGCTTCCCATTTTTTCCAGGCTGCCCAGTTCCGCCCAAAAGAAAGCCCCCGAAATGGGGGCTTCAAGGGGTATGCGGACATTTTTGGACTACGCCGATTCCACCGCCGCCAGTGACAGATACGTAGCGGTGGCGGACAGCTCCAGATCATCTGAGCTTTGCAGAATGCGAGTGAAAACGCTGTCTTTCGGGTCGAAGAACTCGCCGAAATCGTCGCCGCCAAGCTCGGCGCGTGCCAGTTCCCACCAGTCATCGAACGGGTCGGTATCCGGGTTGCAGCCGACGGCATAGGCCAGCAGCTTCACGCGGCCATCGGGGCGGCGCTCTCCGCGCTCGGCGAGGAAGTACACGCCCTGGTCCTTGGCCAGGGCGACGCGGCATTGGTTGGCGATGGCCTCGGCAAGCACGGGGCGCAGGTCGGAGCCTCTGAATCGCAGTGACATGGTTGAAATCTCCTGTATGGATGAAGAAAAAAGCCCTCCACCGAAACGGATGGAAGGCTTGTGGGGCAGTCGCCGGTAGGCTGTGGACTGATCAGTCGTGCCGCTAGGCTTCCTGTCTGGCGCGTCAGGCTGGAACCGCCTGACGTTGACGAGAGGCTTTGGCGTCGATCACGCTCACGCCGATCAGGCGCCAGCGCCCGTCGTCGATGAGCCGCTCCAGCACTTCACCGAGCATGTCGAAATACACCTCGTCGTGCCTATCGATCAACTCACCGTCGCGGTGCAGCTCCACCACGTAGGTGTCGCCGCCACGGTCGTAGAGGATCGTCACCTGACCCTCGAACTTGGTGGTTGAGACCGTGAAGCTGATCGCCGGCGGGGTCTCGATGATCTTGGAGGGCTTGGGATCGACCCAGGCGAAGTCGCGGGCACCTGCATCGACCAGCATGTGGGTGATGCACCGGAACCCGTCGGGCGCGGGCATCTCCTCCAACTGCTCGATGAGTTGGCCCAGCTCCATGCACTGCGGCTCGGGAATTGGCAGCTTGGCGGGTGCTTTGCCAAGGATATGCCTCGTGATGGTGTAAGGCGTGCCATCCGAAGTCTTCTCGGTGACGACTTCCGGGGTGTCCGCGCGCAGCCCGTCGAAACGTCGCCGGGCGTAGGGTTGGACATGGACCTTGGCGCCCTCGCTGGGAACGGTGGTCACCAGGTTGGGATCGAGCACGGCGAACTCGGAAGGCTTGAGCTTGACGACGATGGCATCGTCGGTCGCGGAGACCACCTTGCCGTTGAAGGGCTGAGGGTCGATGGCGAAGCCCAACGTCGAGGACTGCGGCTGATCATCGAATACGCGGTATTTGAACGAACGCACGTTGCGAGGCATATGGCCCGCGACAAGCGAAGGCATCATGGATTTGATGAGGGAACGGTCCATGGGAATCTCCTTGAGGAAGAACAAGGGATTCCCCGCCCGCAAGGGAGAGGTCCCTTGTGGGTGGCGTGAACGGACGGGGTACGTCCATAGGAAGAAACGACCAGCACGGTTTCCCGCACTTGCAGCCTTGAAGGTCTCGGCTGCCAGGGCATGTGTCGGCAACGCCGACGAACATGGAGCAAGGATGGCTCTGGAATGGGCGGCCTGCCCGCAAGAAATCGCACAGCGTCGCACCCGCTTTCCTGCGCTGCGGACAAGAAAAAGCCCCTCGAAAGGGGCTTGGTTGGGTCAGGCTTCGTACACGAAGTAGTGCTCGCGCTGACGTGGGAAGAAGACATGCTTCCATGTATCGCCGCTGGTGTTGCCACCGTCGAAGACGACCATTTCGTAGTCGTCAATGTCGGTGTCCACCAGGTCGGCGCTGGCGATATGGCGCATGTGCAGCGTGCCGCTCATGCGCTCGAATACCAGGATCTGGCCGATGGCGTCGTCCTGGCCCATGGCATTGACGCAGGCGCCGAGCTGGTGCTCGAAGTCTGGCGTGCGCGAGATGAGGTCGGGGAACATGAGGTTGCTCCTATGAAAATGGATCAGCCCGGTTCCGGGAGGGAGACGGGCCGGTATGGGGGAGAACAAAGAGGAAGGATGTTGCGTCGAGCGGCTGCTAGGATTCGGCCAACGGCAGGCCCAACAGCACGGGTGCGTCGGCGTCGAGAATCAGGATGCGCACATCGGCCTGGCCAGCCAGTTCAATGACGTTCGCCAGGTCATCCGGCATACCCTTGCTTCGGTGCTCCTGGCGAAGCTGCTCCGCACTGATGCCCTCGGCGTGGTCCAGGTTCTTGTCCGTCCAGGGGGTGGAGATCAGCTTGATGCCGATCGCCGGGCTGTACGGAACCCGGAACGCGATGAACAGGAAGGCCTCCGGCGTGGCGAGGTCTGCCAGGTTGGCGAGGTATTGGCTGGTTTCCTCGCTTATGTGCGCGCTGCTGATTTCCCAGCACCGGCTGTAATAGCCGGTCTCGAAACTCAGGCGCTGTACGACCTCCCGCGCTGCCTCTGCCGAATAGGCGTCGCCGACGTGGATGGGGCGGCCGTCGAAGTCATCGCCATGGATGGCATAGACCACGGCGCCGATTACGCCTTCGCCGCTGACACCTTCTCCGGCATCGCATTCGGCCAGTACCTCGGCACTCACGGGTTCGGGACCATTCCTGACTACGGCGAAATCGCTGGTGACGATGCACGAGGATGAAATCATTTCCTCGTCGGAAAGGTGCTTTTGGCTCGGGTGGATGATTCGCCAGACATGCGGGCTTCCATCCTCGTAGCTGATGCACAGCGTGCGGACGATTTTCAGATTCCAGTATCCGCGGAGAAAGGGATTGGGTTTCAGGGACATGGGAACTCTCCAGATTTGAATAATGGAGCCAATCCCCGCCACCGGGAATTGGACCCGGTGGGTTGAAAGTGGAAAATGCGTCAGTCGGCGCTGATCGTTGACGTCTGAGCCAGCCGTTCGGCGATGCGATGGCGCACATTTAGGCGAAATTGCTCATCGGTGATGCCGGCAAGCAGGTTGGCGGCCTCCAGCGCGATCAACGCTGAGGCCTCTTCGATGTCGGCGGCCAGGATGGTGTTGCGCAGTTGATCGCCGAGTTGAAGCGCCTGCGAGGACGTTCTGAAGACCTGGACCTCGCGGCTCAGGTAGCAGCCGTTGCCGCCGAACTCGAATAGCCTTGGCTTGCTGCAATACCAGCAGCCCTCAAACTGTATGGCGGTCAGGTTATGGCCATCATCGAAGCGGGTAGCGATCAGAAGCAGGGCTTCCAGGTCCGCGCTGTCCTCGAAGTGGTGGTGCTCTATCAGGTTCTCCAGCTCCCCGTCCTGGTCAGCACCGAAGTGCGCGGCCAGCCGTTCAAGCAGAGGCGGAATCGACAACTCTTCGTCGTCGGGCATGGGGATTCCGAGTTGTGTGGCCAGGTTTTCCAGACCGTCCAGCACATCTGTCCAGCGTGGATCATTGGTCTCGGCGATCTGGGCGATGTAGGCCTGCCCATTGCCGGGATGGTTTTCGTCGAGCGCGAAGGCATCGAACAGTGCCTTGATGACGGGAGTAACGCGGTCGAGCACGAGAACGCCCGTGCCTTCGTAGTAGTTGTTTGCCATGCTGGCTCCTTTCGAGAAGAGCGGAGCCAGCCCCTGCGGACGATGGCATCCGCAGGGAATAGCCCAGGGCCGTTGGCGCCGGGCGATGGGGAAGAAAAATTGAGGGACATGGCCTTATGAGCGCATGTCCCTCACGGGAGGATCGAGAAGACAGTGGCGTGCCGGAGACCGACTCACCAACCGCTGTAGTTCACCAGCAGGTCGGCGATGACCTTGCGGCGTTCCAGATCGAGACCGTCGAAGTCCGACAGCCCGTGGAAGTGGCAGCGCTTGAGCATGGCACCGCCCTCGCGCGCGTTGTAGAAGCTGACCATGGCGGACAGGAACATGCGTTCGCCGCTGCTCAGGACGCCGAGGGCATCGTTGAGCCGCAGCATGTCGGGACGCAAATCCCACTTGGTGTTGGCCCGGTTCAGGCCTTCACGGGTGCCGTCGCCGAACCACTCGGGACCAGCAATCTCGACACCGCGCTTCCAGGCCTCGAAGAAGGCTTGGGGCGCGGCAGCGAAATGCTGCTCTTCCCGCATGATCTGATCGACGACTTCCCGCGGCAGTAGCTGGTTCATGATGTGATTTCTCCAGTTGGATCAGGGAATGGCGAGCTGGGACCAGCCGCCTCTTTCGAGGGCGCGTTGAGCCGCGGCATAGCTGCGGAAGTACTCGCGGGATTCCCGCGAAACGGGACCTTCGGTATCGCGCGTGCCGATGTAGTGGCCGGCGGCGCTTTGCAAGACTTCGAGCGGCAGGAACTTGCCGCAGTAGGTCAGGGCCAACTGGCCGAAAGAGGCTTGCTGGGACATGGACGGGCTCCTTGGAAAAGCGGGGCCTTGTCCCTCACGGGATGGCAGCTCCCGCACGCGGTTGATAAAAAGCATCAGCGTCACGGGGACGCTCATCCGCAGAATTGATGCGATGCGGACTGGTGGGTGACGCGGGAGAGACCCGCGGCAGCCTGGAACCCTGGCTGCTGGCATGTGCTGACGAATCAGCGAACATGCGGGCAGCTTCTTGCGAGGGCCGTGCTGCGTCAGTTGGAAAACCGCATCCGGCACAGCCCCGATTGATGGGCTCAGAGAAAAGAAAAGCCCCGCGTCGAGTGCGGGGCTGTCAGGAGGGTGCGGTGGTGCTGGGTCAGTCGGGCTTGTCGCCCAGGACATGCTGCTTCCACAGGTCGAATGCCTGCTCGGGCGGCAGCTCGGCGAGGATGACGATGGGCTGGGCCTGCCGGGCGCGCAGCGAAGCGAAGTACGACTTGCGGTCGGCGATGGCCTTGAGCTTGATGCCCTTGATGAACAGCAGTTTGCGGTCCTTGATGAACAGCACCTTGTTGCCGATGTCGCGGTTGAACGCGGCTCGCACCTTGCGTTCCGCGTGCATGGCATCGGCCAGCTCATCGACCAGGAAGTCGAGCGTCATGGCGATGTAATGAGGGTCTTCACCCTCGTGGCCCAGGTCGAGCGGCGCAGGCGGCAGGCCCTTGGCGAAGGCTTCGGCCTGCGCCAGCAGCGCCGCCTTGCCGTTGAGTGCGTGGAGGAACGTCGAGCCGCCGTGGCCGTCGTTGCGGGCCTCGGCGATGGGAATGCCGTCGAACACGATGGTCGCGGTGAAGCACAGCGTTTCCTCGCTGGCGAAGTCGGCCACCTTGAGGTTCTTCAGCGTGATGCGGTCTTGCTTGGTGATGGTTTCCATGGGAGATCCTGAAATCGACCGGGTGGCGACATGCCCCTAACGGGACGTGGCGACCATCCCGTGGGTTGGAGAAAGGAGGCATCGATGCCCCGGTGGGCAGCGTTCGCCGGTGAGATGCCGAAGCGAACTGGTGGGTGGCGTGGGCGGAACCCACGGCAGCCTTGACACCCTGGCTGCGGGCTGCTGCCGATACATCGGCAATGCAGGGAGAGAATGGCGCGGCCGGCAGGCTGCGTCGTCGATCAATCCGAATCGGTCAAGTCCGTCTTGTGCAGGCACTGCACCAGCCGGTTGCCCAGCCAAGCCATGCACGGGACGGCCATGGAGTTGCCAATCGCCTTGTAGCGCGGAGCGTCTGCGGCAGGCTTGCCGCGATACGGGATCAGCGTGTAGTCGTCGGGCATGCCCTGCAGCCGCTCGCACTCCATGGGCATCAGCCGCCGCACCCGCCATTGCGACCAGTCCGCTGCACCGGATTCATTCCAGTCGTAGCGGAAATGTGCCTCGAAGTCGGGGGCCAGGACATGGGGCTTGTCTGCGCCGCCGCCGCTGGTACGCAACGCCGCTGCAACGCTTCCGCCCAGTTCGGCGGCAAGACCCTGCGTCCGTCCCCGCAGGGCAACGCAGGCCACCATCGGCACACCGTAGCCCGGCTTGCCGTTGGACAGGACGGTGCAAGACACCTGTCCATGCCCCGACTCGAAGCGCACTTCGCCGCGGTTGTTCTGCGCGAAGGCGATGGCGGGTACGACGCCTGCGTTCGCATGGCTGTTGCGATGCCCGCCGGCACGCAGCGTCGGCGTCAGGTCGATCGTGGCGTCCGCGCCGCTGCCCTGGGCGGTGAAGGCGATGATCGGCACGCCCTTTCCCGTACCGTCCTCGCTGCTGCCCTTGCCGTTGTTGGCGGTGTCGAGGGTGTGGGCGATGCTGCCGGCGATGGACTGCACCATGAACGTCTCGGTGCGGATGTCGTGCTTGGGACCCGCGGCCATCAGGCATGCCGCAACATCGACGGGGCCGATGCCGCCGCTGAATCCGAACGTCGTCGTGACCTTGCCGTAGGGCTGGTTCAGTCCAGCGAATCCTGCGTATCCGCCTGCTGCAGCAGCACCCGATCCAGCAGCGCGGGCAGCTTCTTGCCACGGCGCGCGGCCCGCAGAAGAATCCCCGCGCAGGCCTGTGCGCTCAAAAAGTACTTCGGAGGGATCGAGGTCATCACCACCACATGCCACAAGAAACACGCGCTTGCGGCGTTGGGCGACACCGAAATATTGAGCGTCGAGCACGCGCCAGGCGATGCGGCGGCGGGGTCCAGACACACAACCAGCGTGCGCCCATTTTTCCCCTGGCGGCTGGAGCGCACGGCTTTCTCCGGCCAGTGCTCCCAGGAAATGCCCGAAGGCATTGCTGCGGTCGTTGAGGACGCCGGGGACGTTTTCCCAGACGAGCGTTGCCGGCGGGCGGCGGTCTTGGTGGCGGGTTTGGTCGATGGCATTTGCAAGCTCCACATAGGCAAGGGTCAAGGCGCCGCGCGGGTCGTTCAGCCCCTGGCGCGCGCCGGCAACGCTGAACGACTGGCACGGCGTGCCGCCGACCAGGATGTCGGGCGCCGGCACGATGCCGGCGCGCACCTGACGGGCGATCGCGGTCATGTCGCCCAGGTTGGGCACATGGGGGTAACGGTGGGCGAGCACGGCGCTCGGGAACGGCTCGATCTCGGCGAACCACGCGGCTTTGAGGCCGAGGGGTTGCCATGCGAGGCTCACGGCCTCGATGCCGCTGCACACGCTGCCGTACAGCAGTGGCGCGGCCTGGGGCGCACCGCGAAGGGTGCAAGGTTGCGGGTTCATGTCGGGTCTCCTGTTCGTGTGGCCCGGGGCGGGCCGGGACGTTGATAGGCAGGAGAAAGGCGCCGAAGGCCCTGCGGCCTTCGGCTCGGGAGGACAGAACCACCCGTGGGCTGGTGCAGGCCCGGTCGTCGCTAGAACCGTCTGCTCATCAGCAATCACACCCGGCGCATGTCGTGGTTCGCGCCGGCATCGTCTGGCGCACATCCGCGCACAAAGGGAGCCCGTTTTTGCGCCGGCGGGCACCGGCACCGAATACCGCTGACCACGAAGGGTCTCCGGGTGGCTCGCGCAGCTTGGCAAGCCACCGGGGGACCCTTCGCAGAGGCGGGAGAAATGCAGATCAGCAGAACGCGCAGGAGGCGGTTCGCGGAGAAGCTACCTTCAGGTCCCGCGGCCGGGGACGGCCAGGCGGGACGCGCACACGGACAAGAAGGCGTTGCGCGCTGGGCGTCCCGCAGGGCGTGCGGAACACAGGCCGCGCCGCCGATGGCGGGCACGGCTCACGGAACGGGGTCGGTCAGGAGCCTTTGCGGCCGCTGCGGCGCGGGCGCGAGGCACCACGCCTGGACGTGCCGGATTCGACCGGCAGCGTGCCTTTGCAGTCGGGGTAGCGACTGCACGACCAGAATGGGCCGCTCTTGCCGGTGCGCTGGCGCGTCGGTGCGCCGCACTGTGGGCAAGGCGGTCCGTGGGGAACCTTGATGGACAGGGACGTGCTGCCGTACTGCGCGATCAACTGTGAGATCCATGCAGCCTGCTTGCCGATGAATACGTCCAGCGTGAGCTGTCCAGCTTCGATCATGTCCAGCGCCTGTTCCCAGACGGCGGTTGTCCCTGGGTCGGCAATCGCTGTGGGCACCGCGTCGATCAGGGTGAAGGCCGCATCCGAGGCACGGATGGCGCGGCCCTTCTTCACGAGGTAGCCCCGCGTCAGCAGGCCACTGATGATGTTGGCCCGCGTCGCTTCGGTGCCGATGCCGACCGTATCCTTGAGCTTCTGTTTCAGGCGCGGGTCCGAGACCAGTTTGGCGACGCCCTTCATGGACTTGACCAACTCGCCCTGCGTATAGGGTCGAGGGGGCAGCGTCTTGAGCGCCTTCAGATCGACGTCGGCCACCTGACATGCCAGGCCCTCGCGCAGCGCGGGCAGTACCTGGCTGCGCGCCGCAGGGTCGCCATCCTCCTCGGATTGCGGTTCGGCCAGCACCAGGTGCCAACCCTTGACGACGACCTGCTTGCCGGTGGCCGCCAGCGTCTGCTGGCCGCAGGAGAGGTTCGCCACAGTGCGGTCGAACTCGTGGTGAGGAAGGAATTGCGCCAGGTAATGCGCCCGGATCAGCCGATACACTGCCAGTTCTTTCTCACTCATGGTCGAGAGGTTCGCCGGTTCGAGCGTCGGGATGATGCCGTGGTGAGCAGACACCTTCGCGTCGTTCCAGGCGCGTGAGCGTTGAGTGCGGTCGAGCTGGTCCATGATCGGTCGCAGCAAGGGATCGGTCTTGACCAGGCTGTCGAGGACCGTTGGCACCTCGGCGAACATGCTTTCGGGCAGGTAGCCCGAATCGGAGCGCGGGTACGTCGTGGCCTTGTGCGTCTCGTATAGGGCCTGAGCAATGTCTAAGGTCTCCTGCACATCGAGCCCAAGCTGCCTGGAACACACCTCCTGCAAGGTCCCCAGGTCGAACGGCAGCGGCGGGCCTTCCCGCACGCGCTCGGTTTCGACCGCCACCACCTGGGCGCTGTCCGCGGCGCGGATCTGCTGCGCGGCGTGCTGCGCGATGGGCTGCTGCAGGCAGCGGCCGGCGTCGTCGGTGCATGTGTTCGGGGGAACCCACTGCGCGGTGAAAGCCTGGCCACCAGCGGACAGGGACACGTCGATGGCCCAGTACGGCACGGACACGAAGGCGGCGATCTCGCGGTCGCGGTCCACGACCAGTTTGAGCGTGGGGGTCTGGACGCGGCCGACCGACAGCACGCCGTCGTAGCCAGCCTGTCGTCCCAGCACCGTGAACAAGCGGCTGAGGTTCATGCCGACGAGCCAGTCCGCCCGAGAGCGTGCCAGCGCCGAGTAGTACATCGGCAACGTCTCGGCCGATGGCCGGAGCTTGCCGAGTGCCGCGCGGATGGAAGCATCGTTGAGCGCCGACAACCACAGCCGTTCGATGGGGCCGCGGTAGCCGCACAGGTCGATGATCTCGCGGGCGATCAACTCGCCCTCGCGGTCGGCATCTGTGGCGATGACAAGCTGGGTCGCCTTAGCCAGAAGCGCCTTGACGACCTTGAACTGCGTGGCGGTCTTCGGTTTGACCTCGACCCGCCAGTGCTGAGGAATGATGGGCAACTGCTCGATGGACCAGCGCTTCAACTGCTCGTCGTAGGCTTCGGGCGCTGCGGCTTCTACGAGATGGCCGATGCACCAGGTGACGGTGACGCCGGAACCGTTGAGGCAGCCTTCAGCGCGCTGCGTGGCACCGAGAATCCGGCCAATGTCTTTGCCCTGGGAGGGCTTCTCGCACAAGAACAGCCGCATGTCCGTCCATCCCGATTCCCGTTGTTCATGGAGTTGCTGGAATCGAGGATGCCGAGCGCCACCTGGGGCAGCAGCAAACAAGCCGCATGCGGCGGTGACCGCTTTCACGGGATGGAATGGCTTGTGCGGGGGTGGCGCGTGGCCGCAGGTGTGCGGACCGGGAGCCGCGATATGAGGGAGCGCGTGAAAGTCGGTGGACGTTGGTGGAGCTATCCCCTGGGGATAGCTCGCGAGCGCATGGAGGGCGGCGAAGACGTGCGACCGCCCTCCATGCCGGTTCACTTCCTGCGCTTGGATTCTTTCGGCGCAGCCGGTTCCTGCGCGGCCTGGGGCTTGGGCTCTGCCTCTTGCGGCTTCGGGCTGAGGGTCACGGATTCGATGCGGTACGGCAGGATGCCGACGCTGCGCGCGTTGATCTGCCAGGTCTCGCGCGGCTGATCCTCGTTATCCGTCCAGGGTTCGCGCTCCATGCGGCCGACGACCAGCACGCGCATGCCTTTCTGGTACAGGTCCTTCCAGTGCTCGGCGTCGCGGTGCCAGATTTCCACCGGCGCCCAGAAGCCGCCCCGGTCCTCGAACGTGCCATCCTTCTTCGGCACAGGGTTGTCGAAATAGACGTTCAGGCGTAGCAGGCGACTGGGTTCGTCGTTGCCGTTGGGGAATTCGCGGTACTCCGGTGGCGAACCGATGTTGCCTTCGCCGGAAAAATGCGTGCTCATGATGTGATCTCCGTGGTGGTTGAAATACCCGTGCCTCGTCGGCGCCGGGAGCGTGCTGGGTGCCCGGCGCAATCACCGATCGCGCATTGCGGCGGGAATGGGCGTGAGCCGGCGCAGGTAGGCGTCGTCCGCCTCGGCCGCCTTGCTGGCGCATTCCTGCGCCTGCCTGCCCAAGGTGTGCAGCAGGCTGATCTGCATGTTCAACGTGATGCGCTGCAGCTCGATCGCGTGCAGGTCGGCCAGCAGGTTGACGGGTGTGCTGCTGCTGGCGACCAGCTCCCGCCACAGCGCCACGCCCATGGCCGACCTGTCGTGTCTGCGCCAGCGCAAGAAGACGGTTCCTGCGCCAGTGGTCTGTTGGGCCAGTTCGATGGGCAGCAGGTGGAAGGGGTGCCCGCATGCCTGCTCCAGTACCTGTCGCTGTGCCAGGGCAATCAACTCGTCGCGCATGGCGAAGCACTGGCTGGCCCAGGCCTCGAAGTCCCCTTTACCCTTAAAAGGCTTTAAAAGGCCTTTTAGATAGGCCGCGTGTTCCAGCCGCATGAAGGCACCCTGTTGCAGGCCTCGGAAGTAGCGGGTCGGTGGGTTCGGATCGCTCATGCCGGCTCGTCCTCGCCGGCTGCGGCTTCGGGCGACTCTGCGGTGGTGGTTTCATCGCCGAGCAGTGATGCTTCGGCAGGACCGTCGCCGCGCTGCTTCAGGCCACGGCGCACGATGGGCGGCGCAAACTTCGACCGGCGCGTGCCTTCCAGCACGTCCTGCGGCAGTTCGCCATACTTCTCCAGCGCTGCCCGCGCTGCGGCATTCTTCGACGCGAAGTCATCGCGTGTGCAGCCCGAATAGCGATACTGCTGGGCCAGCGAGAACAGGCTGCGCAATGAATGTGCGCCCTCGTTGAGCCAGCGTTCCAAGGTGCTGCGGTCAATGAGCGCGGTGTGATGGGCGAGGATCAGCTTGCGGGCGATGTCGTCGTAGTCGGCCAGGAGATAGACCGCGGCAAAGCCGAGCTGCGCGTTGACGAAGAGCGGGAGCTTGACCGGCTGCACGTTGAGGTTTTCGCCCAGGCTGAGCGCCGGCGGCACACTCGCCAGCGCCTGGTCCACCTGCTCGCGCAGCGATTGCAGCGTGACCTTGGTGTGGTCGAGCTTGTCCTCGATGCGCAGCATCCACCAGTCCGAGTACGGATCGTCTTGTTCTGAGCCCCGCCGCATCTTGTTCATCTGAGCGATATAGCCATTCAGGCCGACGATGCCCGGTCGCCCCTCGGCGGCGGCGCGGCCATGCCAGATGCGGGAAGCGTGATGGGTGTGCAGGGTCAGCGACATCGCACTGCGCAGGGAGCCGAGATTCAGTTGCAGAGGTTCATTGGTTGCCATGGTGTCTGCTCGTTGTTGGAAAAGGAGCGGCCAGCTTCGACAGGAAGCGGAAGGCAGTCAGTCAAGAATCCGAATCCCGGCGGGCCCCGGTTTAGGGCGTGGCGGTTGCATGCGGCGCGAGCTATCCCCAGGGGATAGCTCCATGGAGCGCTAACGAACGCTGCACGCCGAGATCAGGGGGGACAACGCCGATGCTGCGGCAGATGGTCGATCCCAGGCCTGCGACAGCTTGGCGTTGTGCCCAGCAGCGGAACTATCCCCAGGGGATAGCTCTACTGGCGGCCATGGGCATCTAGTTTCACCGCCTGGCATGCCGACTCATTTGCTGGCGAGCAGATTGCGTAGCCGCTCGATGTGCTGCTTGGCGACTTCTGGCGGCACTGGCTTACCCTGCGGCTGAGGTGGCGGTGCTGGTGGTGGTCGCTCGTTTGGTGGGACGGATGCCGATGGCGCGTCTTTCTTGGCCCAGGCATTGAACTCGCCATGGATGGCGCGCTGGATGATGCCGAACAGATACCCCGCAGGATTGCGTATGCCATGACTGCTGCATCGTGTGGCCCATTCGTCCAGCACGGCCTGTCTCAGCGCGGCATCAACCTGCTGCAATGCCACCCTGGCACCTGTCTGCTGCTCTGCCTTCAGTTCCGTGAAGCGCTTGGGCCATTGCAGATCGCCCAGCGCGCGCGCCTGCGCGGTAGTACGTACTTCATTAATACGACTACTACGTACTGTACGGGCCTGCTTCGGATTCCGAAGAGAGGCGTTTGGCACGGGTTTCGCCCCTGCTTCGGATTCCGAAGATGGGTCATCCGCATTCCGAAGAAGGCTCGATACTCCTTCTTCGGAATCGTGGGCGGCGTCCTCCTGTGGATAACTTGCGGCGGCCGTGATGCCTTGGCTGGCGAGGCGTTCTGCCAGAACCTGCAGCCGCGACGGCAATGTGCGCCCGGAGAGCAGCGGATCTTCCGCGATCTCCTTAAGGGTGTTCAGGCCGACCATCTGGACGGCCTTGGCCGAATGGCCGAGGGACTGGCTGACCAGTGCCAGGTAGTCGGCGTCGAGCTGCATGGCCTCGAAGGGCGTCAGCGGTTCATCGTGCAGAACGTAGAGGTTGCCGAGGATGCGGCCGGTCTTGGGGTCACGCCGTCGCCGCACCAGGCTCAACCATCGGGTGAGGCGCAACAGCGTCAACGCTCGGGCCACGGTTTCATGCGAGGCCTGCCCGGCGCAGGGCATCGATGCCAGCCAGGGTCGAAGCTGCTCATACGTCGGGAAGGCTGTCACGCCATCGTCGTTGAGCATCAGCCGGAACACCTGCCAGGCGTTGCGCTCCAGCGGCGTAAGGCGACGGTCGAGGAACAGTCGCCGCGGCACGGTCTCATGCCGGTTGCCGCTGAAGAGGAAGGCATCGCCGGACGTGGCGGGCGTCGGCGCAGGCATAGGTGCTGGCGCACTGGGCTTGGGCACGAGGTCTTTCAAGGCGGCGTCGAACAGGTCCGCGAGTGCGACGGGGCCACGGCGTGGTGCGGTGTCGTCCACGGCCATGGCTCAACCCAATCCTTGATCGACCCAGCTCTTGATCGAGGCCCAGACCACCGACAGAGGCAGCGACATGCCTTCGGCCAAGTCCATGGCGGCGTCGAGAATGGAGGTTTCGTCTTCGAGATCGACATTCCTGCTGCCGGTCACGGCCTTCCATTGCCGCCACAGATCCGTGTCCTGTTTCTCGTCCAGCACGGGGTGGCGGCCCTTGCGCTTGGGCAGGCCGAGGATTTCGCGGCGAAGCGCCACCTCTTGGTGGGTCAGGCCATAGAACCGACTGACCATCTCGGTGCTCGCACCCAGCCTGAGCATGCGATCGACCGTGGCGATTTCCTTCTCCACGTCCTGCGCCTGCTTGAGTAGTCGCCGGAGCACTTCGCGGTTGACCGTCACCGAGCACCAGGAGACGTTGGCGTTGGCGAGCACGCTGATCAGCGCGGGATGCTTGAGGGCGTCCAGTTCTTCCTCACCAAACCCCATCAGTTTGCACCGGCGCAGTTGCCCATTGCGCAGGTCATAGAGGGCCTGCGCGATGACGGCCTGGTTGAGTGGGTGTGGTGCGGACATGCTGGCCTCCCTCGCTCACGTTCCAAGGTCCGCAGCGCCGGCTTCAAGATCGAGCAGGCGCCGGGCCAGCCGCAGCAGCCGGAACAGCTTGACCAGCGCGGTGTCGCTCAATCGCTGGGCCGCATCACCCTGGCCGTGCAGCAATGCCGGCAGGTCGATGACGATTTGCCCGTCGTGCAGACCGACGTCGGCGGGCCGCTGACCGGCCAGGCACGCCAACAATGCGAGGACGGAACGGCCCAGCGGCGCCGGACTTTGGGTGCGGGCCCGGCAGGCGAAACCGATACCCTCTGCACGGTCATCAATGCACTCGTCCAGGTCTGCCTCGCTCGCGATTTCGCGGGCGAACTGTGCGATGTGGATGCGCAAGCGCTCGGCAGTATCCAAGCCGGGATCGATGTACCAGACATCGGAGATCGGATAGAGCCCGCCAGCCTGCACGGGGATGGACTGCAAGACGCTCGCCGAGAAGTCGGGAGGCAGCGCATCGCCCAACTGATCGGCGACCATGCGCTGGATGGACTGGAGCCGTTCGGTCGTCGGTGCCGGCGAAACGATGTGCTCCCGAAGCAGATCGCTCCCCGCCGCAGGGCTGGCCGGACCCGCCTGACTGGTATCCGTGTCGCTCTCGCGCGCAGGTCGGCCTGCAGGCGGCGCTGCCGATGCAGCCCCTGCGGTGGGTGGCGCGGTGTTGGCAGTTGGGCGCGCGATGGTTTCCGACTCCGGCTCCGGCAACGCAGGCGGCGTCGAGGGCGGCGTTGGGTCGCTGATCAAGGCGCGCTGCCGGCTTTCGGATTCGGTCATGTCCAGGGCGAGCACGTCGTAATTGACACCCAGCAACTCGGCCATCTGGCCGATCAGCTCGTCCTGTACGCGCTGCGCGGAGAACTCGTCGGCCTGGACGTCGAATTGCGACAGCGCTTCCTGGAAAAATTCGTCGAAGTCCTGAACCAGGGAGCGGCCCTTGGCGTAGCGCTCCCACGCGAGCATGCAGGCTTTGCGCATGACCGACAGGCGTTCGACCTGATGGCGACCGAGGCCGCCATAGAGCACGGTGGGGATCGCGGGCAGGAGATACTGCACCGCGTCGTTCATGCGGCTGATGTGCGACTGTTGTACCGGGAAGCCATCGGCAGCGAGGCGGCGGGCCAGCTCGGACTGGCTCAAGGTAGTGCCGCTTTCTTGCTCGTAGAACTCGCGTGCCTTCTCGACGCCGAGGGCGCGCTCGATGAACGTGAGGCCCCCGCGTAATTCATTCTCGGCCAGGTGGCCGGTCAGCATGACGACTTCGCCGCGGCTGGGCCACGGCCGGAACAGGCACGATATACGGAAAAACCGCTCGTCCTTGGTCTCTGACCATAGTTCGCGCAGGATCGCCAGCCGCGTATTTCCGCCGTTGCGGATGATGTAGTGGTCCTCACCTGGTCGGCGAGTGATGGCCGGCGCCGCGTCCAGACCGCGCTCGCGGATGGACGCCTTGATTTCCTCGTAGGCCGGGTTGCGTTTTTTCCTGGGATCGTGGTCGTAGGGGCGCAACTGATCTAGGGTCACGACCATGGGTGTGTCGGCGATCGGGTCGCTCAAGGTCGAGGCTGACGGGCCGCTGCGCTCGAACCCGGCCGCGAGCAGCTTGCCAGCCATCTGCTGGGAGGTGATCTCAGCCATGGCCGCCTCCCTGCGCTTGGTATCGGGCCTCGCGCTCGGCGCGGCGGATTTGCGCACGGGCATTCAGGGTCGCCCGGTGGTCACTGGCCGTCGAGCTGGTGTAGATCGCGGCGCAGCCAGGCTTGGTGAACTTGAGGTGGCCGCCAGGCGTGCGTTTGACGTGCCAACCTTCGCCAACCGCGAACTCGATCAGGGCGCGAAGCCGCTTGTGGCCTCGGGCAAGCTCATGTGCGTTCGCCATGGAACCTCCCGGCATCAAGAGGGTGTGGCGGACGGCCGGACACCATGGCAAATCGGTGCCGCCATTGCGGAAATAGTTCGTCTGCGAGGCCGCGCATGGTGTCGAGCGCGGCGGGGGCGACTCTGCCCGGCGGCTGGCGGTATTCGACCCGATGCACTGGCAATCCGCGCGTAGCTGCACGCGGATACGCCTCGATGGCCGGCACGTCGGTGGCCAGCACGCGGATGCCGGCATGGTCCTGGAAAAGATCGCGCAGGGCCTGCTGGATCAGCCGTGCATTGGCTGACACAGGGTGGACGCGATTGATGAGCAGATGCAGAGGTGGAGGCTCGATGCCCAGGTGCCGGTAGGGCGCAATGTCTTCGAGCAACTGCATGGTGCCGCGCCGCAGCTCGCGCGCCGCGAGGATTTCCGGGGTCACGGGCGACAGCGCGAGGTTGGAGGCGAGTACCGCCATCTCCAGCAGCACCGATCGCGCGCCTTGGGTGTCGATCAGTACCAGGTCATAGAGAGGCGCCAGGACCGGCAAGAGATGGCGCAACCGCAGGCGGCCATCCGGCGCGTGCAGCAGCAAGGTGTTCAGCTCGCCTCGGTGGTCGTTGGAGAGCACCAAGTCCAGGCCCGCGACGATCGTGCGGGACACAAGCAGCCCGAGGTCGCGCTCGTTGAAGGCCAGCAACTCGTAGATGCCACCAGGTGCGCGGTGACCTAGCTCGTAGTACGAGGACAAGGTGGGCTGCACGTCGAGGTCGAGCAGTAGCACACGCAGCCCCGCGTCGGCGGCAAGCCCGCCGAGGTTCGCGGCCGTGGTGGTCTTGCCGACGCCACCTTTTGTTGAAATGATGGATACGACCTGCATGGCGTTCTCCGTGTGAGGATGGGAAGTCCGCTGGAGAACGGGTCAGGCCCGGTTGTTGACGCGCTCGGCGATCCACTGATCGATCTCGATGGAGTCCCAGCCGACCGCGCGCACGCCCAGGCGCAGCGCCTTCGGGAACAAGCCTTTGCGCATCAGGTTGTAGATGTGGGCGCGTTTGAAACCGGACTTGGTTTCGACTTCATCAAGCCGCAGGATGCGGCGCTCGCTTGCGGGCAGTGCAGGTGTTTGCGACATGGCGGTCACTCCTGAACGCTCAGTGGCGTTTGTTGGCGTGACCTCCATTCAATAGACATGGATGGGAAAAGACATTGCAAATGCAATCTCCGCGATTGCACATACAAGATGGAAAACCTCAGACTGTCGCGCTACGCAGCCGGCGTCTGGCCGTGGCGAACTTGCCGTTTAGCGTCCGCTCCGCGATCCCCATGGCGCCGCTGTGATGGGCGACCAATGCACTGACCACCGCCTCCTGCGTCTTGAAGCTGGAGTACGGCACGCCCGAAGGCGACTGGCCGAGCATCAGGTCCAGCATGCTGCCGATAATGTTCAGGTAGGTGGCTTCGGCGCGATCACTGATCAGGCACTGTGCGCCAGCAGAGGGCGCCATCTGCTTGAGAAGCGCCCCGTGCTTTTCCTGCAACTCATGCAGTTGGCGTTTGTACTGGTCCAAGGTGGATTTCAGGGCCAGGCGCTCGACTAGCATCGCCTGCCCAGTTTCCAGCGAGATGAAGGGATGGGTGATGCGCTCGCTTCGGGAGAAGAGGAAGCCCGGTCGTTGCTCGGGATAGTGTTGGCGCATCCAGCGCTTCAGATCGACGTGGCGCACCGTCAGATCAGGGGAGTCGATCAGCGTGGAATCGCGCGTCGTGATGCCGTTCTGCCCGAAGGGCAGTTCTCCATTGAGGATGCCGTCGAAGATACGTTCGGTGCAAAGTCTCAGCTCGGCGCAACGTGGGCAGTCCAACGACTGCGGCAGGCGCCTTGGCGACGAAATCGAAGCCAGGATCACCTGCTCGTATCGCAGCAGCCCGGCCCAGCGGATGGACGCTTCGATCGGGCGATAGAACACCTTTGATGTTGGTGCATCATTCTTGTTCTCGTGCATGCTCCGTCTCCTTCCAGGAGAAGAACTACATGACCGACTCCTTTGTCACCGACCTCATGGTCGGCCTGTCGTCTGTGCAGGAAGTGGGCACCGAAGGCCGCTTCGTCATGTGGTTTGAATACTGCTCACCAGTTCGCGCAACTGGTAGTCGTCGTGTGCTCGATGTGCAAAAATTCATCGATTAGAAGGTCGAGCATCGGGACGTAGGCTCGACAGTGACGCTCACGCTATCAGGGTCGTGAGAAGTTACGGTTTCTGCAAAACCGTCTAGGTATGACCTGATATGCCAGCGGTCTCAGGAGGCGTTAAGGGGCCGCAATCGTCGTCGAATGTCCAGCCGGACGCAGCAAACCCGCGTCTGTCATGCTTGCCCCGTCATCCTGATATATCGACAAAGAATCGTGTGCGGAAACGCGGTGGCCAGCGTGCGCGTTCTTTCAAAGGAGCTTGAGCAGAAGGTCCTTGTGAGTTGTGGTGCAGGCGTTCCCAGCATCCGACCTGTGCCATCACCAGAACCATCTGCCTGATCGTCTTCACGATGATGGATGCGGGGCAGACAACCGGGCGTGGATGATGAGTTCGAGGCAGTCGCCTACGACGATGTACCGATCGTGGGTCTGGTGTACTGAGTGCAGCTCTTTGGACGTCTGTGGAACTCTTTGGACGAATTTGTTGCCGAGGACGAAAAACAAGGCTACAATTGAGGTCTTCGCTGGCCAGTCCAACGAAGAAAGTGTTTGGGAAACAACGACTTACTGTCCTAGTACACGTCTCGTTTCCCGCTCCAAGTAATGGGGAAGCCACGCTTCCCTTTTTATTTGATGGACTGATGGTCCTCGAATAAAAAATCTGTCGCTTGCCTCACGGCATCCGGACAGTCCGCTTTTGGCGCGATAGCAAAGCGGTTATGCAGCGGCCTGCAAAGCCGTTTAGGCCGGTTCGACTCCGGCTCGCGCCTCCAAGTAGAACGAGATAAAGCCCCGCTTCGGCGGGGCTTTTCTTTTTTCCGCGTCACTTCCGTTCCACCCGGAACTTCGCCCAGGCGGATCGCTTGCGCATGACGTTCGCTTTTTCTCCATGACGCGAAAATCCTCGATGCCCGGATGAGCGCGGCGCGTGCAATCGACCGGCCGCCGATGCGGCAGATTGATTTGCGCATGTGGTACAGTCGGCAGCGGCGTATCACCGCGCCTCCACTCCGCGGAAAGGGTTCACACCCAGGTCGTGCATTTCACCGCATGTTCATGCGACTCCCAGCCGATAAGCGGATACGGCTGCCTTTGGAGATCGTATGCCTCAAGATCCTCGCGCCACGGCGCAAAACGGTCACATCGACCTCGCTCGGCAGCGCAAGCGTGCCAAGCAACTTCTCAAGCAACTCCAGGCGGGAACGCCAGTTGTCGGACCGAGCGAGAACCTGCGTCGTGCAGATTCCCCCGTACTCGCTGACGCCCAATGGCTGATCGCGCGCGAGCTGGGATTTGCCAGCTGGCCGAAACTCAAGTCGCATGTGGACGCCGTCGAGTTCGCCGCACGGCATCCGCAGTTTGCCGCCAATGACACCGCAGATACCCAGCATTGGCGTTGTGGCAACGACATCGCGCATAGTCTCGGCGTAGCCGGGTTTCGCGGGGAATTCCATGTGTTCGCCGATCCGTACTGCATGGGCCCGGTTCCCAGGCTGGAGCCGGAGGCGTTCATCGACACGCGTTGCGAATTCATCAGCCAGTGTTTCGGCATCCCGTTGCCGGCGGTTCGGCAGCGCGCGCTGACCGAGTATGGCGCGTTGTCGACGCTGTCGCGGGCCAGGCATGCCGTACTGTGGTGCGAAGCGGATGCGTACGATCAGCTCTTCCTGATCGCCGTTCTTGCAAACATGACGCGACGGCCGGAATCGTTGGAACTGGTCGAGATCGACAGCGTGCCGGGTGTCGATCGTTTCGTCGGCCTGGGGCAACTGGCGCCGCAGGTGCTCGCATGGCTTTGGCCGCGTCGTCGTGAGCTGACCGACGACGCGTTCTCGCTTGCACGCGAGGCGTGGGACGCCTATCGCGATGCGACTCCGGTTGCCTGGGCGGCGCTTTGCAAGGAGGCGAGTCCCAGCCTTCCGCTGCTGGCTCCGGCACTGAGGCGCCAGTTGCAGGAGTTGCCGTCGGTGCGTGACGGCCTCGGTCTGACGGAAAGACTCGCGCTGGAGACCATTCGCGACGGTGACGGGCTTGCCTGGTCACAGGTGTTTGCCGAGTTGAACCTGCGTCGCGATCCGCTGCCGTTCCTGGGTGACGCGATGTTCGATGCGATGATGCGCCCGTTGGTCGAAGGCACCTGTCCGCTGATCAAGGTGCATGACGAATTTCCCGAGCGAGAAAAGTGCATCGTCGGCCTGACCCCGCTTGGCGAGCAGGTGCTGCAAGGAAATGCGTATTGGCAGGATCATTGCGACGTGCCGCGCTGGGTCGGCGGTACGCAGATACTGCCGCGCAGCACCCATTGGGCCTTGGATGACGACTTCACACCGGTGCAGCGCCGTCGTTTCGACTGAGCATGCGCAATCGACTGATCGCGGCTCGCGATAGCCTTGTCCGACCGGCTGTAATCACCTCGTCGCGGATGCGGACGTTTTTGCCCGGGTGAGCGCGGGTGGCATTGATCCGGTTGCGTGGGTTGCATGTGTTCGGCGCCACGAGCCATGAAGTGGTGTCGGCCTGCGACGCGTTGCGGGGGCGGGCGACTCCAGCTCGTGCCTCCGGAAAAAAGCCCCGCTTCGGCGGGGCTTTTTCGTCTCACGCGTCGGCCCTGGCTCGGGCAGGTTCGGGAAGCCGTGCAATTCTCCCGAATGCTTTTTCCGCGATGAGGTGGGCCGATGCCCAAAGCGCGCGACGATGCCGCTCAACCATCCACCGGCTGTGCCGGCGTGTCGAGCGTCAACTGATAGAACGCCGCGTCGAGCCACCGGCCGAACTTGAATCCCGCCTGCGTGATCGTGCCCGAGTGCACGAATCCCAGCTTCGTATGCAGTGCGACGCTCCCCGCATTGGTTGCATCGATGCAGCCGACCACCACGTGCACCTGCGCTTCCCGCGCGCGCCGGACCACTTCGCGCAGCAGCACCTCGCCAAGCCCGCGGCCGCGCTGGTCGCGATGCACGTACACGCTGTGCTCGACCGTGTACTTGAAGGCGGGAAACGCGCGGAACGTGCCCCAGCTCGCAAAGCCGAGCAGCGTGCCCGACGCGTCGACCGCGCCGATGACCGGGAAGCCGCCCGCACGCTTCGCCGCGAACCACGCAACCATCGCTTCAGGCGGACGCGGCTTGTAGTCGTACAGCGCGGTCGACGTCGCGATCGCGTCGTTCAGGATCTCGAGGATGGCCGGCGCATGCTCGGCCTCGCTGCAATCGATCAGGCGCACGTCGTCGCGCTGTTTCGGGGAATTCATAGAGGCTCCTGTGGGCAGTAAGTGAGTCGCGCGCACGGCTGCTGCGACGACGCGTTCATCAGAGATTCCGCACGCCGGCGGCGGCAGACGCATCGCAGATCGCGACGACATAGCGCGCGGCCTGCGACGCCGGATTGCTGAAAATCAGCGGCTGGTCGAGCCGCATGGCCAGACAGTCGCCTTCGTGAAGTTCGTGAAGCGCGTCGCCGAACGTGACGTCGACGCGGCCGCTGACGACCCACACCTGCTGATGCAGCGCGCTTTCGCGCCCGCCGCTGTCGTACGCGACGCGCGACCCGGGCGGGAAATCCACCTCGACGAGCTGGATCGGCGACGGCCAGCCAGCCGGGGAGAGGTTGCGGCGCACATAGCCGGACGCCGGATCTCGCCAT
>NZ_CAJNKE010000004.1 GCF_905232215.1 Burkholderia sp. LMG 13014
CCGCTCCCGTCACGCCGGGCAAGGACGGCGCGCGCGCGCCGCTGACGATCGGCACGCCGACCGACGGCACGATCTTCGCGATCGATCCGGACATTCCGCCGAAGAACCAGCGGATCTGGTTCGAGCGGTCGGCCGGGCGCGCCACGAAGTTCGCGTGGCGGCTCGACGACAAGGTGATCGGGCACGCCGATCGCATCGCATGGATGCCGTGGCCGGGCCGGCACCGACTGGAACTCGTCGATGCGCGCGGCAATGTGGCCGACGCGATCAGCTTCGAGGTGCGCGGCGCGTTCGCGAAGGCGGCCGCGCGCAAGCCCTGAGCGCCTGAGCGGGTGAGCCGGCCTTACTCGGCGGCCGCGTTCGCCTTCGGCGACTGCGGTTGCGCGGAGAAGTCGAGTGCCGGCGCGGTCGAGATCGCCGCCTCGTTCGCGACGCCGAAGTTCGGGCGCGGCTGGTAGCCGAAGATCTTCGCGATCACGACGCCCGGGAACTGGCGGATCTGCACGTTGTACTGCTGCACGGTCTTGATGTAGCGGCCGCGCGCGACCGCGATGCGGTTTTCCGTGCCTTCGAGCTGGGTCTGCAGGTCGCGGAACGCTTCGTTCGCCTTGAGCTCCGGGTAGCGCTCGGACACCACCATCAGCCGGCTCAGCGCACCCGACAGCTCGCCCTGCCGCTGGTCGAACGCCGCGAGCGCGGCCGGATCCTTGGCCATCTCCGGCGTTATCTGCACGCTGCCCACGCGCGCACGGGCGGACGCCACCTCGGTCAGCACGCGTTCCTCGTGCGCCGCGTAGCCCTTCACCGACGCGGCGAGGTTCGGCACGAGGTCGGCGCGGCGCTGGTACTGGTTCAGCACTTCGGACCACGCGGCATTGATGTTCTCGTCGGACGACTGGATCGCGTTATAGCCGCACCCCGCGAGCGGAGCCAGCACGCAGCACACGAGCAGGATTCGAAACCATTTCATTGTCGATGTTTCCGGTTGAACGCTCCGGGTGGAGCCATAGGTGAAAAGAAACGGGGGCGCAGGCACGCTGCGCGCGGGTGGCTACCAGCGGCCCGATGCACCGCCGCCGCCGCTCGACCCGCCATCGCCGCGGAACGAATCGGCGCTCGAGCGCGATCGGGAGCCGGACGAGGAAGACGACGAGGACGAGCCGATGCCCATCAACTTCGCCCAGATCACGGCGAGCACGCACAGCACGCCGAAGAGGCCGGACAGCACTTCCTCGACCGAATAATCCATCTCGCGCCCGATCGCGATGATCATGAACAGCGTCCCGTCCACGATCGCCGTGTATTTGCGCACGCGCGCCGAAAGAAACAGGTTGATGCCGAGCAGGCACGGCGCGACACCGGCCGCCGCGGGGACGAACAACGCGGCGCCCAGGATTGCTTCGAGATTGCCGTTGAAGATCGTGCCGACCGGCAGCATCACGATCGGTACGACGGCCGCCACGAGCCACGCCGCCAGCAGCGCCACCCGGCGGCGCAGCTGGCGCCACTGCGCGACCACGCCCAGCACGACGTTGGCCACCCCGAGCAGGAACCAGAACCGCACGCCGCCCGTGTTCGCATGTTTCCGCACCGGCAGGCCGTTCGGCTGGTACTGTTCGCCGCCGGTCCGGGCGTCACGGGGCGGTGTATTCGTGGCATCCGTCGTGGTCGCCGTGGCCGTTTCGTATGCGTCGTCGCGCCCGCCGGGCGCCGTCGCGGGTGCCGCCTGCTCCGGCGTGGCGACGTCCGCCGGCATCATTTCGCGTGCCAGCGCGTCCACCGCATCGCTGATGCCACCTTCGATACGGTTCTCGCGGAATGCCGGCACGATCCGCTCACGGATGATCCGGCCCGCGACGATGTCAGGAATCGTGCCTTCGAGCCCGTAGCCGACTTCGATCCGCACGGTATGGTCGTTGAGTGCGGCGACGAGCAGCAGGCCGTTGTTGACCTCGGCCTTGCCGAGCTTCCAATGGTCGAATACGGTGGTCGCGAACTGTTCGATCGTCGACTGGCCGGTCGACCCGACCAGCAGGATCGCGATCTGCACGCCGAGCCGTCGTTCGAGCGCAGCGAGGCGGTCGGTCAGCTCGGATGCGCAGGCGGCGCTCAGCACGCCCGTGGTGTCCGTCACGCGGCCTTTCAGCGGCGGTGCGGCTTCGGGTTTTGCGGCGACCGGATAGGCCGCCGCCGCGGCCACGTGCGTGCAGGCCGATTGGGACGGGTTAAATGGCGTGGCGGCCGACGATGCCGCGACGGCGTTGCTGCCGTCTTCGGTTGGCGCTGCAATGGCCGCACCACCGAACAGCACGACCGCACCCGCCAGCAAGGCCGTGGCCTTCCAGAAGCCGGGCCTCCGGGCGTCGCCCTTCGTGCTGCGTGCGTGCGGAATGCCGTTTCGGGTCGTGCCTGCCCACGATGCCGGCTCGCCCTCGCCAGCCGGCGGGCCCGGCCGGCCCGTCTGTCGTTTCAAGTTCATGTCGGAAACGGCGCGCCGGCTCCATCGGGCGCGGCGCGTTCTCTCGTCGTTTTTAATCGTCCCGCAGCATAACCAATCGCGAAGGGAACTGAAAGGTTTCCGGCCGACTTCCGGACCTCGTCATTTCAGTCTGCCGTCGTATCGCCCCGATGCCGGCAATGCCGTGCAGCGCATGACACGCTCGACGGCAGGTCGCCCCCGGCCGCAAGCGGCCGCAAGCGAGCCAAGCGGACCAACCGGGCAAGCAGCCCCCCGTTTCGGGACCTAGAATATGAACGGCACCGCCTCACCGGCGCCTACCGGTTGCCCCACTCTCCTCAAGGCCAGCGACCATGAACATTCACCCCAGCCGTTTCATCCGCCCCGCGCTGGGCACGCTCTGCATCGCCACCCTCGCGACGCTTCAGGCGTGCGGCGGCGATGCCTGCTTCGGCGTGGATGCCTGTTTCAACAACAACACGCAGACCGTCGCGCTCTCGGGCACCGCCGCGACGGGCGACGCGCTCGCCAGCGCGCAGGTGGCGGTCAGCTGCGTGACGGGCTCGGCGACGACGCTGACGGACGGCGGCGGCAACTACCAGGTGACGGTCAATGCCGTGCTGCCGTGCGCGATCACCGTGACGTCGGGCGGCACGAGCCTGCATTCACTCGCGTACGCGGGCGGCACGTTCAATACGACGCCCGAGACCGAGCTGATGCTGGTTTATCTCGCCGCCCAGCTCGGCACGAACACGGCCACATTGATCGGCAATTTCCAGCAGAATTCGCGCTACCAGCAGGCGATGAACAATGCGAACACCGTACAGGCCGCACAATCGGCCGTGGTGACGAACCTGCAGCAGCGCTATTCGGTCACGCTCGCGGCGCCGGCATACCTGACCACGTCGTTCACGGTCGGGCAACCGGGCGTCGACAGCGATCTCGTCGCACTCGCGAAAGCCGGCGCGATCGACTCGAACGGGATGCCGGATCCGGTTGCCGTTTCGCTGCTGACGCAGGCCGGCGCGGCGCATCCGCTGTAAGCGGCCGGCGGCGGGAAGAAGCTCGCCCGGGATCGGGCGTCAGGCGCGCGCTTCGGGCTCGCCGTCGGCCAGCAGCGCCCACCGTTCGTGGTCGCGCCATTCGCCGCCGATGCGCAGATAGCGCGGCGAAAAACCCTCTTTCGTGAATCCGAGCCGCCGAACCAGCGCAATCGATGCGTGGTTGCCGGGCTGGATGTTCGCTTCGAGCCGATGCAGCCCGAGTTCGCCGAACGCGACGCCGATCGCCGCGCGCAGCGCCTCGGTCATCAGCCCCTGGCCGCTGAACGCCACCATGCCGTAGTACCCGAGATACGCGCTCTGGAACACGCCGCCGACGATCTCGTTGAGGTTCACCACGCCGACCACCGCCCCGGACCTGCGCTCGCGGGCGACGAGGCCGACGTTCGGCCCCGTCAGGCAGCGGGCGAACCACTGGTCGAATCCCGCCTGGTCGGTGAACGAGTCGACCCACGGCAAATGGTGGCTCCGGCTCGCGCGGTTGGCGGCGATCAGGTCGGCGCCGTCGGTTCGGGCGACGCGGTTCAGCAGGATCGAGGGGTTGAGTCGGTCGACGGGCGGCACTTAAGCGGCCTCCCCGTTCCCGCACACGACGGACGCGGCCTGGGCCTGCTGCTGCGACAGGTACCGCAGCAGCTTGGTGACCATCCACACGACGATGCACGACAGCGCGACGAAGAACACCGCGAGCGGCGTCAGGACATGGATCGACACGAAACCGGCCAGCCCCATCATCGCGGACGACACGAGCAGCAGCGCGCAGCCGAGGATCGCGCTCGTCAGGCCGGCGATATGCGGGAACAGCGAATTGCCCTTGGCCATCAGCGTCGGGTACATCGCGCCCGCGCAAAAGCCCATCACGAGCACCGGCGTCGCAAGCGTCCATACGCGCAGCCCGACTGTGAGCGCCAGCACCAGCATCGCAACCGACGCCCCCGCCATCACGCGCGCGCCGATGCGCAGCCGTTGCTCGGCGCTCGGCAGCCCGCGCCCGTGAATGCGGTTCGACAGGCCGCCGAGGAAATACATCAGCCCGATCCCGAGCGCGAGATAGCCGAAGAAGGTCGGCGGCTTGTGCAGTGTGGTCTGCACCATGAACGGCCCGACGATGTTGAACACGAGCAGGATGCTGTAGCACAGCCCCTGTGCCAGGAAGCAGCTCTGGAACACCGGGCTCGCCAGCACCTTGCCCGCGTTCGTCATCAGCGTGCGCGGTTCGAGATGCACCGGTTTCGGCAAGGTTTCGCGGTAACGCCACAGCAGCGCCCACATCGCCAGCGAGTACACCAGCAGGAACACGAGGCACGCGCGCCAGCCGAACCATTCCTGCAGGTGCGCGCCGATCACCGGCGCGATGATCGGCGCAAGCCCCCACGCGATCGACATGTACGTGAACGCGTGCATCAGCGCCTGGCCGGAGAACGAATCGGTGATGATCGCCTTCGCGAGCAGGTTGGTGGTCGCGATGCCGAAGCCCTGCAGGCAGCGTGCCAACACGAACGTCTCCAGGTTCTGCGCGCCGAGCGACAGCAGGCAGCCGATCGTGTAGATCACGAGTCCGAACGCGAGCACGCGCTTGCGGCCGTAAGCGTCGGCGATCGGCCCGAAGATGAGCTGGCCGAGCGCGTAGGCCGCCATGTAGCCGGATACGCTCGACTGGATCGCCTGTGGCGTGGTCGCGAACGAACGCGCCATGTCGGGCAGCGCGGGCACGTAGATGTCGATCGCGAGCTGGCCGGCGGACGCGAACAGGCAGATCAGGAACAGCAGGAAACGCGGCGAGTTCGACTCGCGCGCGGAAGTGAGCGTGGCGTTCATGACGACTGGGAAGGATGACGGACAGCAGTGACGCAGCCGTGCGATGTTTGAACTGCGAACACGCGTGCGTCGTGGCGAATGCCGTATTGTGCCTGTTGTCCGGTCACGCAGCCGGATTCCCCTGGCGTGGACGAGGTTGAATGCCGATTGCGGCGTGCCAGGAAATCCGCTATCGGCGTGGCGTCCGCAGCTTTTATCCTGACTTGAGCCGGCACCCGATGGCCCTCCGGCACGTCGCGCTCACCAACGCACGCGCTATGCCGATGCCGCACCCGGTCGGGTTCGCGATGGCGCCGTGGGCGATATACCCGTCATCGCGCCGGCCTGGCCGCCGGCACCTTCGGCAGCGCCAGCAACCACCGGCCGTGCCGGCTGCGCGCGTGCCGGAAATCAAGGCCCGACGCGTTTCGCGCCCCCCACCTTCCGCACCGTAACCGCCGGCACGCGCCGGCGGTTTTTCACGATCAAACGTCGATCAGCACCGCATCCAGATCAATACTGCGCCTGATCCGTCGGATTCCTGAACAGCTGCTTCATCTCCGCCGACAGCGGATAGTCGAGGCTCACGCCCTTCGGCGGAATCGGCTGCGTGAACCACTGGTTATAGAGCTTCTCGGCCGCCCCCGACGTCTGCATCTTCGCGATCACGCCGTCGACGACATGCTTGAACGCCGGATCGTCCCTGCGCATCATGCACGCGTAGTTCTCGTGGACGAGCGGCGTGCCCGTCACCGTGTACGCGCCCGGGTTGCGGTCCTTCGCGATCTCGCCGTACAGCAGCGGCTCGTCCATCACGAACGCCACCGCGCGCCCGGTCGTGACGTTCATGAACGCTTCGGCGTGATCCTTCGCGCTGATGATCGTCATGTTCATCGCCTTCTCTTCGTTGAGCTTGCGCAGCAGGCGCTCGTCCGACGTGCCGGCCGTCGTCGCGACCGTCTTGCCGGCCAGGTCCGCGAAATCCTTCACGCCCGAATCCTTGCGTGTGCTGAAGCGGATGCCGTACAAAAAGATACTGTTCGAGAACGCGGCCTGCTTCTGCCGTTCGAGCGTGTTCGTCGTCGATCCGCATTCGAAATCGATCGTCCCGTTCTGCAGCAGCGGAATCCGGTTCTGCGACGTGATCGGGATTTCCTTCACCGCGAGATTCGGCACGTTCAGTTCCGTCTTCAACTGGTCGATGATGCGCGACGCGATGTCGCGCGAATAGCCGATGTTCTTCTGCTGGTTGTCCGAATACGAGAACGGCACCGACGATTCGCGAATGCCCAGCGACACGACGCCCGTGTCCTTGATCTTCTTCAGCGTGCCGGTAAGGGCCTGCGCGTGCGCGGTACCCGCCAGCGCACAGGACAGCGCGACGGCCAGCCAGCGTAAGCGGCGATCCATGCTTTTCTCCTGACGAAACGTTGATCGAATCGCGATCGTACGCTCGACAAAATTCGCGTCGAATCAGGGAAAGCGTAAACAACCTTCCACCGTGGCCGCCCGTTGAAAGACGTTTGCCGTGCCGCGCAAACCGGCCCGCGGCGCAGGTTTCGCCCGACCGGCCACGCGTGGACTCGCCCCACCTTCTGTGCCACACGTTCCAAACGCGCGTTCATGCTGCAACGCACCAACGTAATCGTTTGCGCGCCCGCGGATTTTTCTCGTGAAACGTACTCAAGAAGCCGCCACGCCGGCCGTTACCCAGTGCATGGCGCGTCGCAGCAACCTTGCCGCGACCGTCAGAAAAAAAAGACAAGGTCCGGGTCAGCCGGACCAGCGCCACCGCCGGCACGACGGTTATCTACGAGGATCGAGTTTCAACATGAGAGCCAAACGTTTCAATTTCGCGCTGGCGCGCTCCGCACATGCGCGCATGCTCGCCGGCATGCTGTCAGCCGCCGCTCTCCTACCCCTCGCCGGTTGCGGCGGAGGCGGCGGTGACGGCAGCAACCCGTCTTCCTCCAACGCGGCGCCGGCCCCGACGCCCGCTCCGACCACCCCGACACCCACTCCCACTCCCACCACGACCGGCAGCAATGCATGCGCGACGCAACAGGCCGCCGTGCAGATGGCAGCGCAGACCGCGCCGGCCGAACCGCCGATCGATCACCTGATCGTCAAGCTCAAGACGCTGACGGCCACGCGTGCGATGGCGGCCATCGACAACGGGACGCGGCTCGACGCCGTGATCCAGCGCTCGATGACGCGCTGGACGGCGCCGGTCGCCGGCAGCGCACGCGCCTATGCGAGCACGGTCGGGCAAGCGCCGGTGAACGTGCAGGTCGAACGGACGATCTCGAGCGGCGCAGCCGTGCTGTCGCTCGGCCAGCGCATGGCCGCCACCGACGCGGCCGCACTCGCGCAGGCATTCGCAGCCGATTCGGACGTCGACTACGCGGAACCGGATCACCCGATGCAGATCCGCGATACGCCGAGCGATCCGTTGTACAGCCAGCAGTGGTACCTGTCCGACCCGACCGCCGGCATCGACATGCCGCCGGCCTGGAACGTGACCAAGGGTTCGCCGACCGTCGTCACCGCCGTGCTCGACACCGGTTACCGGCCGCATGCCGACCTCGCCGCCAACCTGATGCCCGGCTACAGCTTCATCAGCAACGTCAACACCAGCAACAACGGCCTGACGCGCGGCCCTGACGCAACCGATCCGGGCGACTGGGTCACGCAGCAGGAACTCAGCAATGCGAACGGTCCGTACTACAACTGCGCGCCGCAGCCGAGCGACAGCAGCTGGCACGGCACCCGCGTGATGGGCGTGATCGGCGCGACCGCGAACAACGGCGCCGGCATCGCCGGCATATCGTGGCTCGGCCGAATCCTGCCGGTTCGCGTGCTCGGCAAGTGCGGCGGCACGACGAGCGACATCGCGGACGGGATGCGCTGGGCAGCCGGCATTCCGGTCAGCGGCGTACCGAACAACCCGACGCCCGCGAAGGTCATCAACTTGAGCCTCGGCGGCGTCGGCGCGTGCAGCACGACGTTCCAGCAGGCCATCGACGACGTGACCGCGAAGGGCGTGACCGTCGTCGTCGCCGCCGGCAACGACGGCCTGTCGACCGGGCTCGACCAGCCCGCGAACTGCCGCGGCGTGATCAGCGTCGGCGCAACCGACGCGACGGGCCGCCGCGCGTCGTTCAGCAACTTCGGCGCCGATGTCACGCTCAGCGCACCGGGCGTCAACATCCTGTCGACGTCGAATACCGGCACCACGACGCCGGGCTCGGACACCTACGGCCTCGCGAACGGCACCAGCCTCGCGACGCCGCAAGTGTCGGGGGTCGCCGCGCTGATGCTGTCGGTGAACGGCAATCTCACGCCCGCGCAGATCCAGCAGAAGCTGCAGGGCGGCACGCGCACGACCAAGCTGGCGGCCGGCACGTCGTGCACCGCGATGCCGGCGGGCTCGGGCATCCTCGATGCAGGGGCCGCCGTCGCGTCGGCCAACTAGTCACCGGCACCCTGCTTCGACGCCGCCGCGCGCATGCCGATCTCGCATGCGCGCGGCCGTTTCATGGGCGGCGATCCGGCGTTTCTCCGCTCGCGCATCGACTCGATTACATTTCTCGAAATAACGACTGACAAAAGGGTTGACGCTTCGCACAGCGACCCATTACCATCGCTCCCGTCTAATTACATGGAGTGTTCTGTGAACACCGATGCGAGTTGTAGTTGGTGCTTGACCAACTTGACTGCTGCCTGAGGAAAACGCGCAGAGCCTCGTCTTCTGCCGCATCCCGGGAAGCAGGATGCGGCGTCCTTCCGGCCTGACTGGCCAGATCTCCCGCCGAATTTTCATTGTTGTCGAATGCACGCGATGCGCCGTCGCGCGCGTGCATTCGTGTTGCGCGCAGCGTCAGCCGCGCGCGCCTTCCGTTCGCGTGCCGTCCGGCCGCGCGCCTTCGTGCGTGCGTCGCTGTCGATCGCCCGCGCCGATTATCCGCAACCGACAGGAGTGCAGATGAACTCAGACGACAGTAGTCGATTACCGCTCGCCGGTGCGACGCTGCACATCGCCCCTTCGGCCGCACCGCACGCGCCGGCGAGCGTTCCCGCCTTCACCGATCCACAGCCGATCGCGCCCGACGCGACGCGGCGGGAAGCGCTCGTGCGTCGATAACGTCACGGTCGCTCCCCGCCCGCCGACTCGTGCGCAAGGAGCGACTCATGACGACACGACACAACACATCGCAAAAGAAACAGCGTGGCTTCATCAAGGCCGGCACCGGCCCGCAGAATGACCCGCGCATCATGCGCGCCGCGCAGGAAGCGGCCCGCCCGCTCGAAGACACGCTGAAGTCGCTGCACACCAGCACGCGCGGCCTCACCTACGACCAGGCCGCCGACCGCCTGCAGCACTACGGCCCGAACGAAATCGCGCACGACAAGCCGCCGCACTGGACCCGCCAGTTGCTGCTCTCGTTCCACAACCCGTTCGTCTACGTGCTGCTGGTGCTGGCCGCCATCAGCTTCTTCACCGACGTCTACTTCGCGGCACCCGACGATCGCGACTATGTCGGCATGACGATCCTGCTGACGATGGTCACGATCAGCGCGCTGCTGCGCTTCGTGCAGGAATTCCGCTCGCTGCGCGCGGCCGAGAAGCTGAAGGCGATGGTCCGCACGACCGCGACCGTGCAGCGCTCGGTGACCGACACGTCCGAACCGGCCCGCCGCGAGGTGCCGATGCGCGAAGTCGTGACCGGCGACATCGTGCACCTGTCGGCCGGCGACATGATTCCGGCGGACGTGCGCCTGCTCGCGTCGCGCGACCTGTTCATCAGCCAGGCCGTGCTGACCGGCGAGGCGCTGCCCGTCGAGAAGTACGACACGCTCGGCGCGGTCGCCGGCAAATTCGCCGGCACGCGCGCGGCTGCCGCTGCGACCGATACGTCGGCATCGCTGCTCGATCTCGAGAACGTCTGCTTCATGGGTACCAACGTCGTCAGCGGCACGGCGACGGCCGTCGTCGTCGCGACCGGCGAGGACACCTACTTCGGTTCGCTCGCGCGCAACGTCGTGAGCCACAAGCGCATCGAGACAAGCTTCGACCGCGGCGTCTCGAGCGTGAGCTGGCTGCTGATCAAGTTCATGTTCGTGATGGTGCCGATCGTGTTCATGATCAACGGGCTGACCAAGGGCGACTGGCTGAGCGCGCTCACGTTCGCCCTCGCGGTGGCGGTGGGCCTCACGCCCGAGATGCTGCCGATGATCGTCAGCGCGAACCTCGCGCGCGGCGCGGTCGCGATGGCGCGCCGCAAGGTCGTCGTCAAGCGGCTGAACTCGGTGCAGAACTTCGGCGCGATGGACGTGCTGTCCACCGACAAGACCGGCACGCTGACGCAGGACAAGATCATCCTCGAACATCACCTCGACCTGTCGGGTCACAAGGACGAGGAAATCCTGCGGCTCGGCTGGCTGAACAGCTTCTACCAGAGCGGCCAGAAGAACCTGATCGACATCGCGGTCGTCGCGCGTGCCGACGAGATCGGCGAGCGCGTGAAGCCGCAGGGCTACAAGAAGATCGACGAACTGCCGTTCGACTTCGTGCGGCGCCGCCTGTCGGTCGTCGTCGAGGATGCGCGCGGCACGCACCTGCTGATCTGCAAGGGTGCGGTCGAGGAGATGCTGGCCGTCTCCACGCACGTGCAGGATGAAGACGGCGTGCGCCCGCTCGACTTCGTCGCGCGCAAGCGGCTGCTCGAACAGGCCAGCGCGTACAACGAGGACGGCTTCCGCGTGCTCGTGCTCGCGACGCGCACGATCCCGCGCGGCGACGAGCGCCAGCAGTACCGCACCGCCGACGAACACGACCTCGTCGTGCGCGGCTTCCTGACCTTCCTCGATCCGCCGAAGGAATCGGCCGCACCGGCGCTCGCCGCGCTGCGCGAAAACGGCGTCGCGGTGAAGGTGCTGACGGGTGACAACCCGATCGTCACGATGAAGGTGTGCCGCCAGGTCGGCCTCGAACCCGGCAAGCCGATGCTCGGCACGGAAATCGAAGCGCTCGACGACGCGACGCTCGCGCAGGTCGTCGAACGCACGACCGTGTTCGCGAAGCTGACGCCGCTGCAGAAGGCGCGCATCGTCAAGGCGCTGCAGGCGAACGGTCACACGGTCGGCTTCCTCGGCGATGGCATCAACGATGCGCCCGCGCTGCGTGACGCCGACGTCGGCATCTCGGTCGACAGCGGCGCCGACATCGCGAAGGAAACCGCCGACATCATCCTGCTCGAAAAGAGCCTGATGGTGCTCGAGGAAGGCGTGATCAAGGGCCGCGAGACGTTCGGCAACATTCTGAAGTACCTGAACATGACCGCGAGCTCGAACTTCGGCAACGTGTTCTCGGTGCTCGTCGCCAGCGCGTTCCTGCCGTGGGAGCCGATGCTCGCGACGCAGCTGCTCGTGCTGAACCTGATCTACGACACGTCGCAAATGCTGCTGCCGTGGGACAAGATGGATCCCGAGTTCCTGAAGAAGCCGCGCAAGTGGGAAGCCGGCAACATCAGCCGCTTCATGCTGTGGGTCGGGCCGACGTCGTCGGTATTCGACATCACGACCTACATCCTGATGTGGACCGTGTTCGGCGCGGGTGCGATGTATCACCTGAACGGCGGCACCGGCGGCCAGATCGTGATGAACTCGGGCTGGTTCATCGAGAGCCTCGTGTCGCAGACGCTCGTCGTGCACCTGCTGCGCACGCAGAAGATCCCGTTCCTGCAAAGCACGGCCGCGCTGCCGGTGCTACTGTCGACGTTCACCGCGATCGCGATCGGCTGCTGGCTGCCGTTCTCGCCGTTCGCGGATTCCCTCGGCTTCATGCACCTGCCGGGCACCTTCTGGCTGTGGCTCGCCGCGACGATGGTCGGCTACATCCTGCTCGCGCAGATCGTCAAGACGATCTACGTGCGCCGCTACAAGCAGTGGTTCTGATGGTCCTGGCCTGAAGCCGGCCGGCCCGCGCTCCCCGGCGTGGGCCGGCCGGCTCGCCACGCACGACAGGTGATCCAATGAAGAGAATGCTTCCGCTCGCAGCCGCGAGCGCCCTCCTCGCGCCGTTCGATGCCCTCGCCACCCATCCGCTCGTCAGCGACGACACGGGCACGCAGGGCAACGCGAACTGGCAGTTCGAATTCAACGCCGAGGAAACCTCGAAACAGGAAGAAAACGGCCGCCACCAGCTGTGGAATGCAACGCTCACGCGCGGATTCGGCGACCACGTCGATCTCTACGTGAACGCGCCTTACACGCATCTGCAGACGCGCACCGATGAAAACGGCGCCGGGATCGGCGATGTCGAGATCGGCATGAAATGGCGGTTCGTCGAGCGCGGCCCGCTGTCGATCGCGCTGAAGCCGAAACTGACCGCGCCGACCGGCAACGACCGGCGCGGACTCGGCACCGGCCGCGTGGGTGCCGGCGCCACGCTGCTCGCGCAGCTCGACGTCGCACGGTTTTCGTTCCTCGCGAATGCTGGCATGACGTACCAGCCGAATCGCCAGGGCGACCTGACGTCGATCTGGGCCGTGTCGGGCGCGGCGATCTACAAGGCGACCGACACGCTGCAGATCGTGGCCGACATCGGCACGTCGCGCAACCCGGAAAGCGGTGCCGGCGCGAATCCGGCGTTCGTGATCGCGGGCGCGATCTATTCGCCGAAGCCGTGGCTCGATCTCGACATCGGCTACCGGCGCGGGCTGAACGACCAGACCTACGATCATTCGGTGATGGGCGGCGTGACGGTGCGGTGGTAACGAGCCGATACCCCGCATCGAACCGCATACCGAGCCGAAAGACGACGGGCCGCTTCCAGCGGCCCGTTTTCTATTGCGCGTCGTTCGCGCCGAACAGTTGCGCGCACACGGCGCGCCCTTCGTCGGTCAGCGCGGCGCTGCCGGTGCCGTCCTCGTTCAGCGTCGTCGCGCTCAGGCCCGCGGCATCGAGCTGCGTCAGCACACGGCGCAGCGTGCTCATCGGCAGTTGCGTGCGTTTCGCGATCTTCGGCAGCGACCAGGTCTTGCCGGCCGGATCGCTCGCGGCACCGTTCAGTGTCGCGAGCGTCGCGACGAGTGCGGGATCGAGCGGGGAGTCGTCGGATTCTGAAGTCATGGGTTGCGGTCGGTGAGCGAGACTGGGGCTTTCGTTCGGGCATCCGGCACGCGATCGGGCGACCGCCACCGGCTGAGGACACTATACCGCTTCGTCCATCATGCATTCTTGATCGCGGCACGCATGAACGACACGAAGCGTGTGGTGACGGGATCGTCGCGGTCCGACAGCCACGCGAGCCCGACGCGCCACTTCGCGTCCTTGCCGTCGAGCGGCAATACCGTCGCGTCACGCAGCAGATATTGCGCCCGCGACGGAATGAACGCGACGCCCGCGCCGGCCGCGACCGACGCAAGCACCGACTGCACGTCTTCGGCCTGCTGCGTCACGTGCGGCACGAAGCGGCGCTCGACGCACCACCGGTCCACCTGCGCAGCCAACCCTTGCCCGCGTGCACGCTGCAACGCGATGAAGCCAATCTCGTTGAGCGTGCCGAGATCGGCCGGCACGCGCTTCAGGCCGAGATGCGGCGGCACCGCCAGCGCCAGCGCCTCGTCGATCACCTTGAACGACGACAGTCCCTCGTCCGACGGCAGGCGCAGGAACCCGGCGTCGAGCTTGCCCGCGCGCAACCGACGCGTCTGCTCCGCGGACGACAGGTCGCTCAGCGTAACGGCGATGCCAGGATTCCGGCTGCGAAACTCGGCGACGAGCTTCGGGACGAGCGTGAGCACCGACAAGCAGATACCCAGCCGCAAATGACCGCGCTGCCCGCTCGACAGCTCACGCGCGCGGGCGAGAATCTCGTCCGCATCGCGCACCAGCGCCTGCGCGTCGGGCAGGAAGCGCTCGCCGAACGATGTGAGCTCCGCGCCGTGCCGGCCGCGCTCGAACAGCTTGCCGCCCAGGCTCGCCTCGAGCGCACCGATCTGCTTGCTCAGTGCCGGCTGGCTCATGTGCAATGCATCGGCCGCGCGGCTGAAATGACACAGCTCGGTGACAGTCAGGAACGTTCTCAGCAGTTTCAATTCCATTCTTAAAAGGAATCGTAACGATAGAAACATTCATTTTACCGATCGAATGCGATGACGTTCAATACGGACATGCCCTTTCCGGAATCGACCGTCATGTCCCTTGATCTCGTCTGTGAATGTCCGCCCGACGACACTTCGTGCGCACCGGCCGCCATCGACAAGCGCGCCGCGACAGCCGATCTGCGCGCGCCGAAACGTCGTGCTGAGCGAGTCGAGCGTACCGAACGCGCTGACGGCCGCGGCCGCCGCTTTCGCTTCGGCGACGCCGTGGACGCGATGACCACGCTGAACGACGCGCCGCCGCGCCCGGTGACCGGTTCGATCGCGATCAGTTTCGCGGTGGTGTCGCGGCGCAACTGGCCACGTTGAATGGCGTGCGGCACCCGTGCATGCTTTTCATGCCGGTCGCCGCCATCGCGCGCGACGTCAAATGCGCGATGCGCTTACCCGAGCGCCAGGTCGGCGATATCGATCCGAGCATGAATCGCGCAACCCATTGATTTTTAACCAATAGCCACGCGCCGGTCAAAACGCATGCTATTTAGGTTTTGTTGAATTTTGGGACGTTTGTGAGACGTTGATTTTGGCCCCGGTCACAGATTGGGCACATGGGCGTTCCGTCAGGCTTGTTCGCCAATCGCCGACAAATCCGAATCGGGGAGCAGGCTTCTCTTCTGCGAACCAGAAATTTGTGAATGGCGCGACGTCAGGTGTCATGTACCACCGCGCCTCGCCGTTTTCATCGATAGCCCACCAGCGAGCATTCTTCGGCGCCTTCTTCCAATCGATCTCGGGTTTGTCCATGCGACCTCCATCGTGACGACGGAAGTCTAGGCGATCATTGCGAAGCCGTCAGCGCGACGATGTCGCACAAGCCCCTGGCCCCCAATGAGCGGCGCCTCCGATCCGCACGCCAGCCCACATCAGCCACGCCCGCCATGCCGGGACGCCAGAGGCAATCGACGCCTCCTTCAGGACCGCATCCGCGATTTCGCGCGATACCGGATGCGGGGCCGTGTAGAGGAAGTCATGCACCGCCGAGGCCGCATGCGCGCTATCGGCCGTCAGGAGAAAGGCCACCGGAGCTCGAGGAACGGAGGCGAAATCAGTCTCGAATCCCTCCGGCACGACAAACACCTGCCGTGCGACGTCGGACTGATAGGCCAGCGGCGCCGTCAGGCGCCACGTTCCCCGGCCACTGTTCGTGGCGTCGCTGATCAGTTCAACCTGAAGCGGCGACAGGAATTTGCTCATTTGAGCACCACCCCGCTCGCCGGCGCTGCAGTGGCGACCATCGGCGGGAAGGCAACGTCGACCATGCCCTTGATCGTACCGATCGCGAGCACTGCCGTGACCTGGTCAGACTGCGACAGCCCGGACGCCTTCACGAGCGAAATGAGAAGCGGAGCGACGGCCGATGAGATCGATTGCAGATTGACCTGCGTGACCGACGCGCCGGCTACGCACACCGCATCGACGCCCGGGACGATCTTCTCGTCGAGCGTCGCCGCAGCACCGCCGGTGAATACACCGGCCTGCATCAGCGTGCCGATCTCGGCCTGAAGCAGCGGGCAGACTTTCCCCGCGACTTGCGACGGGGTTTGCACGGTCACCGACGAACATGCGCCGAGCAGTGCAGCGGACGCGACAACGCCTGCCGCGAACAGCATCGAAAAACGCTTCATGGGATTTCCTTACTTGAGGGTCTTGAGCGCCGTCACTGCGGCGGCCGTAGCCGCGCCGACGACATCGGATGCCGCGGACGCGGCGGTTGCCTGCCCTGCGAACGCCTCGACGTCGGTTTCGCGGAGCGAGATGGTGTAGCTGCTGTCAGACTGGTGCGTGAACGTCGCCTCGACGGTCGCCATCTGCTTACCGTTCAAGACACGCAACACGCAGCAGCCTGTCGGTGTGCCGCCCGCGTCGACGAGCGGCGACACCTCATAGCGCGCGATGCCGGCATAGCGCAACGAGTCGCATCCGGCGAGCGCGAGGCACGTGACCAGAAATACGATCTTGCGCATTACTGGATCGTCGGCACGGGGGACGCCTGCGGCACCGGGACCGCAGGCGTCGGCGTCGCGGCCGCGGAAACGGGATCGGTGGCCGGAAGCGCCGCAGGCTGCGGCGACTCGATCGGCGCGAACTCCGCCGTACCGGCCAGCGCGGTCACGATCGGACCTGCAGGGCCGGTAGCGGCGTGGTACACGCCGAGGCCTGCCAACGTATAGCCGATTGCGTCGACGAGCGACTGCGCCGGCACGAAGTGCAGCAACACGAGCGCGAGCCAGGCAGCGAACAGCAAAACTGCAGCGATGAACTTCATCCACGGGTTCATATGGGACATCTCCTTGAAAATGCCGCTGGTGCGGCGGGTTACGATGCGACGCCGAGCGCCGCCTTACAGGACACCCAGAGCGCCAAGCGGTCATCCATGCCGTTCGGCGTCGCCGTCGAATGTGCGTTTCCGAGATTGATTGCGCGGCTGATCGACAGGAAGTCGCCTGCGTCGGCGAATGCGCTCAGGGCGTTGTCGGCCCAGAACTGGGCGGACGCTTCGGCCGCGATGCTGGGCTGCACGATCTGGTCAGGGTTCCCCTCGAGGTCGACACCGATCTTCTGGCCCATCACGCGGAAGTTGTAGCGCCCGGTGATTCCGATGAGGCCGCCGGCGCGGTAGCGAAACCCGTCACCCTGCTGCGTGTTGCCGAGCGCCGTTGCCTTCGTCGAAGGCGGCTCGTATGTGCGCTGCACGGTCGTCGGCCCCCAGAGTTCCCGGAGCCACTGAAACCGGCCCGACTCGTGCCCGCACTGTGCGAGGAACGCGGCCTGCCGCGCGGGCGAGTCGATCGCATACAGTGCCATCACGGCCGAGAGCGGGTCAGCCCACGGCGTCGCGCGAGCGAGCGGGATCTGCAGCGCGCTCGCGAGAATGTCAGGTGTCATCGCCAGTCCTCACGTATCCAACAGGGCTTTCTTGCCCTTGTTCCTGATCAGGTAGAACGCCTGCAGCCCGATGTATGCGATCGTCGCAACGGCTACCCACCAATTGATGTCGTGGTTCGTCAGCCACAACCAAAAATTCCCACCCACCGCCGGCGCTGCCTTTACCGCGCTCGTCGCGAGATCGTTCTTCATTCATCCCCCGGAAATGAAAAAGGGCGCCCTAAGGCGCCCCGCATTCGTAGCAGTGTGCTTTTATTCCGCGAGCCACGCGGTGCCGTTGTAGAACGTCGGGCAGACCGTCGAGCCTCCGCCCGTCAGCGAGCTCATGAAGGTGCAGCTCGTCGCGTCGGTCACGTACGCACGCATGCCTGCCACGCCCGTCGGCAACGTCGAAACCGTATAGCCGAGCGTCTTGATCGGGCCGCCGACGTCCAACGTCGATCGTGGTGGCGATACGCCGATACCGACCGACACGCCGCTACTGCCGAACGTGAGCACCGTCGTCCCGTTGACCTGCACGGACGTCGCGGTAAGGTTGAGCGCGGCAATCTTCGCGCTCGGGATGTAGAACGGGATCACCGACTGGGCGAGCGCGATCGAGCATGCGCAGCCGAGCGCGAACCCCGCAAGGATCTTCTTCAGCATGGGTCAATACCCCTCAACCTTGAACGAGAACGTAAGCGCGGAATCCGGCGAGCCAGACGTGACCGTCACGGCCGTATTCGTAGCCGACACCCAGAATGGCACCGCGGCTGTCGTCGGCGTAGCCTGAACGCTGACGACAGCATGCGGGAACCCGGCCGTCGTATTGCCTTGGTAGATGGGGAATGTGAACGAGCCACTCGTCCCGCCTGCCGGGATCGTGATCTGCCCGGCCTGCGTGATCTTTCCGGAATTGTCGACCTGGACATATCCAACCGGGCTGCTCGTGTAATAGAACTGCCTCATCCCGGCCGGCGCATTGTCCTCGCTCCACCAGAGCGATGATCCGGGATCGATCGTCGGCATCGCCTGCGAGTTCTCGGCGTCGTACCAGACGATATTGTTTCCCGTTGCCGGATATGCGAGCGGGTTCCCGGACGCGTCGAGCCCCTGCGAATACACGCCACCCTGATTGCCGCGCTGGCTGCCCCCCGTGCCAACCAGATAGAACGTGTTATGACGCGTATTGGCATACGGCGACGTGTTCGAGCCGTTGAGCACGAGACCCTTCGCAGTGCCGTTGTCCGCGTTGTAGAGATTGATGACATCGAACCGCTCACTGTCGTCACCGTTCAATACGACACCGGGCGAATTCAAATAAACGGCTTGAATCAGGAAGAAGTGATTCCAGCAGGCATTGTGGTTGAAGGCACTGTTCGTGATGAGCACCGACCCATCGGTCGGAAGCGTCTGATACCCGGAAATATTGTAGAAAATGTTTCCAGTGACGTCCGAGTTCTCCGTTGCCGCTGGCGAAATATCCGTCTGCACAAAGGCAGTCGCCCAGTGGGCTGCACGAATGTCGTAAGTCCCGTACCGCGCCGAAACCAGATTGACAGCGATACCACCAAGGGAATTGTTGCCATCCCAGAAAATCCCCATGACGCTGTTGTCTTCCGTCTTCTGATCACTGGATGGGGTGATCGTCAGCGCGGTACCGCCCTGCGGGCCGACCCAGCGATTGATCGTCGTCGCGTTGATGTTCGGCGAGTTGTCGTTGTATCCGCCACCGCCCGCGCCGATCAGCTTCACGGCCGGACAGTTGATCGTAACGTTGTGATCCCAGAGAAACGTGCCCGGCGGCTCATACACGGTCTTCTGCGACGGCGATGCACATGCGAAGTTGACCGCATTCTGAATCGCCGTCGCGCTCGGCCGCGTGCCGGTCGGGTCCGCACCGAATGCGATCACCGAAATTTTCTGTTCCTGCAGAATCGCCTGCAATGCACGATCGCTTGCACCCACACCGCCGAGGTTGAAAAGCAACGATGGATTCGACGTCGATGCAGCAAGCGACGTGAACGCGCCAGAACTCGGACGCGAGTTGCCGATCGTGGCGCCGTTGATCGCACCGTTTTGAATCGACGCCGTCTGCAAAGCAGCGTTCAGTTGCGTTGCAGTAAGAAGCTGTCCGGAAACAAACTGCGCATACGCTGGAACGGACATTGCTGCTGCGACCAGGGAACCTGCGATGACGCGAAGCCTCGTGCCGAGAATTTTCATGCTAGTTTCGCCCCTTGTTACGAACCGCTCGGCGCCACCCAGGCGACGCTCTGAACCGCCTGAACGGTGGTTGCCGTGTTCACCTGGTCAGTCAATGCCGCGAGTTGCTGTTGGCACTTGTTGAGCCACGCTGCGAAGCTCGAAACAACGGCCTGCGCCTGAGCCTGCGTGTGCGACTTGAACGACCACGTCCCGCCGGCCTCGCACCAAAGCATCCCGCCCGACTGGCAAGCTGCCACGGTGTTCTGGTTCGCCTGGTCTACAAGCGTGCTCGGATAGTTGCTGGTGGACCCGAGCGCGCTCGACGAAAACCCCGCCGTGATCGTGCCCGAGCACGCCGCGTAAAGAACTGCGTTCTGCATCGTCTGAGCCTGCGCGAGCAGCTGCGCAGCCGTCGGTGCGGCAGGCGCTACGAGCGCACCATTCGACACGGTGTAGCCGTGCGTTTCCACGGCCTGCTGCCATTCGTCGTCAGTGATCGCAATCGCGCTCACCCCATTCGGAACTGGGCTAACGATGCTGTCGTAGAACCCGATGATCGGACCGGGATCCGCTTCATACGCCGCATATTTCTGACCTGATAGCTTCTGTTCCATACAAATTTCTCCCGGTTACCAACCGATCGCTTCCCAACCCACGATGACGCCGGATTGCCACACGTTGTTCAGCAGCGCATTCACGGAAAATTGGCTGTTGCTATTTGCGCCGATGCCGATCGTCTTCCCGCCATTACCGCCCGTCGCCGGCGTACCGTTGTCATTGCCGTTCAACACGAAACATGCGTTCGGGAAGGCGATCGGAAAGTTGAAGGTGTTGCCCGTCTCCGAGGCATTCGTTACTGTCACGACGCCCCACTGGCGGATCGTTCCGTTCGGGAGCTTCTCCCAGCCACTCTGGCCGACGCTGGCCGCGAACAGCGACGAGCGTTTGAGGGCCGCCGTACCACCGACGACATTGAAGTATTGGCCGCCCGACCATGCAACTTCGATCGAATCACCCGGGCCGATAACTTCGCTGGCTCGCGCCCAGTTCTGCCAGACATCGCCGGCAAAAGCACTCACCGTGAGATTCGCGAGGCTGCCGTTGTAGATCACGAAGCGCGCACTCGGCCCCTGAAGCGACGTGCCTTGGGGAAGCGTCACGACTCCGGCATTCGTTCCGAAGAAATAGATCAGGTCTCCGGACTGCGACGCCGTCAGCTGTTGGGATGCTGCACTGAACGGGAAGAAGCTCCCGTAGTTACCCAGCGCTCCCCACACATATGCCGTCGACGCAGCATTGTTGCTACTATCCCCGAGGTTTGCCGTCTTGACTTTGAATAGCGCATTGGGATTCCCAGAGGCACTCGCAAACAAGATTTGCAGCGCCGCCAACACCTGGTTGTAAGTCGCTTTGCCGGGCGCTACCCCGGCAGCGGTCAGGATGCTGATCAGCTCCTCTTGAATCATGTTGAGCCAGTCGGCATCGAGAATCGTCGCGGCTTGTCCAGTCGCCGGATTGCCGCCGGTGAAATAACCAGGCGTGCCGGCAGCAGCCGGCACAGGCAACGCCGTGACGGCGGTTGCCTGATCGGTTCGAAACATGAGATTTCCCTTACGAGAGAGTTGTCGAGTCGAGCGTGAACGTCCGGTCGAGGAATCCAGGATTCGCGACGATGAGGAGCGTGTGAGCGGGCTTCAGCGCATTCAATTCACAGAGAAGAACAGCATTCCCCCATGCCGCCAGTGGCTCACCGGCGGCGGATTGGCCAGCCCTGAAATACTTGACCGTCACAGCCGGAGCATTAACCCGCCATGCATATGCCCAGGCCTCCGAACAAACAGAGTCCCCGGCGCGGTTTTGCCCAACGCGAAATGGCGAAAACTGCGTAACCGTGATGTCAAAACCAAGGTTCTTCGCAAAATCGATATAGAACTGAATCGATTGGCCACCGCTGTTCGCCAAACGAGCCACTACTTGAGCGCGCCTCTGCTGAAGCGTCGGCGCCGGTCCAGCACATGGATCCGGCAAGCCAAGCGATTCCTCCCATTCCGGCAGCAGTTCGTATGCAGTCGGAGGGAATGCGTCGACAAGTAGATAGTTGGCCCGCGCGGTCTGCCGTTCGTAACTCGGCGCCAGCCCACGCAAAACCTGCGTTTGAACGGCGTCAGACGCACGAGGCCACACGCGCCCTCGTGGCATCAACCCCTGAAGCGCCTTCAAAAAGTTGGCCGCTGTGAGATTCGGTGCGAGCATGATGCCTCATACGTAAAGCACGGTTGCCAGTACCGGAAGTTGGCCGAATCCGCTGGCGATATTCCCCGGATATGTCGTTGTGGTCGTACCGACCACACCTTGAATGAGTGAAATCAAGAATCCACTCGTTCCGGAAACAGATCGGATCGCCGCCGAGATGTCATCGCGGTTGACAGTTCCTCCACGTGGATCTCCATTGCGAAACAGGACGTCAGCAATATTTGAAGCAATCTCTGCTCGAGTAGCAGCCGTCGTCGCCGCCAACCCGGAAAGAGAAATGGTCAAATTGTTCGCGATCGGCGCACACGAATAAATGAGAGCCGTCACGGGCTGCTCAACTACGATCGAATCGGCGACGACGAGTTGATCTCCAGTGGCAACTATTCCTCGCGGAATGCCACCCGGCCCTTTATCGAACTGCGATACCCCGTCTGTTCCCTGCGGGAAACCGCCATGCGGCGCTTCCGCGTTATCCCACATGGTGTAAATCACAACCGTCCCAGCACCGAATCCGTTTGGCGCGCACCACGCGCGCGTCACACCGGGAACATCTTTCGCCCATCCGACATAGTCTTGCTCATCTCCACCCTGCGGCGAATTCTGATATGCCTCGAGCATTCTCTCGCGCAAGCCATCGTCGTTCTCAATATCAGACCCGGCGGCGACATTGCCGACAATCAATCCGGCCGTCTGTATTCCATCGATCGCAACTCCAAGAGACACCACGGTTCCTGGATCAGCATTCCCGGCCACCCCGCCAACGGCAGCAATGATCGTCACCACGACCGTTCCGTCAGAGCCGACTGTTCCCGTGGCGACCGTCGTATACGAAACCCCATCCCCACGCACTACAGGCGCGCCAGCGCTAAGAGGTTTCCCCGGCGTTCCGATAAACCGAGCAGTCAACTGTGCCGGCGACGCGGCCTTCCGGAACACTTTCCTGAGCGCCGCCCACCCTTCCAGATATTCATCTTCCGCTGTGAAAGGGACGGCCATCTTCGCAATCCAGTCCAGATAACCGAACTGAAGGTTCGACATCCCTGCCTGGACTTTTCCGATCACGCGCAAAACAGCGAATCGCAGCAGTGCGTCGGCCCCTTGAAGCGCAGACGAAATGTCTGCAGCCACCTCTGCCATCAGGGTGGAGAGCGTCTTTCGTTGAAATGGCATATCAGGAGAGCTGTTTCCAAGCCCACGCGTATGTCAGCGTGATGTTCGGGCCGGCGGGTTGATAAAGGGCGATCTGGGCGCCGAGAAACGTATCCCGCACCCATTGCGTTTGAGCGTCGATGCTCGCGACGACTCCATCGTCCATAAGCCATTGCAACGCTTCGAGGATGTAGTCCCGAGCGTTGTTCAAAACCTCTTGCGTCTGCTTCGATCTATCGAGCAGCCATAGCCTTGAACCGATTGGTGCGGCCTCACCAACGTCGCCCCACCATCCACGCGGATCACCGGAGCCGTCGGGAATCGCATCATCCGAGTGTGCAAGCCTATCGGTGAACAAGCTGATGAGGACGGCGCTTGCGAGGTCATTCCCAGTAACAAGAGCAGGGGCAACGAATTCCCAATCTCCGCGGCTGTTATCAACGTCCCAAATTACCGTGATGTCGGACATGTATTACTCCTGCTGCGTCGGCACCTCAGATGTGATCGTGCTGGTTCCACCCTGCACATTCTTGACCTGGTGGTTGTGGCCGTTGAAGATCCCGCGATCGCCAGCCATGCTTCGCCCCGTCGAATCGCAGTTGTCGACGATGTCGCCGGTACATTCGAGCCGAGCGGTTTCGGCCCGAATTTTCGAAGCATTCGTCAACGTGATCGGCCTCCCACCACCATTCACGACGATTCCGCTAGCGGAGAGATGCACTGACTGCCCTTTGTCGTCGTGAATTGCAACTTCACCGGTCGACAAGCCGACAAGCCGATACTTCGCATTCGACGTCGCGATCACGATTCCGTCGTTGCGATCTCCGTTCTTCGAGCCGACGATTGCCTGCGTTCCGGCCGGCGGGTTTGAAGTGAATCCGTATTCTGCAAAGCGCGGGATGTCAGGAAGCAATTCCAGCCCATTCACGCGAACCTGCAGTGTCTGTACCTTCGGTGAATCGTTGACGAGCGTGATCGTGCCGCGCGCCATCACCAATAGAATTCGGCGCGCAAGCCTATTGAGCTGATCAAGCACTATCCCTCCGCGGGAGTTTGGGTCGATTCGTCCATCGGTAGTGTGTCGAGCGCAACCGGCTCGGGCAAGAAACCTTGCCGCGGGCCGAATACGAGCTCGGCATGCGTGCCGTTTTCGTTGAGGATGTAGGTCACACTTGCGAGCAGAAGCATCGTCCCGTCCGGCACGCCCACATCACCTGCCGAAACCGGATAGTTGATGTTCGGCGTCCACGGCACGCCGTCCGCATCTCGCCAGTTGTCCGCCATCACCCGCACGCGTCGAGATCGGCCATAAGCGCGCGACGCCATCCAATTCACGCGCTTCTCGACGAACAGCCGGTCCGTTGCGCTCTGCTCGGAAACGAAATATGTCGGCCGAAGCCGCCCGGTCGTGCTCTTGGCAACGACAGTCACGACGGGCAGGTTTTCGACTCCCTCATCGTCCGCGCCCATGCTGTATGCACTCAACACCGCATTGAACGTACTGAATGTTCCGAGCGTCGTTTTTGTACAGACGATAGCCTCAATGTTTTCGCCAACCGCAACACCCGAATCGCCCTCCCCAGTGCCCGCTGTCGAAATGGTCAATTCGCCGGCTGCCCCTTCGAACACGAGCACCCCGCAGTACCGCGCGTATCGTTCGATTACTTCCCATGCGGTTTCAGTAATACTGACAAGCTGGCGCGGCAGCACGGGCAACTGATCGAGCATCTTCTGAGTCGCGTCATCAGCAATAACGACGTTCACCGCATACGGCTGCGCGATCGTCGAACACAAGTCTTTCAACTTCGTGTTCGCATTGATTTTGTCGATACGGCACGAGCAATCGACCAGGTCAGCAAGCCTTCCGCGACCGGAGATGCGAATGTCATGAGTCCGCGGCGTCAAAATCGATTCGATCGTTTCGACGTATCCAGTCAGGACAGTGTCGTCGCCAATCGATACTTTGATTGGCGCACCCTCTTTCGATACGAGTTTGAGCGTGTTCGCGTCGGCTGAGCAGGTAAGGTCAAAAGACGACGTTGCCACCTCGATCGACCGCTCGATTCGCACGCTTTTCCAACCCGTCAACGAGAGCCCGTCTTGCATCAGCAGAACGCGAACCTCGTCTACAGAAGGCTTCGGACCCACAGCATCGACGATGCGATCTGCATTCGGCATCAGAAATTGCCCGGTGAATATGCGTACTGGTCCCCGAGCGGCGCTTGTTGCCGATCGGTCTTCATTTCTGTTTCAACGTTCGGTGACGACGTGACATTTGCACTTGTGCCGGACGGTGGGTTCTTGTGCACGATTTCGATACGCACCTTCCCCGGCTCACCGGTTGCCGGCCCAAGCTCGCTATCAAGCTGCCGCCCTATTCCAGCACGAATGTTTGCCTCGTTCGGATCCTTCGGGCGCTCATATAGCGAAGAAACCGTAGAGCTCGCCGCACCGGATTCATTCGTTTTCATGAGAGCGCGCCCCGCCGCTTTCTCGTTGTTCTGCAGTTCCCACAGCGAGAAGCCCATCTGCTCCTCTCGCGACGCAAGAGCCAACGGTCGCCCAAAGGTCTTTTCGTACAAGGCCTGGCGATCGGGATGCCACTGGTACAACCCGACTGCCCTCCCGTTGTCACCGACGGCACGCTCGTCCAGGCCGCTTTCGCGGCTTGCGTTCGCGACCATGCCGATTGCGCGCTCGCGCGAGAGTCCGTGGTTCACATACCACTCGACCATCGAGCGCGCCTGCTCGAGCTGCGCACCATTGCCCACGGATGTCTTGGTGTTCAGCTGCGACATCGTGTACGGCCCGCGGCCGCGCAGCGAATTCCCGAATCGCTCGAACCCGTCCCAGATGCGCTGTTCGGTACCATCCGATCCATTCGGCTGCGCCTGAGGACGCCCGCGGCCGCTCGACGCATCGAAGAAGAACTGAATTCCGTTGAGGACCGAATTGAGAGCTGGTTCGAGGTCGCTCAAGACCGTCGTCTTAAGCCGCTCATACGTGATGCTCAGCTTTGCCGACGCGTCCGCATATTCGCGGGCCCGCTGAATATCCTGCTCCGTCGGAACGTAGGCTTTCGCAACCTGCAGATCCGCCGCAACCTGCCCCGGCCCTCGGTTCAGGAAATCAACGAGCGACCCGGCTCCGGCCGCATTGAGAAAGTTCTGCGCACCTCCATACTTGCCCTGCTTCCGCAGCGTTTCCGAGTAGGCCGCAAGCTTCGTCAGCACGGTCTCGATGGAGTCGAGACGCGCCGGATTCGTCGAGATGCCAGCCGCCTGGAAACGCTTGAGCGCTTCCGGGTTACGGTTGTTAAGCGCATCGCTGTACGACTGTCGAACTTGCTCGATTCCCGAATTCGCCTGCTCGGGCGACAATCCTGCCAGGCGCCCGGCGTACTGCACACCGTAGGCAGTCGTCGTCGGCAACCCCGTTCGAATCCCGAGGTTGTTCATCGAGCGTACCGACGATGCCCATTGCGACTCCATCTGTGCGATTTTCATCGTCAGCGCAGTCACCCCACCGATGATCCCCGCTTTTCCCACGAAGCTGGCGATCTCCGAGATCGCACCGCCATTCGAACCGAGCCCAAGCGAAATCGAGCGTCCGAGGTTACTGATCGCCCCTTTTCTCGCCTGCGCCTGAAGCTTCGATAGGTTGTTGGTTACCTTACGGATCGGGCCCGATGCTTGATCATTCCCAACAATCGAAATCGAAATTCTGCTGGCCATAAGCGCTGCTCGATAATCAGTTCGCTAATGCTTTGAACGTAGTTGGCATAAAAGCAGGGTGCACCGGATCCGCCTGTGAAACGAGCTCATCCGCTCGGGTCGGGTCACGGTAAATTCGCATTGCCAAGGCGAGCGATGGCACCGTATCCGGAAACGTGAACGTTTTGATGGCTGAGAGCGCGGCCCCGCGCCTATTCAAATCCCCCACGACTGCGGATCGGAGCGCAGATAGCGCCTGGTACGTTTGATCAGCACCGCTATCACCAGCAATCGACATCTCCGCATCGATCAGGCCGGTAACAAAATCGCGAACTTGTGCCGCTTCGTCGCTCGAGCTGGGCTGGTATGCCGCAGATGCTTGCGCAACAGCTCCAATCGCATATCGCCGGAACAAATCCGAGCATGCGCCCTCTGCAGTTTTCATGGCCGACCCGATGATGGAGCTCGTTGTATCTGCCACCGGAGAAAAAGTCGACAAAGCCGACAAGAGGCGAATCGAGTCGCTCGGATCATTCGATGCCGCGAGCACCGCATCCGTCACGCCCTGCACCGCTGCCGTGAACTGGTCGATAGTCGACGCGCCGAAGCTTCGCGCCGCTGAATCGAGTGCCGCTGACGCGATGCTTACATTTGCTCGCGCTGCAGTTGCGCTTTCAATCAGCGATTGAATAGATGCGCCCTGGGCTACAGGGCTCGAATTCCGGCTAAACGTCGGTACGGTTGCGCTCCCGAAGAACCGCCCGAAATCGCCGGGCAGGTTGAAGAGCAGCTGAAACAGGTTTCTCGCGTCGCCGACAAGTCCTGTCGCGAACGTATACCAACCCACGGCAGTGTTCACGATGCTTCCCAGCACGGCTGCACCGTATGACACTTCCTTCAGAACCGTCCTGGCAAAGTCGAAAGCCGCCGATACATCTAGCCCAGTCACGGAATTCAGAACCGATTCGAGCGTCGCAGTTTCTGCTGCCGGATACGTCCGTTGGCCGCCCTCAATGAACTCAAACTGAAATTCGAAATATCGCCCGTGCTCCCAATGCTCGACGCTCCGAAAATCCATCAGGCTCACAGTCCGGCGGCCGAGCGTCGGGTGAATCAGCTCCCCATCACCAGCGCTCTCACACGCGGCGATCATGACGTCACGCTGCGCGATGACGTTGTCGCCGACGACGAATCCAAGCATTCTGATCCGTCGCGTGCCGCGCCCGAGATCCTCAACCCATGGAACGTCGCGCTGGGGGTACTCGTGCGGCTGTTTGCGGCGACCGAACGACGAGCTTCCGCCCAGGGACACGAACGAAACGCCTCGAAAAGACGCCGGGCGAAGCTGGTTGAAATACGACCCGACCGTACCACCAAGGCGAGCAGCCAGCGAGTTCGCGAGATTGGAAATCCCCGACGTAGCGCCGAGGACAGCGCCTGCGGTATCTCCGATATTCATGAACTCACCCCAATCCTCTTGCCGAGGCGTCGCGCCCGCTCAAGCCAGCGCATTGTCTCGGTTTCAGTCATGTCCTCGACCGCCTCGGGTGGCCACCGCATCATGTGCGTCAGCTCCATCATGCGGTCATCCCACCATTCCGCGATCGAGGCCCTTTCGGCGATCAGTCGTCCGAGTCCGGTGATCGCCGAACCTGAAAACCGTTGAAATAGCCGATTGCCTCGAGGAAATCGCGCGCGTGCATCGCGCGCACCGCATTCTTCGGCACTTTCCCGATCATGCTGATCATGGCGACGGCGCCGGCGAACGGGCCGCCAGTCTCAGCAGCTTTCCGTTTCTGCCGGTTCGTCGGCTCGCACAGCGTCAGCGACGCGATGTTGAGCGGACTGTCGTCGGTCGTCAGCCGCACCGGCTGCGAGAGCGTCAATACGATCTCGTCGGGGCTGGCAGTCGGATTTCGCGCGATGTCGTGCCCGAACGAGGCGATGAAATTCTCCGCCTCGTCGATCTGGCTCCCATACATCTGGTCGATCACGTCGACCGGGACGCCGCTGAGAATGGCAACCAGCGCGATTGACGTACCGAACACACCGGCCGATCTCTCGGCCGTCTCATAGTCGCCTGCCAGCGGCTCGCGGAGCGTGATCTCGGTGACAGATTTTTCGTCCGCCCCCTTGCCGTATGTCAGCGGCGTTCGCAGGACGATGGTTTTCATATCGCTCATCAATCACTGCTCCGTGACTGCGCCCTGGAGACCTTCCCAGCGGCACGTAAACTTGGCTTCGGTCGTATCGACTTCTTGAGCCTCGACAGTCCACATGTTCCGGCCGATCACCGTCTTGCCGTTCGCGAGCTCGAGCACCAGCGTGACGCCGCGCATCGCATTGAACCCGGCCAGGCTCAGGCCGCCGGAATCTCGAATCGACGCACTGATGTACGGCGCCTTCGGCATTTCGCTGAAACCATGCACCGTGTCCTGCCCCGCCTTCGACTCGCGCGTAACGCTGCCGACGTCGTACTTCAGCTCGCCTTCCAGCTGGTAGTTCACCCCATCGGCGGTCAGATAGGCGGTACCGGCGATGAGGCCCGTGTTGTTCGCCATAGATGGCTCTCCAGAAATAGGAGCGCTGCCCGGTCATGGGCGGCGCATTGCCTTGACACGCAGAGCCGATCAGGTCTGGGTCGTCAACAAACGGAACTGCGCGAGGAGCGCGAAAATCCGCAGTTGGTTGATGAGAGTTCCCGGCCACAGAACGTCGACGCGATTCGGGTTCGACGCGTTCTGCTCAACGATCAGCGCCTGGGCGAAGATGTCGCTGCCCTGGACGTACCCCTCGTACTCCATCTGCCGGTATTCGGCGATCTGGTCCGCCTTGATGATTTTCGGCGTTACGATCGCGGAACCTGGAGCGAAGCGAGTGCCGTCGGCCGCCAGCTTCACGCGCGCGTACTTCGACGTAACCAGCGTGCGCAGGCGCCGCAGCACGTACGCGAGCAGGAACATCGTTTCGATCTCGAGATAGCTGTTATCCGGCTGCCCGAATGCGTTGGTCTGGTACGTCGTGATCAGGTTCTCGATCGCCACCGTACCGTCGTCGGCCACCGTGAACGTCGAAATGCCGTCGTACAGCAGCGTGTTGCGCTGACTCAGGTTGAAGCGCGACTGCAGCGGAGGCGCCGATACGCCCGAAAGCGCCACGGTCTGCATCGGAATACCCGGATCCGCGCGAACGCTCACCGCTGTAACGGCTGCGACGGATGCGGCCCATTGCCACGACGGCGTCGGCGAATCGTTGAACCCAATCACGGTCTCGTGCTGGTTGTTCCGCGCCGTACCGAAGGTCGTCAGGCTGCCCCAGGTTCCGCGATACGCGTAAAACGCATGCCCGAACACCTGTTGCTGCCAACTCCATCGCCCGGTCGAGTCGTTGAGGAACGTCTTGATGGCATCCATCGACGTCGTATCCGTGAACGCACAGGCGATAAAGTCGAACGGCATGTCGAGCAAATTGCCAAGTGCCGTCGTGAGCGTCGGATTCGTTGCACCAGACGCCATCGCAGTAATCGTCGCGGTCAGGCCAGTCGGCAGCACTTCACCGCCAGGGGCACCCTGCTTGTTGAAGCGGATGTCGACGTCGTTGCCGACGAGACCCTTGTTGTCGGCCGTCAAGGTCACGGTGTTCGTCGCAGCAGCAGCCGTCACGGGCATCGATGGGATCAGGTTGATCGCTGCCGCGACAGCCGTTGCGATCTGCGCCGTCGTCATGCCTTGTGTCACCGGAACGGAGACCAGTTGATCGGCAACATAGAGCGAGATCGTGCCATTCGCCGACGGCGCAGCCGTGAACGCGATTGAACCCGTAGCCGCAACTGCGCCGGCCGCATCCGCGATGGGCAGACACCACAGCTCGCCGAACTGGTCGTTCTGGCGGTACTGCGCCGCCATCAACGCGAGGACAGAGTTCGCGCCGAATTGCGTATTCGCGTCACCGGTGCCAGCCGACAGCAACGGAATGTTTGCCGCCGCGGCGCCGGTCGTCATCGGACCGATCAGCAACGCGCGCTGATTCGTCACCGCCGTATTGGCGCGCGAGTTGTCGATTTCGGCGAAGAACAACGGCGTCCGGACGTTCTGCGGGATCTGCTTGAAAGGCACCGTCATTGCTTGTCACCTCCGCGAGCTTGCGCAGGAGCCGCCGCAGCGATGACGACGTCACCATCGTCCTTAGCGCGGTTCCAAAAAATGTCGCCGTCCGGCACTTCGATGCCTTCTTCCGGCAGGAACTGCTTCGTGACCGGGTGCCTCACCTTGAGGCCCGGTGCAGGTTTGACGATCATTCGTCGCTCCTTTTAGGGAAATGTGGCTTTGACGAAGCCTTCTGCGCGGCCGTCGGGGCCTTCAGTACGCGGTGCCGGCGTAACGGCGTCGGGGAACGGCGGATTCGGATACGTCCCAGTCGGATCGGCGACATTCACCAGATCAGCCGTCAAATCGATCTCGCTGAGCTGTGCCGTCACATCGGGGTAGAACGTCTCGTACATCGTCACACCGAGCTCAATCTGCAGGCCGCCGATATGCGTCTCGCCGTCCGCCTGCACCGCGGTCTGCGTGCGCATCATCGGGAAATCCTGCGCTAGTGCGCGCAGGGGAATACTCTTGAAGATCGCAGCCTCGATGTCTGCCTGAATCGCTTCAAGCGCGAGCAAAGCCTTAGGGCCAGATTCCGCCGATACCTCGGCGCGCATTTCGAAAACGCTGACCGTGTCGAATGCGGTTTGGCCTGTGACGCCCTTCGACCGCTTCTCCTCGGCCCCGTACCGAAGCTTGATCGCCGGCAGTTTCGATGCCGTCACGTTCCAGTCGCCCGGCGAATAGAGATTCACTCCCGAGATCGTGCCGAGCACGGAGAGCAATACCTGGCGGTATTGCGCGCGAGCGGTTTGATCAGACATCGGTTTGCCCTGGTACATTGAGCATCAGGCGTGCGGCGCCATGTCCGTCCGGGTGGACTTCGCGAACCTCCCAGACCTCTCCGGTTCGCAAGATCGTCAGCTGGTCGCCCTGCAGAGGTGCTGCATGACCAGCGAATTGCGATAACTGAAGGCCCACAGTCGGCTGGTTCGTAACGACCGACTCTCCTGTCGTCGGGTCAACCCCGAAGAAGGCCTTGTCGTAGATCCCAGTGATCGGGAAAGGGACGCCACCCGCTGGCTGGTACGTGATAGCCGTGCCGAAATGGCGCTGCAGCGGCGCGAGGATCTTCGCATCGACCACGTCGTCCCATTCCATGGATCACCCGATTCGCGTGATGGAGGCTTGGCCGCCACTGACCTGGACACCGTCCAGCTCTGCGGGCGTCTCCGCCTTTTCCGGCACGAGGTATCCGAGATCGCGCAGACGCTTGACCTCGGATTCCGGCAACCGGACGGTTTCGCCGGCGCGCTTGATGATGGGCGGCTCGCCCTCCTTCACCTGATCGTGAATCGAGCGCCCGCGCGCAACCGTTGCTTCGATGAGCTTTTCTGCCATCACTCACCTCACGCGACGGTCGCGGCCAGCGCAGCATTCACGCGGCTCGGGATGATGACGGGGGCCGACTGCATCATCAGGAAGCGTTGCGCCGGATCGTCCTTCAGCCACGTCTTCGGGGCGAACGGCAGCGATGCATAGTTGAACGCGGGGTCTTCGATCATCCCGAACGCGCGCGTACCATCGAGATCCGGTCCCGACATGATCAGCGAGCCATCGGGTAGCATCGGCTGCTCGACGTTGTTGTCGTCAACGAACCAGTCGTTGTAGAGCCAGAGGTCGAATTGACCCCAACGGCCCTTGTGAACGGCACCACGCTCGTTGCGCGCACCGAGGTCGATCGCGTTGCCGAACGAAGCGAGGTTCGGATAGAACTGCGCGCCCTTGAGAACCGGATCCAGCTTGAAGCCGTTCCACGCCTTCGGCGTGAAGACGATGTCGGTCACGTTTGCGCCCGACGACTTCAGGATCGCTTGTTGCCACGCTTCGATGACCGTCGTCGGCGAAGCCGTGCCGGCGGTAATGTTGGCTTGCGTCCACTGCGCGCCACCCGTGAGCGCAACCGTCAACGAACCGTCACGACCGAAGTCGATAACGGTGGTCGGGAAGCCCTCGCCGGAGACGGTGAGCGTACCGGTCAACAGCACCTGAGCCGCCATCCATTCGAGACGGCGCGTCAGCATGTCGATCTGGTCGTTCAGCTCGAACTCGAGGTTCATCTGCTCGCGCACTTCCGGCGTGATTTCGCCGCCGATGCGCTCACCGATCATGCGGCGAACCGGCTTGCGCAGGTCCGGTGCACGCTTGTCCTTGATGTACGGCGGCTTGAACGTGTTCGTCTGGTAGCGCCGGCTCTCGACGAGCTTGCCCTCGACGAGCGGCGAGCAGAACGGCGACATGCGTCGCTTGCCGACGTCAACGTCGATCGAGACGAACTCCGAGTCCGCCGTGATCATGTTCGTGAAGAACTTGTCGAGCAGAAAGCTCTGCGCCATCTTCAGGTTCGAGACGACCTGAATCAGGGTATTGGTGTCGTAAATCAAATTTCCGGCCATTGCACTCTCCGAGTTGAGGCCCCAAATGAAAAAGCCCCGCTCGCGGCGGGGCTTTCACTGGATCAGGTTGGTGTTAGCTCGGGTCGGCTGCCGTGACCGAGGTTTTGAGGTGGATGCCGAGCGGCCGAAGCGCATCGCGTGCGGCCGTTGAAGTGAACCCGGCGCCGAGCGTGACGGCATTGATGTTGAACTCGCCTTCGAGAAAGACGCCGGCAGTTACGTCTGCCGCACTGCCGTCCGCGTAGTCCGCGAGAATCGCCGCCGGGTTCTGGCTACCGTCGGAAGCAGCCGACGTCGCGATCGTGAGCTTGCCGCTCGCCGTGATAATCCCGAGCACGGTGCCGCGCACGTACGGGCCACCGGTAATCGTCGCGTTGCGCGTGACGATCTGCTTCGGGCCAGCGATCAGCTGGTCCGGAATGAAGGTCTGCGCCGAGATCGACGGCACTTGGGGGTTCTCCCCGACCTGGGTGACAGGCAGAGTCATCTGGAAATCTCCTTGGTTGGGGGACTGTTACTTTTCGCCGCGGCGCATCTTGCCGGCCGCGATGATCTGTTCGGCGAGCGTCGGGGTTGCGGCATGCGTTTCGTTGCCCGGATTCGGCGTACGGACATGTGCCATGCGCTCATCGAGCGACGGACGACGAGCAACCGGCGCAGCTTTCGGTGCCACCGCCTTTGCTGCGCCGAGCGCTTGGGCCGCCGTTGCCGACGACATCTTCGTGTTGAATGCGAACACTGCGGCCTGCTCGACATTCCCGTTGGCAATGCCGCGAGCAATGATGCGGGCACAACGTGCGCGCTCGGCCGCACGGGCTGCCCTCTTCGCGTCGTCGGTCTCGTCGTCGCCATCTTCGGCTTCCGTATCGTCGCCGTCGATGTCGTTACCTTCACCACGGGCACGAGCTTCTTCGCGCTCGCGCTCTTCCTGCTCGGCCCGCTCCTTCTCGTCGAGCTCTTCCATGCGCTTCGCGTACTCGTCGTCGGACTCGTTCTCGCGCTGCTTGCGCTCGTCGTCTTCACTCTCGGCCCGGGCGGCGCCGGCGCGGCTCAGCAGGTGGGCGAACGGCGCCACGCCCGCAAGGGTCTTTTTCAAGCTCATCAGTGTCCTCTTACAGGTGGTTTAGGCCAGCTCGTCCAGCAAGGCCAGGAGCGCCGCATCGGGCGCCATAACTGCATCCGCAAGCCCACGGCTCACGCCGTTTTCGCCCATGAAACAGGCGGCCTGCGTCTCACGCACCGCCTCGGGTGCGAGATTCCGGTTGCGGGCGACCGTGTTCACGAACAGCTCGCCCATTGTGTTGATGTCCGCTTGCGCAGCCGCCAGTGCTTCGGCCGACAGCGGGATCTCCGGATGGAAATCGGCCTTGCGATCGCCGTATGTGATGAACGTCACAGCAACCCCGGCAGCGGTCAGCGCTTTCGACCAGTCGACATGCATCGTGATCACGCCGATCGAACCGACGCCGCCGGTTCGCGGCACGATGATTCGATCGGCAGCACTGGCGATCGCATACGCCGCCGAATAGGCCGATTCGGACAGAATCGCCCAGACCGGCTTGTCGCCGCGCAGTGCATAGATCGTATCGACCAGGTCGAAGCATCCCGCGACCTCGCCGCCCGGTGAGTCGATGTCGAGCACGATTGCCTCGACGGCGGGATCAGCATGCGCGGTCAGAATGCTTTGCCTGAGACCGTCATACCCGGTCATGCCCGAGTACGGGCGCAGCGTCCCGAGCTTCTGCACGAGCGTCCCTTGCACGCCGATCATGGCGATCGGCGAGTCACCGACCATGTCGTAGCCAGGATCGACCACGCGCCCACGCCGCGTATCCTGTTCGTAGTCTTCGTCCCACGCCCCGAAGGCCATCGGACGAATCGGCGTGCCATCGAGCCGCGTCAGCTGCGCGACGCCGAGTCGTTCGGCAAGCGCCGCCATGATCACCTCGGCTTTGTCCTGCTTGATCGCAACCGGTGTGTTGAAGAGCCGCTGGCTCAGATGGGCGAAACGGCCTGTCATGTTCTCTCCATTCAAGTGCTCGGCCGCGTCACTGCGCCTCGGGTTCCTTCGTGACCGCGTCCGCGCCCACACCCTGAAGCGTCGACGGAATTGGCACATTTCGCTTGCGGTAATAGTCGATCTCGATTGCTCGCTGATCGACGTTGTCGCGCCAGTCGGTACCCGACACTTCTGCCGACTCATCTTCAAGCGTCGAGAATCCTGACTCGATGCCGAGTGCGGCCCCCTGACGCTCCTTCAGCGGATCCACATATCCGCGACCCGGACCGATCCACCATGCCCGCGTATAGGCTGCACGCGCCATGTTGAACTCGGGCGCCCCGGCCGGCAGCGGCAAGCTGTCGACCTCCATCGCTTCCTCGGCAAACGCGCAGAGAATCGGCTGCCCGAAGCCGCGACCAAAGTCGCGACGACGGCGGTCGAACGTCTTCCACGCTTCGAGTGCGGCGGCCCGGTACGAGCTGTAGTTCACATCAGCCCAGTTCTGCGAAATCTGCTGCGCAGACATTCCCGTGCCCGCGGCGACGTTGCGCAGCATGGCGTTTTCGAACTCGGCGAAATTTCCGGCAGGGCGCGTCGCCGCGACCGTATTGATACTTTCGCCAGGGAACAAGATCGGCAGCCGGGCACCGCCCAGCCGCAAATCGTTCTTGTCGTGAAATTCGGCGCGCGCGTCTTGGTATCCGTTGACCGCCTCTTCCTCGCCGTCACCCAGCGCCTCACCGACCAATTGCTTGTCGAACGGACTCGTCACATACGCGCCGAAAATCGCGTTGATGATCGCCGCGTCGAGTTCCGTTCCGTCGTACTTGATCAGCATCTTGAGACGCTGCAGGACGGGCGTCAGGATGCCGGCGCCGCCTCGATGCTGACTGGCCCGGTCAAAGTCGTAGTCGTGGACCACGATCGGACGACCCCAGTCGGTTTCCGCTGGGATCCGCTCCCATGTCACCTGCCGGCCGCCGCTGAACCAGTCCCCTTGGTGCGCTTTCCGAATGTGATATGCGATCGCCGCACCGAAGTCATCGACCTCGACGCCACCGCGCATCGTCTGGCGATCGAAATTCTGCTGCGGATTCGACAGCCGGTCAGGATCGATCAACTGAAGCACAGTCGCGTAGCGCGCACCGCGCAGCAGCCGATCGGGCATCCAATGCAGCATCCCGAGGGCATCACCGTCGACAGTCTTGTGTCGGAACGCGAGGTGAAACATTTGGGGAATGGTCAGCTTCCGCTGTGCATCGCAGAATCGTGACGGATCTTCCGACCACGTCCGCCATGCGGCCTCGAGCGCACGACCAAATTCGTCCGCCCACACATGATCGAATGTTTTCAACCCGGTCTGCACCGCGAGCGCACGATAGTCCGGCTTGCACATCGGTCGGAAGTCTGCACCGATGACGTTGTCGAGCGTGCGCGTGACGGCCGCCGACGCCCAGCCATCGTTTCGCACCAGGTCGCGCACGCGCGACACGATACGGTCTCGATACGGGTTGAGCTCGCCATCCGGCGACCACAGCACCGGATTCCAGTCCCGCATATGCTGACCGGACATGTCGGCCGCATCGTATGCCGTATGGCTGCTATACCCGCTGTAACCGCTGTTGAGCGCGCGCGCACGCCCCCTCGACGTCGGCAATGGATTCCCATCCGCGCCAAGGATTCGTACGTTCGCTTCAGTCATCGCCGTGTGAATGAGATTCGCATCGCCCGTCGAGGGCTCTTAACAATTCCGAGCTGCGCCTGCATCAGCTGAATCGCCGCCGCAAGCTGTGCAAGGTTCGCGCGGGTGTAGGTGACGGAGCGCGTCCCGTCACCTTGCGTATAGGAGAGCGATTCCTCCTGCGCCCCCGTCGAGAGCTGGATATAGATGCGCTGCGCCTCGGCGAGCGAGGCTTGCAACGCGGTCTGATCCATCCCCGCCAGCAAACTGCTGTTCGGATCGAAGCAACTCAAAATCAACCTCCTGCCCGTGAGCCGGCGAGCCGGCGAATGCGGGTTTTCTTCACAGGCGCTTCTTGTTTAATCACGGGACCATCCGGGCGCATGGGCCGCTCAATACGAACGACATCGAGATCCATTACGGCCGGCTCGGTAGGCGCCGGCTCGACCAACTGCGTCGGATCGATCTCCACCGCTTCGACGCGTCGATTAAGCTTCAGCCCCATATGCATGAGCCCGCACAGCGCGGCATACCCGTACACACGAATGTCTAGCGCCTCGTTGGCGCGCCCTGGCGGCAGTTCCCAAACTCGGTACTGCTGACCGCCTGACACCTTCGTGACTGAACGCTCAGCGATCAATTGCGCGAAGTAATTGATGTCTCGGTCGCTCGGGAAGTGCATATAGCCCGGCGGGTACGAAACAACCACGCCATTTGCCTCTTCGGGATCCTGCCGCAAGCGATGGCGAATCACATCCTTCGCAGCGTTGACGCCGATGATCACCGGGCGAAACGTCGACTTCGTGCGAGACGACGGTCGTTTCGTCGGCCACACAGGTGATCGAGCGCCGCCGCGTGCCGACTCACCCTTGATCGCCCACACGCGACGACCGAGGCGCGCTTTCGCGAACTCGTATACTTTTTGCGTGTGGTGGCCACCCGAGTCAATACATGCAGCAGATACAGCAAAGCCGCGACCGTCGGCGCGACGCCAAACCCTTTTCAGATACTCATCGACGCGCTTCCATAGGTCGGCGCTTTCGGGATCCCCCTCGAAAACAGCGTGGTCGATCGACCAGCTTTCCTCGTTTCGCCCCCAGCCGATCGTCTCAAGCTCAATGCGATCGTCCTGAACGTCACCGCCCACCGTCACGATGCCGACACCGTCAGGCACTTCCGCATCCCAGACTTCAGTCCGAGCCGCCAGACGGGACTCGCTTAGCGCGCGGTCTCCGCGGTCCTCGTAGTCTTCGCCAAGCACCAGGTTGATGAAGGTCTGCCGCATGAGCGGGTCATCCTTCACATCCAACCATTCCTCGACAAGGTTCGGCCACGCCGCATTTGAGAACAGGCTGTAGCCGGCCCAGATATGGAAGCCGGCATGCCCTGCGAACGGTTTGTGAGCACGCCATTCACCGGCTGCCACCATGTCGGGCTTATCCACGTCGCGGATAATGCAGCCGCTATGGCGGCACACGTAGTGTGCAGTCTCAGGTAAGCCGTTGCCGTTTTCGTCCTTGTCCCACTTCATGCCGTGCGGCGTGTCGGGACTTCCCCATTCGAGAATCTGAAACTCACCACAGTGCGGACACGGCACGTAGTAGTGCCGTTGGTCGCTGCGCTCGAAGCTCTTCTCGATCCGGCTTTCGCCTTTGACCGTCGGCGTACTGCCGATGATGATCTTACGATTCCAAAATGACTCGCTGCGCTTGATGCCGAGCTTGATCTGGTCGCCTTCTTTACCGGCACCCATGACCGGATAGCCGTTCACCTCGTCGAACGCGACGATGCGCGCGGTGATTCGACGGAAGCCGCCCGGGCTATTCGCACCAACAAACGAAATCGACGCGCCGTTCGGAAAGATCCGTTTGGCGATCTTCTGCTGTGAATCCTTCTTCTTCAGATCGCCAACGATCTCAGCAAGCACCGGCGTATCGCGCAGCATCGGCGCAATCTCGGTGACGCTATAGTCCTCCGCATCCTCTACCCGCGGCTGAACAACCAGAATCGCCGAAGGGTCCTGGTGGATAAAGAAAGCTGCTACATGGTCAAGGATCTTCGTATAGCCAACCCGTGCGGATTTCTTGACCGTGATCGTTTCGACAGACGGATCAGTGACCGCATCCATGATCCCATTCTGATATGGGAAAGCATGGAACTTACCGGTCTGCGCACTCGTCTCGCGCGACAGAACAGCATATTTCTCGGCCCATTGGCTAAGCGTCAACCGCGGTGGCGGCTGGATATTGCGCCGCCGCGACACCAACAGTTCGCGTCGCAACGCTTCATACCCGATGGCGTAACGCCGCTCTCTAAGCGGTGTTCCCATCTCCATCTCGGGTCAACTCCTCGAGCGCTTCAACAATGATGCTATGCAGGACGTCCTGCACCTCCTGAACCGACTTCAATCGGTGAATTCGCGGCGCATGCTCGGACGGGATCGAAAGGAGCTTGGTGCGCACCTTTGCATACTCTTCGCCGACGGCCTTTGCTACGTCAGCGACCTCGACTACGAGACCCGCATCGCGGTCGTATTCGAGCTGCTCGCGCAAGGCGAGGTAGTTTTCCTTTACGCGTTTCGCCTCTTCGATGTCCATGTCGGCGCCACTTGCGACGAGCAGGCGAACGGCTGCTTGCGCACCGCTCTCACCTTCATGGATTGCTACCTCTTCATCATGCGAGGTAACACGCTTGTGCGCCCGAGTCGCCTTGTTACCCTTGGCGTTACCTTGCGCGGTTTGGGTAACAGATTCAATGCCGGCGGAACGGTATCTTTTCAGGCGCGCGTTCGACGCCTCAACGTCTACTTCATCGCCCGCAAACACAAGCCAGCCGCGCTCCTTCCACTTCGTTACTGTCTTCCGGCTGACGTTGTGGAGGGCTGCGAACTCGCTCTGATTCATGGCGGCAAACTGTTACCTGTTACCCATTTTCAAAAATTTCACAGCTAGAGAAACATCGCGCGCGCGCAGTGCCCGCGTTGCCGAAAGGGCGGGAGGGACCCGCTCGAACCGTTGTATGTTTGCAACATTCGATGATTTTTCGGCATATCCGCAACAGATGTCCTAGAGCTTGGCCGTGGCTATTGCCCGGTCCATCGCCTTCTCGAACTCGCGATCGAAATGCGCATCGACAACTTCGAAGGCGCGCTCTCCGAATTCGAGGTGACGCTTGACGGGCTCAGCATCACCGAATCGGATCAGCAGCTTGAGATGGTCAGACTTGTTGGCGCCCCGCAATGCGACGCCGCGCTTCCCGCTGCGTTTAATCGCCTTAACGTTGGTCGGCCGCTGCCAAACGCCACCAATCGATTCACCACTCTTCGTCTTGACCGTCCCAACGAACACATCGGGACGCGCCTCCAAGCGCTGTAGGGCGTTTCGGCTGAAGTTGCCGTACTGGTTGAGAAGCGTCTTGTCCTTCGGATTCAGCCAGGTTTTGCCGCGACCAATGAGCTTGTGGTCGCCCCCGAATTCGTACGGCTCAAGGTAGGCCGCCGCGATGTCCTTCACGAATACGCGCGCTTCGAGATCGCTCTTACGAGCGCCCTTCACAGCAACGGAATTGATCGTGAATGGGGTCGGCCGATCGAACACCTCCGGCAGAGCCGCCTTTTCGGCACCTTGCGCAAGCTTCGCCGTCGCCGTGAGCGCCTGCGAAACAGCGAAAGGCAGCTGATCCTTCTGAAGGCGAGTGAGTGATTTGCTCAGCGCGCGTACATCGGCGTCAACGTTGATCGCGAACGCCGCCGGCATCATTCGCCCGGCTTGATGGCCGGATGGTTCTTCAGGTCAGCCAGACGTTCCGTGATGCGACGGAATTCGTACACGGCGACGTTGCCGACGATCCGGAGGAGGTGTTCGATCTCGGAAATGATGCTGAGCGGATGCTCGATCGTCACGTCAGCCACCTTCTTATCCACATCGGCTTCAACGCCAGCTCCCATCGTACCGAGGGCTTCGCCGGTCTGGATCTGGTCGCTTTGAACAACAGCGTTTTCGTTCAGGCCTTCCATTCGAATCTCCAATGCAAAAAGCCCGCATGCTTTCGCATAGCGGGCTTTGTTTGCTCGCGACTTCACCTCCCACTGGGAGGCGAAAGCTCACGCGCAAGGCGGAATCGGTAATCTGGGTCGAATCATAGAACAAGGTTCTCGGGTTTACAACCCCCTTCTCGCACATTTTTGATCACCGCCTGTGCAGAGAAGATCGCAATTCGCTTCGAAATTGCGGCATGCGCCTCCGCAAGCACCAGATCAAACTTCCGACCGCGCAACACAGCGCGATGTGTCTTTCGCATTCTCGTTTGAACCTGTTCCGGCGACATGCGAAGAACATACGTATATTTCAGAACCCATTTCGCCACATGATCTGGCATTGATGACCAGGCAGCCTCGACGAGCCACCCATCCTTCTCGACCGGCGTGACGCTGGCAGGCAAAGGGCTCCCATCGCGCAGCGCCACATATAGGCGGGCCCATTGCGCACACACGCCGTCATGGAACTTCGGCGATCGCACGGTGACGCCCCAGTTGTCCAAGCGTTCTTCCATGTTCTTAAATTCGCTCATCTATTCACCCGTGCTGTAACTGTCGTGTTGTTGGATTTGAAGCCTAATGCTCATTGATGCCGGTGAGCGGCCCGAAATTTGGCGTAGGGCAAGCGAACGTATTGATCGAACCGGGCTTTCGCTCGCGGATCATGGTCGAGCTCGGCGCGGCTCTCGACGCGGCAGCGTGCACGAATGAATTCGGCCGCGTCGATCGGGGTATTGGCCGGCTGGCCAATCGACCGCATCCACTCAAGGAACGCAGGTTCGTTCGCCCATAAGCCGGAAAGTCGAGCAACCGGGCCACCCTTCACCGTCGTCCTCATGAGAGCCTCCAATATTTCAGGCGGCGCAGCTTACGCATTCCAATCTGGCGCGGGCTACGACCACGCTGAAACGGCCGAATACGCGTAGCGGCAACAAGCCACGCATCGAGCGATACGGATCCAGCGATTTCAAATGATCCTGACCATCCGTTGAGCGGCCATTCGATTCGATCGGAGCAGATGTCGACACCATTGAACCGGGCAGTCACACCGTTAATCGAGCCAATCTCAAATTCGTTCCCGCCGATCACGAGAGTTGCCTTTCCGAACGTGATTTTGTTCATCACACCATCACCCGGAAAGGGATGCCCCAATACAGCATCCAGTCGATGAGCGATTCGCGCAGATCGACGCCCCGGGGAAACGAAAATTCGATTTCCCCGTTGTCTGCCTCACGCCCGATTACCGGGCAACCCGTGAACGCGACCAAACGATCGCCCGAGACGTCGTCGACGCGGTTCGCCGAGGCCGCGCGCAACGGGGCCGGCACCGATGACAGTTCAATGCATGCAATTTCGCTCATGCCAGGCTCTTCAAGAGAGATTGGAGTTGACGCAGCTTCTCGAGGTTGGCCGCGTTTTCGGCATTCCCCTGCTCGATCGTGAGCGCCGCCGTCTCGATGTCCGATGCGAGGATCACGATCTGCGTTGCGAGTGCCCGCGTGCGCTCGGCCAGTTGCGACAGAATCTCGATCGGGAGAATTTCCTGCGGCTCCGTCGCCGCGATAGTTTCTGCAGATTTCTGTTCCGGCACCTTCAGTACCTCCCTCTCTCTGACTTCGATACGTTGATAGCGGCCGCGGCTCGCCTCACGGATGAGCCCGGAATCCTTCAGGCGGCCAAGGCACCCATCGATTACCGCGGTATCCGGCGAACTCTTCGTCACGCGCAAGAGATGGCCGGCGATTTCGGACCGCGACCATGCTTCCTGGATCGGGACCATTTCGAGCACCTTCTTTGCGATCGCGGACAGGCCGCTGAGAGCAGCCTGATATTTCGCCGGCGTCATACTTGATCCCCCACGTTCAATTCGATTTCGCCCGCATCCATTCGAACGAGGTACGGCGCCAACGTCTTCGCGTTCCAGTTCACCGGCACCTCAACCGGATAGGTCCCGTCCGGATTCCATGCATGCGGCGCGGCCTGGTCACGGTATTTGTCCGGCACGATCACGTCTGCATAGATCCATGCGGGAGACGGTTTCGCCGGTATGCCGCGGCGAACAGGTCCGCGCAGACGGACTGCGCGGCATTCGAACGTCACCCAGTTCTCGCGCAGATAGCGCCAATGGCGGATGGACGGCAAAGACATCTTCACGACAAGGCGCACACTTCCTCCGTCATTCCCATCTTTCGGGCCCGTACTGGCTCCCACCTCTCGTATCCCCGATCCCAGACATCGAACTTGACCCGCTTCGGCGTGCCGGAGCGGTTCTGGTCGATCCATGCGTGGCAGAAGTGGCAACCCGGAACCGTGAATTCGTTTTTCGCCTTCATGCCAGCAGCCTTCCCGTGCCGCGCCTGATTCGAATGGCATGGCACGACGGTCTCGTCGATCGGGTTCAACCGACAGATACCGGGGACACGCAGAAAACACGGCTCGCCGCGGCAGGCCGCGAGATACTTCGCTCCTTCATCGACCGTCGGGCGCTTTGCGCGACGTTTCATCGCGATCTTTTTCGGTGCTTGCTCGGGTAACGGTGAGCTTTTCCGGGACCACGAACCGCGCACCATCGGCTTCTTGCGCGGGCCGAAACCTGATCGCTTCATGCCGCTACGCGCCCGGCGTCGACCATCGCCCGCATGGCCGGGATCAACGTCCTGAAACCCTCGTCGATCTGGCGCACACGAACGAATGCCGGGTTCTCTGAAGGCGTGTAGTTTCCCGACGACGGGAACGGCTTGCCGGTCAACTTGAGCAGGTATCCGCCCTTGGCGCGGCGGCCGCGCTTCACGTATTCCTCGGCGATCAATTTGCGTAGTGGACGCTTGATCGCCTCGACGGTGCGCTTCATCTTCACGGCGAGCTCCCCCATGGTGACGTTCGGGTTTTCCGCAAGACCCTCGCAGACCAGCCGCGCCGTGTAGCCCATCTTCCGTTCAGCCATTCGCAACACCTCTCACTTGATCTCGATGATCTGCAGGCCGCGAGCGGCCATCAGATGACGTTTGATGCGGTATTCCGGAGTGATCACGCCCTTGACGTCCTCGATCACAGTCTTGCCGTCGCGCTCGTAGACGAAGTCAGCGACGTAGCGAAGCGCTGGCTTCTTGCGACCGTCGATCACGACCGGATCCGCCAGCACGTAAGCAACCTGGCGCTCGAGCTCGGTAATCAGGCCGGCGGCCAATTCACGGCGCAGAACGATCCAGCGATCCCGCTCGCGTCGGCTATCGAAGGTGATGCCGTCGTGCTCGCAACGCTGGTTCCGGTACTTCGACGGCTTCGATGGCGCCTGCATCGAGAGCGGCACCGGCCGGCCCGAATCGACGCCGTCAGCGATGTCGTCGAAGCCGGCATCAACCTGCGGGCGGTTTCCGATCTTGTCGAAGATCGCCTTCTGCGCCGCCGTCAACTTCGGGCGCGAGTCGTCGCGAATGCGCGCCGTGCCTATGGTCTTCGTACCTGCGTCGACTCGCATCGGCCAAGAGGTTCGCTTCGTCATGCCGCCTCCGGCTGCGCAACCTGATCACGCGGAATGTCGTTGAGGTACGCGTAGAGGTGCTCGCCACGCTCTTCGCTCTCGCGGCTCACCGCAGCGAGCAGGAACTCCATCCACGGTCCCGGGCCGAGCGTCTTGCAAACCTTCGCCTTGAACTGCTCGAAGTACTGGAACCGTGCCACATCGATGCCAAGCCGCTTGCCTTGGTCGCGCCAGCCAACCTCGCCGACCCACCACCCATCAGCAGCGCCACCAGCCGCACCCGCGACATCCGCAGCCTTCGCCTCCCAGATCCCCGTCCAGCCACGCAGCACCGATTCGTCAATCGCGTCGACAACGCTCATGCCGCGACCGTGGATCTGCTCGAGCTTCTTCAGCGAGACGCGGGCCGCCGGACGCGTCCAGGGGATCCCGTTCTTGCCGGTCGCTTTCGCCTCGCGGTGCTCGCACCAGGCATCCCATGCGTCGAACGGGAGCCATTCCGGCAGTTCGAGGTTCAGAAGTTCGGCATGCAACGCAACTCGCGGCGCTCGCCGCGCGTTTCGCTGTTCTCCGTTCTTCTCTTGTACTTCTACTGCTTTCTTGCCCTCCAAATTTGGACCCTCTTCAGACGAAATTTCACCCCCCTTAGCATGGGATTTGGAGGGGCTTGAGGTGGGATTTCGAGCCGCTTGAGATTTCGAGCCGCTTGAAATTTCACCTCCCTTAGAGGGTCGAGATTTGGAGCGGCTTTGTTTTTCACCCTGCTTTGAGTATTCCTCGACGGTCGGCGGGCTGAGCGAGATCGTGTCACCCGAACGCTGATCTACTGCCTGTACAACGGTCGAACCGGCCGGCGCAACGATCTGATAAACGACGATGCTTCGCGTCTCGCCGAGACGGCGGTCTGTCTCGACCAGGAAGCCCAGCTCAATCAGTTTGGCGCGGGCCTTACGGATCGTCTGGATGTTCAGCTCCGTATCGAGCAGCAACTCGTCATTTGTCACCCAGGTCGAATAATCCTCGGCAGCCCAATGCGCGTATGTCTTGAGCAGCGTCTTCGCCGACGAGTCACCGACGCGCTGACGCTTTGCCCACTGGTATGCGTAGCCGCTCATGCCGCCTCATCGATCGACATCTGCCGCGGATCGACCGCAGGCGCCGTCTCGCCATCAGCGAGGCCGAGAACCCAACGCAGCGCTTCGGCGCGCTCGCCGGTTGCGGTCTTGAGCGCCTCTGCAATGTCTTTGCGCGTCGGCTTGGCGCGCTTCACGGGTGCGGCGTCGAGCGCTGCCCGCATCGCCCGTGACCGCTCATGCCCGACCTTGCCTTCGATGGCCGCCTCGATTTCGGCCAGCTTGGTGCGCTGCTCGTCTGGCGACAGCTTCGCCAGCTTCATCGCGACAACCTGGGTGATCGTGCCGGCCTCGACCGCATCGCGGACAGCCATGCAGCACTCAAGCAGCTTCATGGCAGACGTCACGGTCGCCTCGTTTACGCCGAACATGGCCGACACCGCCTCGAGCGTGTGGCCGACGTCGAGCGCGCGCGCCATCTTCTCGGCACGGTTCACGAGCGAATCACCCTGCCGGATCTCGTTTGCGCTGATCATCACGCCGACGAACGGCTTCACCCCGTCGCTCAAAACGCGCTTCGGAATCGCAGGGATGGTGATCGGTTCGAGCCCTTCGTGCCTCAGTCGGCGGTTGAGCTCGCGGGCATTGATGACGCGGCGACGCCCTTCGACGATCAAGAACTGCCCCGTCTCTACGTCCTTGTAGAACACGACCGGCGTGAACACGCCGTGCGCCCGGTAGTTGCGAATCGTTTTTTCGTCCGGCGCCTGGTGGACGCGACGGTCGTACAGCGGATGCGTCGGATCGGTCACGAGCGTGAATGCGTCCGGATCCATGCCAAGGACGTTCCCCTGACCCGATGCGCCGTAGACTTCTTTTGAGCTTCTGCCCACGTTTTTCTCCTAGGCTGCCGCCTCGAGCGGCATGCGGTTCTCGCGCGATTCCGCGCTGTATTGCGCCACGAGGGCGTCGTGTTGGTCTTGGGTCATGTCGCGATCCCAGAAATCGGGATGGCCCGGCAGGCGATCGCTGCCGTCTTTTCGATATTGGCAGTAGATGCTGCCCATGCGATGTGGGAACCAGTAGCCTCGGAAGTCGCAACGCGTCGCGCCGGCGTTCCGCTCCATCATCCATTTGTCGATGCGCCAGTCGCGCGCGCCGCAGATGCATTTCGGATATGCCGCGTCTTCCAGGACGCCGGGTTTGTCCTGAAGCACCATGCGGCGGTCGCACTTGCGGCACCGGCAATGGAACCGGGCCATGTCAGGCGACCGGCAGGCCGAGCAGTTCTTGCGACTTGCCAGTCGCGGGGCACTTGCGCGTGCCGCGCTTCACCAGCAGGCCGGCGTCGAGCAATGCCCGCACGCGGCCGCATACGCTGGAGAGTTTGAGATTCGTACGCGCCGAAATGTCCTCGCGGGTCAGCAAGGTTTCGGTCGTGTCGAAGCAATCCATCACCATCTGCTGGGTTGCCGAAAGCTTGGCGACCGAAATGGAATGGAAGCTGTCTTGCTGCGTCTCGGAGACGCGATGGCCCGAACGGGCGCTAAAAAAATCATCCATGCGGCCTCTCCTGCGGCTCGAAGCCGCTTAGGACTACGAAATCCGGATAAAAACGCTTTCCGCAGAAAACGCTTATATCGAGACTCCGGCCGCTACGTCAGAACCGGCCGCCGCACTCCCCAAATCCTTCGCGCGCGCAATGGCAGTTCACACCCACCTTGCTCATCGTCGACAGGCCGTCGAGGTACTCGCGCGACACGACGCGGAGCTCGAGCGCGTTCAGGCCAGCGTCGATCTTCCCGATGGGAATTCCAAGCTGGCCGGACAGGAACCGGCTGACCTGCGACTCATCCCAACCGAGCGCTTCCGCGATCGGGCCGCGGGCACGCGGATCCGTCAGCGCTTCACGGAAAGCTCGCTCGATGCTGGGCTTCCGAACAAATTCAATCGTGCTCATACCAACTCCATAGAAATCAAAATTGCTTGAATGACCTTGCAGGCCGCCTTGCGTAACCTGAAGCCACTGACTCAACTGGATGCGAACCACCGCTATGCGAGAATCGAAGCTCTCTCCTTCCTCAACCCATACGCAACGGGGTTCGCATGACCATTTCGAACAACCATCGACTGAACGACAATCCAAACGTGAAGGCTCAGCTCGATGCTTTTCTGAAAAACTCTTCGTACTTCCACGATGTAATGAAAAGTCAGCGGGAGGCTATCGCGGAGCTTCTTGCCGACTTTCTTCGGCTACTCGTGAAATCCTCAGCGCTAGACGCCGCTCAGCTTGTAGCTCAGCTCGAAGAGCTGGACCGATCCACGCGTCATCCAAGCGACGACTCCACTCGTCGAGTCCTGATTGCAGCGATTCGAGATCGAATGAAATCTGCATGACGCGGGCGAGCCGCTCCCGGTATCGATGCGTGGGCGCCGGCTTCAGCGAAACGCGCTCAAAGTCGCGTCCGCGAAACCGTCGGCTTCCGCGCTTCGTAACAAAGCGGCGCTGCATCAATCGCCCTCCTTTCGATCCGGCGTTCCGGCCGGCGGTTGGACATCGTCGGAAGAATCGGACGAGTTCTCCATTGGAGTGCCGCACGTTCGCCGATGGAGTTCGACAAGGCGCTGTCCCGGCTCGAATCGGAATCCGCGCTGGTTTCCAGACTTTCCACCGAGCACCTGGCTTACAGTCGACTGCGTGACACCGATAGCATCAGCAATCTCCCTCTGGGTGAGGCCGGCGTCGAGCAGCTCGCGGATCATTGATTTCCAGTTCATGCGCCAATATTAGCATCCTAATGGGCCACGTCAAGAGCAAACTAATAGAGTTTTCTAATATCCTTCGCCCATGAAAACGATCGGGTCCAGAGTCCGTCAACTCCGCATCGATGCCCAGCTCTCGCAAGAATCCCTCGCGCGAGCCGTAGGCGTTTCGCAAGGTCTCATTGCGCAAATCGAGTCAGGGAAGAATCAGGGCACTAAACACATTGCCGCTTTGGCGCGCGTTCTCAACGTGTCAGTTGACTGGCTGGAAACCGGGACCGGAGACCCGTCCCGGAAGACCGTCGTCGCACAAAATGCCGCTGCCGAATCTGGCCATCCGTCCCTTTTGCAGTATCCTGTCAATACTGACAACTTTCGATCTGTGTTTGTTGTCGGGCGAGCACAAGGCGGCTTGCCGGAAAGAATTTGGACTGACGGGGACTATCCAGTGGGCGCTACGGACGAATATGCAGAAATTGCCACCAGCGACCCGCACGCCTTCCTTGCTCCGGTGGTTGGTGGATCAATGGCGCCGAGATTTAACCCTGGCGAGTTCGCCCTCGTTGAGCCGGGAACGGAGCCAGAGATCGAGGATGACGTGCTTGTACGTCTAGCCACGGGCGAAACGATGCTGAAGCGGCTGCTTTCTCGACGCGGCGGCGTCCGCCTCGGAAGCTATGCGGAACAGGCGACCTATACGTACCAACCAGAAGAAATCACCTGGATGTATTATGTCGCGCACCCAGTTCCAGCCAGAAAAATCAAACAGCGCATGTAGTCTTTCAATGCTCAGGATCCGTCAGTGCATCTTCGGACTCTCGATACTAGCCTTGGCTGGGCCCGCGGCGCCCCTTACGATCGATCAGCAGCGAGTGATGATGCGCGAGGAGTTTTTCCGATATGTCGGGATGCTCGGTTTGCCCCTCGACGAGCGATTCGATCTTGCGCCCGGAATTACTTGCCCGAATGGCGACAATCCATCAGAGTGGGTCGTCTGCCACAATCCTGAGTTGTCTTACCTGTCCGGTGTGATGCAGGTCGGCTATCGGGCGGCTGTGGCTAATTCGGCGAATGCGGTCGCCTCCCCTCAAGCCCAAGGCAAATGGCTCGAAGCGAGAAACCGCTGCGCTCAGAATGTGCGATGCCTCGACCGAGCCTACCGCAAGCGCATCTCAGATTTCGTGAATCTCCTCCGATAGAAGCTTCTTAGAACCGCCCAGACCAAGCGGGGCACGAGGCGCGCACGAAATAATTAGTTTCCTATTGACACGGATGTATTAGGTTACTAATATTTAATCCAACGCAGCACAGATCGCTGCGCCACCGCCCCGAGAGGGGATCTCTACGAACCCGAGGGAAACGAAATGGGCTTCAAGTTTGGTTTGGACGATACCGTCAAGATCGCCGCCAGCGGTGAAACCGGCAAGGTCATTGGCCGTGCGGAATATTCGCATACGGAGGATGCCTACCTCATCCGCTACAAGGCCGGCGATGGGCGAGCGACCGAATCGTGGTGGAGCGAAAGCGCCCTCACCGCGTAGCAGGTCGAAACGGCGGGAGGCAGATGTAGCAACGGCCCGCTGTCTGCACGTGATGCGTGCACTGATGATGACCGCGCCATTGGGCGCATCCGCTTCGGCGGACGTTCTTTAACCTGACTGCTGGGATAAAAGTTGCCTGGGCTCCGCCCTGTCGCATACATGCCCCGCCCGCCCGCCGCATGACAGCTTGTCGAAGTGCGGGAGACACAGCTTTCAAGAGCGCGCATTCGGCCGCGGATCCCCCGCATCTACCTACCGACGCTGTGCTCGCACCACACCGAGTGCGCGCCCTTGAAAGTTTCGACTGCGCTGATCGAATGGCATTGCCATTCAGTGCCATTCCTTGAGCGCAGTCTCGGACCGGGTTCCGTGTTTCGACACTTAAATTAGGAATCCTCACATGGAAAAGTTTCTGATCGGCGTGGCGGCCGTCTTCATCGTCCTTGGCATCGCGATTCTTCGCGGAGTCGAGCGCATGAACGACGACGAACACCACCGGCACTAACCTATTGCGGAGAATCCCGTGAACAGCCTGCAGCCTGTAATTCACAAAAACAAGCGATCGCTTGTTTTGATTGGCACGACCGACAACGAGCTGCTCGGCGCCTGCGATGAGATTCACAGCTACGTCTTCAAGGGCGGCCTGTGGGCCATCGGCTGCGGTATCGGCGCGGGGGGTGTCTGGTTCCTCTGCGTCGCGTTCCGTGCGGGGGTTCTTACGTGGCCCTGGTGAAAATCTGGCTCGGTGCGCTCGCGGCCATCATCGTATTCCTCTGCCTGCAATCCATTCTGCAACAAGACTCCGATCGCATCGAGCGCGCACCAGTCGCACAGCGCACTTAACGCGCGGCGCATCGCGACCACTTCAGCATCACTCACTTACGGGAAAGCCCATGAAAGAGCTTGAGCAAGCCGTCTCGAACGCATTTTCGAACATCGTCACCTCCGGCACCATCGAGAAAGCCATCGAAGAGAAGCTGACGAAAACCATCACGTCGATCGTCAACGACGAGCTGCAAAGCTATTCGGAATTCGGCAAGCAACTGAGCGAACACGTCAAGAAAGCTGTCCAGGTCGATTTCTCGAAGCTCGGCCTCCCCGGATACAACGACCTGATCCTCAAGATCATTCGGAAGCGTGTCGAAGAAGGTCTGAATGAGCAGATCGAAAGGCACGTGGCGACGCAGCTCGACGAACTTCTCGCTCCTGCTCCGGAAGAAATCAAACTGTCCGAGCTGGTTGCGGACTTCATCAAATTTCAGGCCGAGAAGCAGTCATATTCCTGCTCGTGCGACTTGCCCGACCGAATCACGTTGACGGTGGATACCGAGGGGTCATTCACCCATATCGGGCTCGACAAGGAAGCCGGAATCGACCGGTATCGGTGCCCGTGGCGAATCGACACGATGGACGGGCGCGTGTACAGCGTCAGGATCAACGAGATCGACCCGAAGAATGCGCTCTTCATCGGGCCGATTTACGGTTTCGAACGGAAGCTGTTCCAACTCTACGCAGCCGGTACGAAGCTCGTCATTGATTGCGACGTCGACGACATCGATACGTCGTATCCCGGCCATGGAGATTACTGACTCCCCCGCTACCACAAGCCGCGCAAATTCCGTTGCCTCGGATGCGTGGCTTTTTGTGGGCGGCTTGAATAGCGCCTGCTCTTTTCGATTTCCCTCTTCTTGGCAGTAGCACTTTGCGGGCGTCCAGAGCGGCGCCCGCTCCTTTTCTGGAGATCCCATGCAGATCCAGCTTCCCCCGGCCGCAGAAGGTCATACCTATCTCTATGGCCACGTCAACAAGAACGGTGACGTCGAACACTCAGTCGTCATCGCCGTGAATGATGAGCGCCTGCCGCTCGAGCTGCAGCGCGAATGGGCGAAGAGCGTCGGCGGCGTCCTCATCAACCGCATCGAAGCGCTGATCATCTACAACGAGCATCGCGACCTCGTGAAGCCGGCCGGTTACTGGACCGACGAGATCTGCGAATGGGATTCCGCCTCTGCCTGGTGCCAGAACTACGGCTACGGCGACCAGTACGACGACCGCAAGAGCGTCGCGCTCCGCGGGGTCGCCGTCAGCAGATTCACTGCTTGATTCATTCACTCATTCGATTCACTACCCGGAGAGATTTCATGTCGGACGTGACGTTGGAACAGCTCAAGAGCGAGCATGCGCGGTTCGGCGCGCTGATCGATCAGTACGAAAAGCAGTCGACGGCAACCGAGTACGTCATCGAACGCACGGTGATTCCGCTGCCGGCCGGCGCCCGCGTCGCGGGCCCGATCCTGAAGGACGATGGGTCGATCGACTACTACCTGATCCTGCATGCCGGCGAAGAAAGCGGCTCGCACGACAGCGTGAAGGCCTATACGGCCGGCCGCGGCCTGAAGACCCCGAATCGCCGCGAAGGGCGACTCCTGCAGGCTGCATTTCCCGAGTTCTGCGCCGAGGGCAGCATGTGGCTCGAAGAAGAGCGCGAGGACGACTCCGCCTATGCCTGGTCCCAGAACTACTACGGCGGCCTCCAGGGCCTCAGCCACAAGAGCGTCGAGCTCCGCGGGGTCGCCGTCAGCAGATTCATTCCTTCGGTAATTTAATCATTTAATCCACCATGGCCCTCCACACCGAGCTCGACGTGTACAAGACCGGCTATGACCTTCTTACGAAGGTCACCGGCATGGTCAAGAACATGGAACGTTCTTTCAAGCGGCTCATCGGCGAAGAAATTGTCGATGAAACGAAAAAGCTGCTGCTCCTCGTCTATCGGGCGAATGTTGCCGATGACAAGGTCCCGCACATTTCGATGCTGATCGAACGCGTCAAGCTCGTCGAAATGCTGTTTCGGCTCTCGTGGGATATGAAGGAAATCACGGATCGTCAGTATTGGGCCGTGATCCGCCTTACCGAGAGCATCGCGAAGCAGGCTGTGAAGTGGAGGGAATGGGCCGCACATCGCCAGTCTCGTGGAGGGTCACGCCGCCATGACAGAGCGCCGATTTAATCTGGTCGTGCCGCTGGCCCACAAGGCCACCGCCATGCGCAATGAGGATACCGTCCGCCTGCGTGCGGATAGGTCCAGCGCAGTTTCTCCGCTGATCGGCGAGGGCCTTCGGCAGAGCGACGTAGATAGCACGATAGGTCCGCCTATGCCTGGTACCAGAACTACAACAACGGCAACCAGAACAACAACCACAAGAGCGTCGAGCTCCGCGGGGTCGCCGTCAGCAGATTGGATCGAGCGGCAAGATGGATTCTCTGGCGCCGAGCTCGTCGCGGCATATCGCGATTGCCGGCGAACAAAACGCAACACCGCTAGTGCCCTAGCCTTCGAGTCAAATCTCGAGTGCAACCTGGCGCGTTTGCATGATGAACTTGCCAACGGCAGCTACCGGCCAGGGCGTTCAGTCTGCTTCGTCATCACGCGCCCGAAGCCGCGCGAAGTTTGGGCAGCTGAGTTTCGCGATCGCATCGTTCATCACCTGCTTTACAACCGGATCGGCCCGCGCTTCGAACGTAGCTTCATCGCCGATTCATGCGCCTGTATCAAGGGCCGAGGCACGTTATACGCCGCCGAGCGCCTAGAAGCGAAAGTGCGCTCGGTCACGCAGAACTGGTCGAGGCGTGCGTTCTACCTAAAGTGCGATCTCGCAAACTTTTTCGTCAGCATCGACAAACGAATTTTGCTCGACCTGTTGCTCGCGAAGATACCCGAGCCCTTCTGGCGATCGCTGACCGAAACCGTACTGATGCACGATCCTCGGGCCGATTACGTATACCACGGCGATCCGGACATGATGGATCTCGTCCCGCCACATAAACGGCTACTGGACCAATCGCCGCATCTCGGATTGCCGATCGGGAATCTGTCGAGCCAGTTCTTCGCGAACGTCTACCTCGACGTGCTCGATCAGCGCGCAAAGCACCTGCTCGGCGCGCGGCACTACGTCCGGTATGTCGACGATTTCGTTTTTCTGCACGAGTCGCCGGAACGATTGAACGAGATCCTCGCCGACGTGACGGCGTTCCTCCCGGCTCGACTCGGCACCCGTATCAACCCGCGCAAAACCATCCTGCAGCCGATCCATCGTGGCGTCGACTTCGTTGGCCAGGTCATCAAGCCGTGGCGTCGCGAAACGCGGAAGCGCACGCGCAACGAAGCATTGCGCCGAGTTGCAGAAACATCGCCCAGCGACCTGATGCAAGTTGCTAATTCGTATTTCGGCCTGCTTCGCCAAGCGACCGCCAGCCACCAGGACCGCGTCTACCTCGCGAACCTTATTCGATCTCTCGGCAAAGCGGTTGACCGCGATCTCACCAAGACCTTCTGATTTGAGGATTGACCACCATGACGCTCTCACGTCTTCTCTTTTCCGCTGCAATCTCTTTCACGTCCCTTCTCGGGGCCTGCACCAACGATGCCGATGTCGCCTCGCAGAACCTGTCGACTGCCGCTGACAACTTCCAGATCAATCGCCGAATCGTTTTTTACAACGGCTTCACCGGCGACTACATCCTCACGATAGAAGGCCTCTGCTCCAAGGACAACTCAAGCACCGATTCGAAGCTCGCGATCATCTGCAAGACAGGCCCAAACAGCTATAAAAAGCACTTCCTCGGTCTGTCCAACAACGTGACGTACTTCATCGAGCAGCTCGATTCGGCGGCGGCCAGCACGTACCACTACAAAGTGGTGTTCAAGCCATCCGTGATTGTTCCGGATGTCTCCGTTCAGTAACGCCGGCTTCTTCCCTACTAATTGAGGATGACGATGAAAGCTGAACTTGCTACCGGCGAAATCGTGACGCTCCCGAAGGATTGCAACTGCTGCACGCACAACGATCCGCACTGGACGTACATGGATCGGCTGTCACGCGCCCTCAATCGCAAGCTGCTCGACCCGACTGACAAGACGCCCGAGCAACGTTACTACGGCGCGATCGGCTTCGCGAAAGAAGACCTCGTGCGCGTCGAGACAAAGATCCGCGAAATGAAACTGCGCGGGATCGTCCGGCTGATTCCGGAAGAGTCCGACGAACCGACTGCCGAACAGCGCGAGCAGCTCGAAGAAAACCGGAAATGGCTTCTTCAGCAATACGAAGCGCGACAGCCGAAACCGATCGAGCCGCCCAAGGATGAAGACGAACAGCGCCGCGAGCGCAACGACCGTCGCGATGAAGTGCGCGAGCGCGCGAAAGCCACATTGTGAGGACCACACATGACCACCACCGACAATAGCCGCGCTGATGCGCTGACCGCGCAAGAAGCGCTCGCCGCGATCGAAACGTTTGAGATCGTCGGCGAGAACAACGACTCGCGCGAGCCGAACGACGAAGACCGCTTCATCCTGACCGAATTCATCGCACACGCGTTCGATGGCTACGATGTCGAGCAGCACGAAGCAGCGCCGGCCGGAACTGAGCCGCCGCGACACCTGATCGATGCAGCGATGGATGTCGCTCGATACGAATACGGCCACGGCGTCACCCGCGCCAGCATCGTCGCAATCTGGAAAGCGCTCGGTAGGCCATGGGCCGCCCCGCTCGAAGGCACGGGCAATGGGGCGGATGAGCGGGCGTTTCCGACGACGGACGGCTATTTCGTCTACGACCGGGCCGGCGGCCACGTCGAGTTCTACGACACCGACGCCGAGCGCGATGCAGCGCACCGCGAGGCAATTGCGGAATATCGCCGAGACGCGATGCACGATCAGGAATGGCCCACGGAGGTCGAGGGGATCGTTTCGGGCGTCGTCACGCACACGACTGGCGAGCTGGAGGTTCACGAGGACAGCTACGAGTTCGAGCCGTGCGCTGTGACTACCCTGTCCCGCGCCCCTCGCACTGAGGTGGCGGGAGCGGTGTCGGAGGGGTGGAAGCTCGTACCGGTCGCTCCTACAGGCAATATGTTGCACGCAGCATCGATAGCAGCCAGGGCGCGCAAAACGACTGCCGAACTTTATGCGGCTATGCTCGCCGCCGCTCCTACGCCTCCCTCCGCAGATGCAGCGGCAGCGGGGCAAGAGGCGGTGGAACCAGTGGCGTGGCGCTATCTCACCCCGACCGGCTGGCATGCGACAACCGATCTCAGCAAGATCTCGCGCGTCTCCGTGCACCATGAAGTGAGCCCGCTCTACACCGCCCCGCCCGCGCAGGTCGCCACTCGGATGAGGCCGACGGACGCCATCACGGCGGTCAGAAAGGTGTTGGAGGCGAACGCGGTCTATTTCGGACACGTCAAAGTGCAGGAAATCGTCGACGCCGCTCTCGCTACGCGGGATGCGGGTCTGACGGATGCGCTGCGTCAGGCGCGGGAGGAACTGGCCCGGGTCGAGTGGGAAAACGACCCGCCGACGCGCGTCATCGACCTGTTCTCGAAGATCGACGCCCTTCTCGAAGGAGCCAAGCATGCCTGACATCAACAATACGCCCGCCAGCGAACACGACATCCCGATCGAGTGTTCGAAGACGCGGAAGTGCGGCTGGAAAGGTATGCATTCTGATCTCGTCGATGGCGGCCCTGCGAAGGGCTATTCCTCGAAGCTCGGCATCAAACAGCTCGTGTGCCCGAAATGCGGGAACAACACGTACTACAAGCGCGAGCGGATTGAGGGAGCCAAGCATGAATAAGACGCTGACCGCTGATGCGCGCGCCACGATCATGGACGCCTGCCAGAGCATTTCGCGTAGCGCCGATGCACTGAAAGCCGGATGCTCGATCGACGGCGAGTGGCCCGATGCAGATGACAAAGCGTTCTACGACGCCGAACTTCGCCTGCTCGGGCGCTTGACCGCCCTCCTCGCCGCGCAGCAGCCGGAGCCGCGCGCGCACCTCACCGACGACCACCGAGACAAGATCGAGCGTGCCGAGGAGCGGTTGCGCGGCCGCGGACCCGAAGATGTCGAGATTGCGAATGGATTGCTCGACGTGCTGACCGCGCATCCCGTCGAGCCGGAGCCGCGCGCCGAGGTGACGGATGACGACGTCGCGAAACTCAAGCGCTTCGCCGGCCTAGTGCTGAAAGACCATCGAAACGGCGGCTATCCCGGTGACGTTGATGGCGGGGAACTCCAAGCCTACGCCGAGCAGTGCGGCTTGATCGAAGAGCGGCGCGTGGAATCCCCGTGCGGTGAAAACTGCTCGTGCACAGACTTCGGCGAGTTCCCGACCACGTGCTATTTCAATACGGATCTCGGGAAGGCTGTCATCGACGCCGCCCGCGCAGGAGAAGGCCAATGCTGACCGACATCGAAGTGTTCGCCATCCGCGCGGCCGGGCTGCCGGCGCACTTGCGTGCCAGTCTGTACCCGGAGCTGGCATCGCCAGCCGGGCAGGCCGAATGCGCGCAGTGCGGCGCACGCGGGCCGAAGGATGCGTGGCTTTGCCCGCGCAGCACGAACACGAGCGCGCAATGCGCACGCGCAGGAGAAGGCCAGTGACCGTCTACGTCGACGACATGTACCGGTATGAAATCGGCCAGATCAAGGTCGGCCAGCGCACGATGAAGATGTCGCACCTCATCGCCGACACCACAGACGAGCTTCTCGCCATGGTGCGCGAGATCGGCGTCAACCCAAAATGGATTCAGCACCCCGGCACGCGCGATGAGCACTTCGACATCGCGATCAGCAAGCGCGCCGCCGCGATCGCCGCTGGCGCCATTACGGTTACCTATCGACAGTGCGGCGCAATGAACAAGCGCCGCCGCGTCACCGGCGCGCTCGGCTCGCCCGACGACGCAGTCGAATGGCTCGAGCAATTCATCGCGGGGCGCCGCGAGGCACGGATCGCCGCGGCCGACACCCAGAAAACCACGGAGCCTCAATCATGAGCGAAGCCCCGAAACGCGCCGTCCAGTTCGAGGCGGTCATCCAGGCAGACACGCCCCAGAACCTGGCGGACGCGCTGACCGATATGGCTGCGCTCATCGCGGCCGGCGAAATGCCGGTACGGTCGATCGGCGGTGGCGTCTACACCAGCCACCATTGCACGCTGGTCGTCTCCGACCATCCGACGCACGAAGAATACGTCGATCGACTGACCGCCTACCTGCAGGCGGTCAGATGAGCACGCGAACCATCATCGAGATCAACCACGACTTCCTGCTGCGGCTGATCGACGACCCGGTGGCACTCGCCGTCACGTTGCGATCGGTCTGCTGCGACCACCAGGCCGAGTTGAACGACGACAACGGACGCGGCCGGGCGCTCGACCTCGGCGGCGGCATTCGCGTCATCTACCGCCGTCACCACAGCGAAGCTGCGCGCTTTGTCACCAAATACGTGGACATCGACTTATGAGCGAAGCAATTCAGAGGGCGCTAACCCTGAAAGAGGCGGCCGAGCTGCTCGCGGTTTCGTATTCGACGGTCTATGCGAATCGAAAGTCGCTCGGGTTCTTCAAGATCGGCGGGGTCTGGCGCATCTGGCCAGAAATTTTGAGATCTGCATCGTCCGGTTACAATTCCGACCGACCGGCGCGGACGGCACAGGAGGAAGTATGTCCATCCGAAAGCGCGGCGGCGTCTATTACCTCGATCTCCGCACGCCAAGCGGTGAAAGAATACGCCGCTCTTGTGGGACTTCCGACCGGAAGGAAGCTGAGGAGTATCGCGACAAGGTGAGATCGGAAATGTGGCGGGTGCACAAGCTCGGTGAGCGGTGCCGCTACGTCTACGAACAAGCCGTCGTGAGATACCTCAAAGAGCAGGTCCCGAAACGGAATTACGTCAATTTCGTGGGCCACCTACGACACTTCGGCGCGTATTTTCAGGGGCGGCAGATCGACACCCTGACCTCGGCCGAAATCATGGGCGCTCTCCCGGAAAAGTGTGGCCGGTGGAAGCAAGACAAGCCGGCCTCTGTAGCAACGCGAAATCGGTATCTTGCAACCATCCGCGGGATGCTGAACGCGGCAGTAAGGTGGGAATGGATCGATCGGGCCCCGATACTGAAATGCATCAAGGAATCCAACAAGCGGATTCGCTGGATCACGAAAGAGGAGGCGCAGCGGCTACTGCGCTCGATCAATCGTGACTGGATGCGGGATATTGCCGCCTTTGGCTTTGCGACTGGGCTAAGGCAGGCCAATATCCTGGGGCTCGAATGGTCGCAGATCGATCTGGTGGCACGTCGCGCATGGATCCATCCCGATCAGGCGAAAGCTGGCAAGCCGATTGGTGTCCCGCTCAACAGCGAGGCCATCGATCTGATCCGCCAGCAGCTCGGGAAGCATCAGCGGTTCGTGTTCGTCCGCAACGGCAAGCGAATCAAGTCGTGGGACCGTGAGCAGTGGCTCTCCGCGTGTGCGCGGGCAAACATCGAGAACTTCCGATTCCACGATGTCCGCCACACCTGGGCGAGCTGGCACGTTCAAAATGGCACGCCGCTTGAGCGGTTGAAGGAGCTTGGCGGATGGTCGAGTTATGACATGGTGCTCCGATATGCGCACCTCGCGCCGGACCACTTGGCGCTGCACGCCGAGTCGGTCACAGTCTGGTCACAAGGTGTGACCGAACCGCGCACAGAGCTTGAGCGCATGGCGTCATGATCGACCGCAAAGCTATACCCAGAAAGGCATTAGAGTTTTGAGCATCACAATCTGTCTCGGGCAATTTGATACATGTCGATGACGATCGATCCGATAGAGGTTACCGTCCGTACCGACCGCATGAAGCACTTGGCCGCGGCCAGTCATTCGCGCGATTCCGACCGGTTCGGCACCATTGCGCTGCAAGCGATACGTGCGCACCAATCGAGCATCGCCACCGCCATCGATACGCACCAGGTACAACATGTCGCGTTCCTGATACGAGCCGCAGAACAGCGCCAAGTAGCCGTCGTGCCGCGTCGCATCCTCCATGACCGCGAACGCGTAGCTGCCGTTGACCGGCATGCGCGATGACCAGACTGTTTGCCGGTCACGCACGCGGACGAGCGCGAATGTGTTGTAGTAGTAGATCCACGCGTCCCGGTCGTTCGGAACGTTGAGCGCGTAACAGCAGTCGATCGGGCCGAACCCCGGCGACGGAGCAAACGCATAGCGCTGCTCACCGGCCCGGCTCCACGCGACCAACCCGGATTCGCCGACCGGCGAATTCCAGCCGAGATTGCCGTACACGCCCTCGTCGAAATAGGACGTCCAGATATCCCCGGCAGCCGTGGCCTGCACGGCCTCGATGCCGTCGCCAAGCAGGATTGCGCCGCACGGCGTGCCGTCGCGCCGATAGAAACGCCCGTTCAGGTCGAAATCATCGTCTCCGCGGCGGACGGACCGGCAGCAAACCAGCAGCAGATCGTCGCCGACAGGCTGGACGTCGTGAATATTGAACGGCTCGTTGTCGATCACGCAGTCCATGCGAACCTCGCCGCCGTGCCAGGCCATCGCGCGATACCGCTGCGACGTCGATGGCATCGTTTTCGGAAACGACGCGCCGCCGGCCCCCTCGGTTCGATAATCGAGCGGCTCCAGCGCGAACACCATGTAGACGGCATCGTCCGGCCCCACGTTGAAGGCCACGAGATCGTCCGTCTCGCCAAGGCTGTCGATCGACGCATACGGCGACACGGTCAAATCATGCGGGCGCGCGGACACGGGAAGCTCCTGAAAGGTGGCCCCGGCATCTTGCCGACGCAGCCACCGTTTGTCACGCATGCGCGGTGGGGCGGCACGCGTGCACGGCGCGACGCGCCATGACGAGCACCAGCGTGCGAATCGTCGCTCCATGCGTAAACGAATCGTCATCTTCGCGCGATCGACCGTATAATTTTCCGCATCCCGCTGACCGCCCACGCATTTCACGCAGCCTCGCCACGCGTGAAAAGGAGACTTTCGCTTGACCGGCCTCATCGCGCGCCTGCCTCTCGCCCGGACCACCCTGCTCGTCGCCCTGTCGATGCTGATGCTCGCCTTCTCGACGAACGCATCGTCCGCACAACGTCAGTCGCCGCAGCGCGCAGCGCACGCGCAGCCGCATGCGAAAAAGGTCGTCAAGCAAGCCGCCAGGAAAAAGCCCGCGCAGCGCAAACAGAAGGCCGTCAAGCACCGCCGCCCGCGCGTGAAGCATCACGCGGTC